>NZ_CP064188.1:975955-1301273 GCF_015353075.1 Rhizobium sp. 007 | reverse complement strand
GCCATGCCGGCGCGCTTCGATAAGAAGATGGCGATCGAAAGAACCGCGCTGATTGCGCCGCCGATCTTCGGATCAAGCCCGATCATCGCATTGATACCAAGGCCCGTGCCCCCGATATTGCCAATATTGAAGAATAACCCGCCGACGATCACCAGAACAGCAAGCAGATAGCCAGCGCCCGGGATTGCCGCATTGGCGAGATCGGAGGCACGCATGCGCGTCAGAGTCACGATTCGCCAGATGTTCAGCTGCACGACGAAATCAATGACAATCGAGGAGAGGATCGCAAAAGCGAAAGCCGCGCCGAGTTTGGTGGTAAATGTTGCCGTCTGGGTGATGAATCCCGGGCCAATGGCAGAGGTAGCCATCAGGAAGACCGCAGCCGTTAGTGCTGCGCGCCGCGACTTGAGCGACATGCCAGACGATGCGGCCGATGCGCCGTCTGTGGATGAAATAGATAGCTGTTCCATAAACCCTCTCCTTATGCGGCCCTCCCACAGTTCCTCGGGCGGGCCATGTGAGTTTTGACACGAGCCAGCGTCGTCGCGTTTCTTTACGATGTCAAGATTGTTCAACGATACTGATTTATCGTTCTACTATAATGCTGAAGTGTTGAGCAATATGCTCATTTCATGAGCGAAGGCCAGTCTTCAGAACCAATTTTTGCAACACCCGCCCGCGCGCTTGTCACTTTTCGTGCCCTTAAGAAATATGTCTGACTGGCCCGATTGACGTTTGCCGCAGTGGCCCGATTGACCGTGTCGTTCGCCCCATGGTTCCCATTGAGCGAGAACCGCTATATCGATGCGCAAGGAGACGGATGCTTCATCCATTTCCATGCAGAAGGGGCTTTGATGGCTGAACAGGATACCATATCGGCGCTTGCGCCGCGTCTGGCGGAGGAGATCCGCGACATGCTGATCGCGGGCGAATTGAAGCCGGGGCAGCGCCTGTCTGAGGCAGCGCTCAGCGCCGGCCTGGATGTGTCGCGCAACTCACTGCGCGAAGCCTTCCGGCTCTTGACCAAGGAAAATCTCTTGCGCCACGAGCCCAATCGCGGCGTCTTTGTCGCCACGCCGAGCATGGCCTCAATCATCGACATATACCGTGTGCGCCGCATGATCGAATGCCAGGCGCTTGCAAAGGCCTATCCCAAGCATCCGGCGGTGGTGCGCATGCGCTCAGCGGTCGAGCGCGCCAGGATCGCGCGCGATCGCAAGGATTGGGCAATGGTCGGCAGCGAAAACATGGTCTTTCACGCGGCGATCGTCGATCTTGCCGACAGTCAGCGCCTGAATGCTTTCTATGCGCAGATCGCCGCAGAGCTGCGTCTCAGCTTTGGCCTTCTCGCCGATCCCGAATTGTTGCACGCGCCCTATGTCGACCTCAATGGCGCTATTCTCGAAAAGCTCGAGGCGGGATTGACGGCCGAAGCTTGCACAGCGCTCGAAGCGTATCTGATGCAGTCTGAGCGCACAGTTCTCGCCGCCTTCTCGCGGATCGATCCGGGCAAATGATCCGCGAATGTGAAACCCCCAGCTAATACCACGGTCTCAGACCACGCACGCCGCCGACGAGCCGCTTCGTCGCGAAGCAGCAGCGCCGGCGGGCTTGCCGAAGAATTGCTGGCACCATCTCGCGCTTGTTGTTGTGCGAAACGCGAACGGATACTCAATACTAATTTGCCGCAACCCTTCGCGCGAGCGCCATCACATAGTCATCCGCGATGTCGGCCAAGGTCAAAGCGACCTCCGGCTCCTTCCACCCCGCAGCAAGGGCCCTTTGCACGAAATCTTGAAATGCCGCTGCAAGGACCTCCTCGCGCTCGACGGCTCGATATGGATCACTTGCGCCATGTTGCGGGTTGCTGATCTGTATTGTCGGACGGGTAAATTCCATTGATATGCCCCCTAGAGGTTGCGCTATTTGCATGGAGAGTACATTCGTCATGTACCCGGTTTCTCTCGCCTGAACTGCTATTATGCTTCTTTATTAATAAGTTAAGTGTCGGGTGTCGTTAGCCACGCATCCCGAAACTTGCAGCAGCGTCCATTTTTGCAATCATCGATCGGCAATGCGGAATTTTACCCTCAGTGGCCACGATATTCAGTCAAGCAAACATGCCCACGGTCCTGCGACGAGGCGGCGACCAGTAAAAAGCCATCGTGAGGAGGCCGCCGGGCTGCTTTGGACCGGTCGCCAACGGCTGGACAATGGAGCATTCGTTCATTTGGCGGTGCGGCAATGAGGTCGTCAATGCCGCAGATCGCCTGCTGTGATGGCGAACAGGCCGGGACTAGCGGCTATGGCCGAGCATCTTTAGCCATTTGTCGAAGGAATGAGCGCTCTCGACTTCTGACATTGGTGCGACAGCATGCCCAAGATAGAGCGGAACGGCTACATTTCTCGCCTCGCGCGGACTGTAACCAAACTCCTTACTGAATGCCCGGCTGAAATGGGCAGCAGAAGAAAAGCCCACAGCAAAGGCGATATCGACGATTTGCTGCCGATTGCTGATGTCACTCAGGGCAGCGTGAGCAGACAAAAGCCGCCGGCGCTGAATATAGTGATGAACGCCGCCATCCGGCTCGAACACCTGATAGAGGCGGGTGCGCGAAACACCGAGTTCCCGGCATATTCGATCCGTCGTGAGATCGGGCGACTTCAAATTGCGCTGGACGAAGCGGCGCACGCGCTCCATCAAAGCCAAGGTGCTGTGTTGCTCCGGAACAGCAATATTCGAAGCCGATGCTGAAACGCAGGTCAAAATCATATCACGTGTGGTCTGGACCACGTAGGGAAGGTCCACTGCAGCCAGACGTGAAAGGTTTGCCTCGACACCATCCAGATATTCGATCAGCAGTTTGGTGTATGTTCCGGACAAGGCGACATTGTTTTTGATTTCGCTGGAGGCGGGAACATCAAAAAGCAGTTCGCGCGGCAAATAAAGCGAGAGGACTCGTGCCTCGGTTGATCGGCCTCGAAAGGGATGGCCCAAAGAACGCAGCTCCACCTTTCCTGGCTCGCCCTCCGAGACATGCCCATCAACTTCCGTCCATGTCCGGCCGTTGCGCAGGACCGAAATGTGCCAATGATCGATGAGGTTTGACCGCACCTTTGCCTCCGATCGCATATAGCTGTGGGCAGGTGTGCTTTGTTGAACGACCAGCATGCCGCCGAGATTCCACGCCGCATGATCGGCTATAAACGCCGCTTCTTGCGATGGGCAATCCGGACGCCGAATGTCTATAAGGGGAGCGACATAGGCCTGCCAGGCCGCAAATTGATCTGCCGGTTCCAGCCCGCGCGTGGAAAACAGCAATGGTTCCAACGCTGGCGGAGCCGGAGGCTCTTCATTGCTTGGTTGTGCCGATCGCGGATAACGACGGCGTTCGACCTTTACCGGCGCAGTGTCGTCGCCCGGCACGCCATTTTCGGTTTCGGCACCGGGGGATACGGATTGTTCTTTGCGTCGATCATCTGACAATCTGGTCCCCCGAACTGGCGTCACGACAGCGCCAAATAGTCACCCGAAACCTGTGTATGTCGCCGGATCTGCCGAAAGAGACGGAGAACGCTGTCCCCTTCCAGGCGAAGATAGGCGCTTCATCAAACCAACGACTGCACAGCGCTGACCCAACCCGGCAGCATGCCATCTCTTTAGACGTTCCAGTCTCCGAGCCCGAACCGGCGACGTCTGACTTTCAAGCTCGCTACCACCGACCGTGTGGTCGACCCGATCAGGAACTGGTCTGATTCTACCGATGATCCCGTCAAGGCCATTGTCTAGGTAATTTCTTGTCTAGATTGTGGCATTTGGCGGCATGCACGAACGCCGCGGGTCAGGTGTCGGCACCGGGCGCATGAACAGGAGCCGAGTAGATGTCGTCGGCATTGGTGGAAGTCTCAACGGTCGCAGCGGCTCCATATCACCGGAATGGTCAGCATGAAGTTGAGCGGAGACTTCCAGCTTCGTGAGGAATGCCATCCCGATCCTTGTCAGGCGGTTCTGGTCTCCTGGCACGCTCGTCTGTCAAGATGTGTCTTACGATAATGTCATTGGCACTTCGCCCAGGATCGCACGCCCGCATTTCCGCTGTCAGCAATTTTAAAGCATCGGCCAATTGTCTTTCCGCGTTGACGGTAGATGCCGAACCGGCTTCGCGCAATTCGCTATAGAGCTTTGCTCGCTCGTAAACCTCTTCGGCTCTGGCCAGACACTCTGCTGTCGGTTTGATCAGCCTCAAGGCGAGGCGTAGGTTAATTGCGGCCGTAAGCTCAAATGCAGCAGCCGAGAAACTTGTAACCGCGCCCGGGGGGTGGGTGCTCTTTAGAAGCGCCAGCCATTGAGGGATCATTACGGTCTCCGGAACGCGACCTGGACATCAGGAAGAAACGAGAGTACGCGAGCACATATCTCTCGTGGGTTGATCATGCCCTCCCAGTCCTCATCTGTCCTCGGACTTTGGTCCTATCCGCAAGCGGACGAAGGTCCGATCCCGTCCGCAGGAAAGGTCTGATCTTCCTTTATCAGGCGCTTGCAGGGTTGACGACCGGCATGCGTCATGAGCAATCTCAAGAACTTGGACTGGCTTTTTCGGCTTCGGATCTTGGATGCTGCATGTAAATTTGCTCAGCAGGTTTTGCCCATCGCCTCCGAGCCGAATATTCGCCATTGCTCCAAGTGCGCTCTTTAATTGACAAAGGACGTGGGCGCTGACCCCGCGTCAGGTAACAGCGATGACTACGCGTCGGAATCTTCTAGCCACGTTGTGTTGGGCTTTGGTTGGTGTCTCCCTTTCAATCCTTCCCTACAAGATTGAAATATCGGGATCCGCGTTCGACGTGGTCACCCAGTCTGCCCTGGCCAAGAGTGGAAACAACGGCAATGGCGGCGGCAACGGCAACGGCGGCGGCAATGGCAACGGCGGCGGTAATGGCAACGGCGGCGGTGGCAATGGCAACGGCGGCGGTGGCAACGGGAAGAGCGGCTCGAGCAACAGCTCTTCCGGAAAAGGCTCTGGTGTGTCGGCAACGACAAGGGGCGATGACAACTCCTCGCTCGAAGTGCTTCACGTCGATGGAATGAGCGAGGAAGTCAAAAGGGGACGCTACATCATGAAGGATGCGAAAGGGCGCACGATCGTCAATCGGCGCGCCACTTTTGATGATGTAAAGCGGCTTCAATCATTCAGTCCCTGACCGGCTTTCGATCGATCGCATCGCGAAAGACCATCGCCGCCTCTGTCCTGTTGTTGACGTCAAGTTTCGCCATGACCTGTGTCATGTGATGCTTGATCGTTTTCTCGTGCAGGTCGAGCTTCCGGGCCACCTCCTTATTGCTAAGGCCCGTCGCGACGAGCTTTAGAACTTCGTGTTCACGGGCGGTAAGCGCAGCAATGGCGTCAACGTTGGAGGGCTCGGATGGATTGTGAAGCAACTTGGCAGACAGCGTCGGAGCGACATATCCGTCCCCGTCAGCCACCGTGCGGATGATGTCGGCGAGTGCTCTGGAGCCGACGCCTTTGAGAACATAACCTTTCGCCCCCGCCTTCAAGGCTCCGGTAACATCATCGTTGGCTTCAGAGACCGTCAACATGATGATCTTCTGCGATGGTGATGCTTCAAGGATCGGACCAATCGCGTTCAGTCCCCCGCCTGGCATGGAAATGTCGATGAGGATGATGTCGGGCCGCAGGTTCTGTGCAATTCGCAACGCGTCATCCTTCGAACCGCCTTCGGCGATCACCTCGAAACCATCGATCTCCGACAAGCTTCTCGTTACGCCCTCTCTAAACAGCGGGTGATCGTCTATAACCGCGACCCTTATCGTTTCGCTCATACTTGCTCGGTCTCCTCGGTGTTGAGTGTCATCCTGACGATCGTCCCTGGCGCCGCAAATGTGATCTCGAACGTACCGCCAAGACTTTCAACGCGTTCCCTGAGGCCCGCAAGTCCAAGGCTGGTAGGTCCGACGTCGTCGGGACTGAAACCTGGTCCATCGTCTGCGACTTCTACGCTGACGCGATTTCCCTGCAGACGCTGGATAACACGCTGGCCTGCGCCGCCGCCATGACGATAGGCATTATTCAATGCTTCCTGCACAAAGCGGTAGATGCATATTTTCGCCGACGGCGACAGACAAACAGGTATGCTGGACGTCACCAGGTCGACGATCGTCCCGGTTCTCTGGCGATGCGCGTGAACACCACGCTCCAATATTTCAGAAAGGCTCGCTGCCTCGATCTGCGGCAAGACCAGACCGCTGCAAATCGTACGGATTTCGCGCATGGCTTCGTCGAGACTTGCCTTGATGGACGCTATCTCCCGCTCGCGGGTGACAGGAGAGGTCGATGCGCTGACGACGGTGCGGCTATCCAGCCGAAGCGAAGCATAAGCTATAAGTTGGGCTGGGCCGTCGTGAAGATCCGCGCCGATGCGCCGCAGATAGCTCTCGTTCAACGCGGTGACGCGTTCGGAAGCGCGCTGGACACGCTCCCGGAGAGCCTCGTTCTGGGCAAGCAAAGCGGACAAATCGTCAATCCGCTGCCTCAACGCATGACGCTGATTTTCGATCGTTCGGCTACCCCTTAGAACAATCGCCGAAAGCGTCGCGAAGAACACAAGGGTAAAACCCGCCACCGCGAGCCAGGTGTGAAGCCGGGCCTGGCTGAGGCTGTGCTGGAAGTCATTGGCAATTTCGTAAAACTCGGAAACGGCGACCACCTGTCCCGACCAGGGCTGCAGGACGGGGTTGTAGATCTCCAGAAGCGGTTTACCGGCAAGACGTTCTACCTTGTCCTCGACATCGTCGAGCTCGTTGAACTGAGCCGCCATCTTGCCGGCAAAGGCCGTCTTCAGCTCATCACTGAGCGGGAACTTCTTTCCGACCATGGTCTTGTCGTTCGAATAGAGAATAGTTCCATCCGAGCGCCACAAACGAAATGACAACAGCCGGTCGCCGAGCGCACCTTGCCCGAGCGTCTCGTCCAGAGCCCGCGCGACCGTGTCGTCAAGCGCCTGGCTCGTCTGCATGTCAGGCAGCAGCGGAGCAATGACACTGTCCACGTAAAGGGCAGTCGTTGCGGCAGAATTGCGTGTAACGGCGTCTTCGATCAAACGAGTCACGAACGCCCCGACCAGAAGCATCGCTCCAATCGAGACAATGCCACCAATGACCAGGAACTGCTTGGCCAGTGACTGCGAATTCCATTTTGAAATCAGGTTGGGCCGACGCACGAGTTATTCTCGGGGATTGGTCGCACTGCGTGGGCGACCCGTTTCGATCTTGCAGATAGCCTACCTTCTCCGCTGCGGCGGTCAATGGCGAGCGTGTCAAGCGTCCACTATCAGACGTTTAGAATCCATCCATCGGACCTAAGTCCTAACCGCTGCGGCATTGGTCTGAGGAGCATGGAATCGCGCCGCCGCGCAAGCTATCGTTGCGTTCACTGAAGCCGATCATCGGCGGCTGGCCGTGATTTTCATCGCCGCCGCTTTAACGAGGAGACATCGCATGCCAATCAGAAAACTGATCAGCCGGGGCATTCTTGCGCTTACGATGACAGTCGCACCACTAACGGGCGCTACGGTCGGAATCTCGAACGAGGCCCTCGCCAAGGACGGAAATGGCAACGGCAATTCTGGTGGTGGTGGAAACGGCAATGGGAATGGGAATGGGAATGGAGGCAACCACGGCAGCGCGGGCTCGAACCATGGCAAGTCTGGCAATGCGCATTCCCATTCGAAGACGAGTTCAAAGTCGGGTGCAAGCACGCCGACGCTCGAATCGCTTTTCTTTCATGACAAAAAGACTGGTAAGGCAACAAAGGCGGATAAGCCCGTCAAGAGCGGCAACGCTGCAAAGAAAAGTCTGAAGAACACTAAATCGGACACGGTTGGACTGAGTTCGTTGAACCGCAACTATCACGCCTACATGCATTCCAACGACCCGCGACTGGCTCCCGTTGCGGCCTACGTCATGGCATATGCTGAATTCGAAAAGGTAAGCGGGCCCGATGTGGTTCCGACCGATCCGGCGCTGAGCGATGAGGCGCTGCGCGAGGCCCTTACGGGCTTCACAAAAGGGGGCGTCGTGAGCGACGATGCCCTTGCTGAAGCCAAGGAAATCCTCGGCGTGGGACCGGCAGTCGGCAAGATCGACGAGATTCGCGAAACGCTGCCCGATCCGGAGGCCGTGGATACGGTTGAGGAGCCAACAACCACGGAAACGACGACAACAGTCACGATTGTCACGGAGACGCCCACCGAGCCGGCGAACTGATGTTGAGATACTCGCCGGCACCTGAGGTGCCGGCGCAATTCATTGCCGGCAGCGGCGAGGTCCCTCGATAACCACCACGCTGGCTGCAGAGTCCCGTCTAGGAACTCCTGCTGAGAGATCTTAGCGAAACATTATCATTTGTGTCGAATGCTACGGATACGTGCAACGTGCCATATCTGAATCAGGGCCGGATGATGCCGCAATCGTTTGAATCTATCCTGGAAAGCCTGCGCCAGGGCATTGTGCTTCTCGATCCTGGCCGGTCTGGTGAAGCAGATCGTCGAACTGCACCAAGGCTCAATCGAGGTTCGCAGTGCAAGGGGATCCGGATCGACATTTGCCGTTACACTTCCAATTACGCGAAACAGCGGTTCTTCCGCGCGCAGTGATGCTGCCTGAGGCGAGACGTCGACAATAAAATCACCATTCTTCGCATTGACGCGAAGCTCGCTTCGCATTGTTGAGGCGTGTTGAGGGATGCAGGCTCAACTCGACCCGTCCAAACGGTCGTGGGGGATTGGAGGCGTCCAGGCCAAATGGTTGATCTTTACGGTGTCAGGATGCCGGAAATGGCGGCCGCCCGGGGAAGGCCAATCATCTTGAGCGCGATGGCCCCTTTTGTCGACGCCCATCGCATTTTTGGGCACTCCAGGCGCTGATCTGGTTGCGACCGTTGCGTTTGGCATCATAAAGAGCGTCGTCCGCGCGTTTGATCAGTTCAGACGATACGAGTTCGGAAGAAGAGCTTAGCTTTGTCGAAACGCCGACACTTGCGGTGACATACCGGAATTCGCTGCCCGCATGCGGTATTTCCAGCGCCCGAAGCCCCGTCAGGAATTTGCGGGCAAGCGCCTGGGCTGCGCCTTCGTCGGTTTCGGGCAGCAGAACGACGAATTCCTCACCACCAAAGCGGGCGACGACATCGGTGCGGCGCTTGACAACCTGGCGTAAACAATCGCTCACGGCTTTGAGACATTCGTCGCCGGCAACATGACCGTAAGTGTCGTTATAAGCCTTGAAACGATCGACATCGATCAAAAGCAGGCTGAGCGGGGTCCGGTTTCTGGTGCTCCGGGCGAGCTCGATGACGATCGCCTGGTCGAAAGCTCGCCGGTTGACGATCCCCGTTAAAGCATCCGTTTCCGCCAAACTCTTCATTTGCTCGGCAAGTTCACGTAGCGAGTGCTCGGCCTGCTTCATGGCTGTGATGTCGGATACGACAACAAGTGCTTTCCCGTCGGTCGTCAGTCGCGTCCGCAAGCTGAGCCAGCGGCCATCACAGAGGTCAATCTCCTCGTCCTTGTCCTGATGCAGGTGCGCGACGGCGTTGTCGATCCAGTCGTCTGTCACTTGCTTGGGTAGATCGCGCCGCTCCTCTGTCTCCGCGACCTTCCGCAGAATGTCTTTAATGTTGGCCCCGGGAATCCGCGCTGGAGCAGATAAGGGGAAAAGACACCTGTACTGCTCGTTACAGAATAGCAGCGTGCCGTCAGGACCGAACATCGCAAATCCATCCGACATGCCGGCCATCGCGTGCGACAGCAGATTCCGGCTTTCGGTCAGTTCGTGCTCCACGCGCCGCTGTTCCGTGATGTCGCGCGTGGCGCCAGCAAGACCGATGATTTCGCCCTTTCCGTCGCGCAAAGGAAACTTGGACGTCGAGTAGCACCTTTCCTGCTCGCCCTCACGAAGCTGTTCGATCTTGTCGATCACGGGTTTGCCGCTCCGCACAAGCTCTTGCTCTTCGGCAAACAGGATCTCCGCGCGCCGTTGCGTTGCAAGCTGAAAATCGGTGAGGCCGATCATCTCGGCCGGCGAGCTGAAGTGATGATGTTCGGCGACATTGCGGTTGACGATGACAAACTGGCTCTGGCTATTCTTGACGTAATGGTAGTCGGATGTCTGGGTGAGGGCGGCCGTCAACAGATCACGTTCGAGTGCAATGCGTTCGAACTGCAACAGGACAAGCCCGGAGATGATGATGGCGCAGGAATTCAGGAAGACAGCGGGTGCAACGATTGTCGTAAGCGTTTGGCCATCGGCGTAGCTTAGCAGGATCAGTGACCCCACGAGTGTTACGCAAACCGCAGCAGCCAAGAGCACGACATCGATAATCCCGATCTTGCGGTTTTGAACGACTATGTGAGCGGCAAGACCAACGGCGCCGATCAGCAGGATACCGGTAATGCCGTTGATTGTTCCCGCTCCGCCTGAAAATATCCGGAAGGCGCCTGCAACAGCCATCGTGGCAATGGCTGCCACCGGCCCGCCAAACAGCCCGGAGATCGCAATCAGCGACGATCTCAAATCGATGAATGTCCCGGAGTTGACAGGGATCGAAAGCAACATCGATGCAATGGCGCCGAGGCCCATTGTCAGACCGAATGCGACCCTCGACTGAAGCGCGGAAACATCGCGGAATCGATAATAGAAATGAGCCCACAGCGACATGACAAGCGCAACGACGGCGAGGTTTCCCGTCAGTATCTGCCAGGTTGTACTCATGATCGTTTCAGCAGCTCGAGAACATGGATCAATTTGAACTTCTACGCTTTTTTTCTTTCGGGCAGCTTAACGCGGTGTTTGCTTTGGATCCCGGTGGCGGGCTATCATTTCAGCGCCGCTGACTGCGTTGGATGGTTACGACTGTCGTTAACCACGCTTTCATCCCACTTGCTGAAAAATCCGGCCTCATAGACGCTCTCGGCGTTCACATGCTGCGTGCGTCGATCTGCCATGCGAGAGCCTGGCCGGGCCTGACGTTGTCCGTCAATGTCTCACCAATCCAGCTGTGTAATCCGGACTTCGGGGCGCAAGTGATTGCGGTTCTGCAGGAATCTGATTTCGACGCCAACCGCCTGACTTTGGAGATAACCGAAAGCGTCCTCATGACGAATCCTGATCAGGCCCGCCGGTCCATCGACCAGCTTAAGCGCGTCAGAATCAAGTTCGCGCTTGACGACTTCGGTTGCGGCTATGCGAGTATTGGCGCACTGCGGCAGTTTGGCTTCGATCGGATGAAGATCGATCGATCACTTGTTTCGGGTGTCGAAGACGCTGCAAACGGCATTGAGGTTCTTCGCGCGACGATCTCCTTGGCAACGGCTCTTAATATTCCCGTTCCGCCGAGGCATCGAGAATGCCCGCCAGGCAGCGATTTTACGCGACACAGGATGTGATCAGCTTCAAGGATACCTCGTCGGAAAGCCCATGTCGGCACGGGAGATCTCAGAGAGACTTCGTCAAGAAGATCCAGCGGCATGATTGCCCAGCGGCTGCGCAAACCTTTCTTAATACTGTTAACTCTTTGTTAACCATGGCGGCGGTAAATATGGTCAACGATTTCTTAACATAGATGACCAAAGTGCTAACAGACGCTCGCTCTATCCGCATCAAGGGCCGCTCTTTCCTCGCGGTCATGCTTTCTCCAGATCTCCCGCTCGATGATTGGCTGGCGAGGCTGGATGATCTCGCAGCCCGCTCAGCCGGATTCTTTTTGGGCCGGCCCATCGTGCTTGATGTCACGGACCTGCAGATCGACCGATCGCAGTTGAAGGACCTTATTGCGGAACTAACGCAACGCAATGTGAGCGTCATGGGAATCGAGGGCGGGCGGCCGTCAATCCTTGGGCCAGGCATGCCGCCTGCACTGAAGGGCGGACGGCCGGTTTCCGACTTTGAGCTTCCAAAAGCGGAACCAATCATCGATCTGCAAAGCAAGCCGCCGGCAAGCGAAGCGCGTCCGGCGCTCCAGTCCATCGTGATCCGGCAGCCCGTGCGTTCAGGCCAGTCAGTGATTTTCCCGGAAGGCGATGTCACCATCGTCGGTTCTGTTGCCTCCGGTTCGGAGATCATCGCCGGAGGTTCGGTCCATGTTTATGGCACCTTGCGGGGCCGGGCCATGGCGGGGTCGGTCGGAAATGCGTCCGCGCGGATCTTCTGCCGAAAGCTCGAGGCAGAGCTAGTTGCGATTGATGGCGTCTACAAGACCGCTGAAGACATGGCCTCGAACCTTCGAGGACAAGCTGTCCAGCTCTGGCTGGAAGGCGACACGATCATGGCAGAGAAACTTATCTGAGCCGAAAGCCGGCTAGGACACAGGAGAGCAAGATGGGGAAAGTCATCGTCGTCACTTCAGGCAAAGGCGGAGTTGGCAAGACAACTTCTACCGCCGCGCTTGGAGCGGCTCTGGCGCAGAGGAACGAAAAAGTGGTCGTCGTCGATTTTGACGTCGGGCTACGCAATCTCGATCTCGTGATGGGTGCGGAGCGAAGGGTCGTCTACGACCTGATCAACGTCATACAAGGCGATGCCAAGCTCCCTCAGGCGCTGATACGCGACAAGCGACTCGAGACGCTGTTTCTGCTCCCGGCATCGCAAACGCGCGACAAGGACAACTTGACGCCGGAGGGTGTCGAACGTGTCATGGCCGACCTGAAGCGCCACTTCGACTGGATCATCTGCGATAGCCCCGCAGGCATCGAACGTGGGGCGACCCTTGCAATGCGCCATGCCGATATCGCCGTCGTCGTCACCAACCCGGAAGTTTCTTCGGTCCGTGATTCGGACCGCATCATCGGCCTATTGGACGCCAAGACCGCCAAGGCAGAACGCGGCGAGCGGATGGAGAAGCATCTGCTCCTGACCCGCTACGATGCCAACCGAGCCGAACGGGGCGATATGCTCAAAGTCGATGACGTCCTGGAGATCCTTTCCATTCCGCTCCTCGGCATTGTTCCCGAAAGCATGGATGTTCTACGCGCCTCCAATATTGGCGCGCCGGTGACGCTCGCCGATAGCCGCAGTGCACCCGCGATGGCATATTTCGATGCCGCCCGCCGGCTTGCCGGTGAGGAAGTACCGATCACAATTCCCGGGGAAAAGCGCGGTCTCTTCGGCAAGATATTCGGACGGAGGGCCGCATGAACATCTTCAGTCTTTTCGGCAAGAAGAAAACCGCCCCCGCGGCCCGTGAACGCCTGCAGGTGCTTCTGGCCCACGAACGCTCGTCGGCGGGTTCAGACCTTGTATCGCTGCTGCGCGAGGAAATCCTTGCGGTGATTGCCAAGCATGTGCAGCTCGACAACGACAAGGTCCAAGTAAAGATGGATCGCAATGAGCACGTGTCGATTTTGGAAATCGACGTCGAGATCCCATTGAAGGCAGAGGCGCAAGCTGCTTGAAACGGCCAAAGAAGCCGCACGCCTGAAGTAGTGGTCAGATATTGAGAGCCGGGTAGGCGAGGGGAGGGCGCGGAGTAAGCGGCGACTGTAACTGTCTGTTGCCTGAAGACGCCGCCCTCCCGCTGCCGCTTCCGGCATTGCGGCGCCTGATAACATCCATATACCCAGCTTGGCCCGGAGCGCCCCGTCAGCGCCGCTGATGGAAGCACCGCTTCTGACCGGCGACGGCGATTTGCGCAGGCGTTCATACCTGGACGACCGGCGCGATTGGGACAATCATGCACCGGCGTTGGCCATACGGGGCAACCAGGTCCAATCGTGATCGCCGTAATCGCGCGGACCGGTGCCCCGATGCACCCAGTTGTGCGATGCTGCACCCGCCGCTCGCCGGCTCCCTTCCTGAACTTTGCCACTTTTGCGGCCGCTTCTGCTGCTGATGCGCAATCGGGTTGCAGCCGGACTGCTGCCCTATAATCGATTAAACTCGACCTAGCTTAACAAATTGATTTACATGACATTTGAGGCATGGCAACGGGTAGAAACTCAACTGTTGCCGGGGGCCAAATGAGCAGGGGTGTTTTTGCTTTCAGACCGGCCGCTCTTCGTGAAAGAGCGGTGGGCGAAATCCACGCTCGGCCATATGCCCTTATTACGGTACCTCGCGTCATCTTTCAGCTTGCTTTCTTGACGGACAGCGAGCCCGATCAGGATCATGATATCGTAAAGCGGCTCTCCCAATCGAGCGGATCGCCGCCTCCGTCTCACGAGACCAATCACCATGCGATCAGCTGGGGACAAGGAACGCTGAGATGGGAACGCCACACGGAATTCTCGACCTATTTCTGGGACAGCCCCGCTCCGGAAAAGTTCGGGGCTGAGATCCCTGTGCATCCATTCGGTGACGGATTTTCGCAACCCGGACCCTTCATCTCGGGAATACGGCTGGAGATAAGATCTGACACTGAAGAGACGCAGAAGGACCTCGCCGTTTTCGACCGGACGAGCCTTTGCCGCAGTGACCTCAGAAGCGGGGAGGCCACCATTCTTACGGATTTCCGTCCGGATGGGGATGGCCTGACAAAGATCCTCGTTATTGACCGCGGTCTATCCGACAGCTCGCGCGGTGCGCTCGTTCAGAAGCTTCTGGACATTGAGACCTATAGAACACTTGCAATGATGGCATTGCCTTTGGCACAATCGCTGTCACCCGAGATCCGCCGGATAGAAGCTAGCCTGACGGCGGTCACTCAGCGGATGAAACAGCACGCTCGCGACGAAGCCGATCAACTGCTTGCGGAAATTACCCGTCTGGCGGCCGAACTCGAAGCGAATGCTGCGATGAGCCTTTACCGGTTCGGCGCCGGCCGCGCCTACTACGAAATTGTCCAAGAGCGAATTCGGGCGCTTGCCGAAACAGCGACATCCGGGAGCGAGAGCCTTGGTACTTTCTTGGAGCGCCGCCTGGCACCGGCGATGCGGACCTGCCAATCTGTAGAGGAGCGCCAGGCAAATCTCTCGCGCAAACTGGCTCGTGCCACGTCCTTGCTAAGGAGCTGGATCGATGTCGAGCTGGAGCAGATCAACATGACGTTATTAAACTCCATGGACCGCAGGGCAAAAATGCAATTACGCCTGCAGCAGACCGTTGAGGGCCTCTCCGTTGCTGCCATATCGTACTATGTCGTCGGACTGATTGGATATGTCGCCAAAGGGGTACACTTGTTTGGCATCGAGTTTGGATCAGAAATTGTGATGGCAATCTCGGTGCCTGTCGTCGTCTTGGGAATTTCGCTTATCGTGCGGAATATCAGGCATCGGCACTCGGAAGAAGGCGATACGCATTAAAGGAACCACCCGCAGGTTGGGCGAAGACGATCACTGTCGGATTTGGCCGACATACGAATGGCTTCTGGACTCTTGGGGCAAATATGTTCGAGCGTAGCCAGATGCGGATGACCATATCGTCGTGTAACGTCTTCTCGGTGGACGTCAGGACTGGCGGCGGATTCTCGACACGCTGGTGATCCGCTCAGACAGCTCTCCGAACCCGACAAAGCTAAGCGCGACCGACGGTTCTTCAACGGGCCGTAGAGCGCAGAGCTAAGAGCTTGCCGCTGGCATCGTCGATATAGACCAGCAGGCGCAATTGGGACCGCGGTTCTCTGACGTTGACCAGCAGATGGAGAGGCGAGACTGTCGCATCTCTAAAATGCCGTTTACCCGCAATGTGGCAGCGGGGTTGAGCCGTCCGTTTTTGGCGCAGAGTTAAAATGTCACTTTGAGCTGCCACAGGGCACGACGATCAGCCCCGATCTGAGCGGCTGGTCCGAGTTGCAAGATCAGATCGGGGCGGGTGAGGGGCACCTCTCGGCTTGAGCTTTCTCAGTTTCAATTGCAGCGTTCCTAGTGGATAGTTCGAAGCGTATATGCTGCAGGACCGAAGCGAGGATGTCGCAATGCTTCCGGAAATCAGGCTGATGCGTGACGTCGACGTCGCGGCTCTGTCGCCATTGCTTCGTCTGATGATCCTGGCCGTAGCCTATGCCGACACTCAAGGCGGCATTGGATTGACAGCCACAGGTGCGATGAACCGCAAGTTCGTGCACTGGGCTGCTGTTCACTTCCATTGGCCCGAATACTGCTGCGAGGACCTATACAGCATCAATAAGGTTCTCAATGAAGCTGATATGCCGCCGCTTTGGGTGGTTCGCGACATGCTCAGCCATCTGAAACTACTTCGGAGAAAAAAAGACGTCCTGCTGCCCACAAAACGCGGCCGGGATTTTTTTGTAAAACCGCAGGCCTTCTTCGATTTGATCGCGACGGATTATCTTTATGCTTATATCCACGATGGGCAAAGGCAGGAAGATGTACGTGGCCGGATGCGGTGGTGGCACGTCTTCCTCAATCTTATCAATATCAAGGCAAGAGCGGGCTGTTCACTGAATGACTTAGTGAAAGAGTTGTACCCGAGCGAAACATACCCAGCGGCGGAAGCAGAAATGACTGTCGAGGCTTCAATGATCAGGTCGGATTTCCGCTATGACATCATGCGGCCCTTATGTTGGCTGGGATTGCTGCACGAAGATCGCGAGGGGCTGACTATTATACAGGACGGAACCTACCACAGGACACCGCTGTGGGCGGCTTGCCTGCAGCTGGAATCCGATACGCAGACCGAAATCGGTGTGCATTGAGCGGTTCCTGCAAAGCTCTCCTTACTCCGCCGCCTGCTGCCGGGACAGCGCTTGAAGCCGCCTGGCGATGACGACTGAATCGTTCATGAAGTCCGTCTTCCGACCCGGCTTGCGGCCCCGCGGTTTGTAGCCATTCTTCTCACTGTTGGTCCTCACCTTTGGTCCAGGCAACTGCTCCTGACGTGCTTTGATATAGGCCAGGACATCGCCGAGCCGCTTGTTCTCGGTGATCACCGCATGTGTCACCCGCTGGTCCTTGTCGAATGTCCTGTAGGGCAGGGAATGCCCCTTCCACCGGACATCCAATCGACCATCCGCATAGGCATAGGTCTCGACATAGCGACCCGCCAGGCCGCGCGTCACCTCGGTCTCCTCCAGCATGATCCGCTGGCGCTCGAACGAGAACGTCAGCTGCGCTCCGACATAACGCTGCTCACGCTTGCACAGGATCTCGGCCAGCCGATCCGGCGCCAGATTCATCGGCCGGTGCAGGTCTTCGGACCGGGCAGGGACGATTGCGAAGCGTTGGTTATAATACTCCATGAAACCAGGCAAAAACGCATTGCCAGTCTCCATGTCGCAGATGCCCGCCAGCCGTAATTCCTTGACCAGCCGATCCTGCAGCGTCCGGTTCATCCGCTCGACGCGACCCTTGGCCTGGCTGGAGTTTGCACAAAGAATCTCAATGCTTAGCTCGCAAAGCGCCCGCCCGAACTGGGTCATGCCCTGGCCACCCTTGGCGTCCTTCTTCGCCACCCGAAACACCGAATGCTTGTCGGAATAGAAGGCCACAGGCGCGCCGTGATGCTTCAGATAAAGCGCCAGCGCCTCGAAATAGCTGAAGGCGCTTTCCGAGCGCACGAAACGCAACTGCATCAACCTGCCCGTCGCATCGTCGACGAACACCAGCAGCGAGCACGGTTCACCACGATCTTCGAACCAGCGATGTTCCGAGCCGTCGATCTGCACCAGTTCGCCATAGGCCTCGCGCCGCAAGCGTGGCTGATGAAACGTCCGCCGCTGCTTGCGTGATAGCCACAGGCCAGCATCCACCATCCAGCTGCGCAATGTCTCGCGCGACACACGCACTCCATCGCGTTCGGCAAGCTTCTCGGCCGCCAGCGTCGGACCGAAGTCCGCATAGCGTTCGCGCACCAGCGTCACGGCGTAATCGCGAACACCGTCGCTGATCCGGTTGTTCGACGGCCGGCCGATCGCCTTGTGCCGGATCGATGCCGCACCGCCAGTGCTGATCCGCTCCAGCAGCCGACGCACCTGGCGCGTGCTCAGATCAAGCACATGCGCCGCCGACACCAGCGTCATGCGGCCGGCGATCACTTTCGACAAAATCTCGATCCGCTGCAGATCACGCTCGCTCATCGCAATCAGTCCCATCCGCAATCTCCCAGGTCATCAAAACCCGGGGAGAGTGACATTCTTACTTTGCAGAATCAGGACACTTTAACTTTGCGGCTACACACAATGTGGCGGGGAAGTTGGAATGTCCGCTTCTGCGCAAAGTTAAAATGTCACTTTGGGCGGCGTCTTCAGCCATTTAGAAATGCGACACTCGACATCTCCACTTGCGCTGAGGCAAGCCCCCGACCGGACCGGCTGGGCCGGGTTGCAAGGGAAGGGAGGGGGCGGGTGAGAGGCACCCCTTCGGGCTTTAGCTTTCTCAGTAGCAATTGTTCGGTCGCCGGTTGTACTATTGTCGGCAGTATGTTGCAGGGCAGGGATCAGAGTGGCACGATGCTTCCGGAAATCAAGCTGGTGGGTGACGTCGATGTCGCCGCTCTCTCGCCACTTCTTCGCGGGATGATCCTTTCGGTTTCCTACGCCGGCAGTCAGGGCGGCATCGGGTTGACCGCGACTGGCGCCATGAACCGCAAGTTTGTGCATTGGGCCGCCACGCACTTCCAGTGGCCCGGCTTCACAGCCGAAGACCTCTACAGCATGAACAAGGTGCTCAACGAAAGCGACATGCCGCCGCTTTGGCCCGTGCGCGACATGCTTCATCACCTCAAACTTCTTCGCTGGAATAAGGACAACCTGCTGCCAACCAAACGTGGTCGGGACTTCTTGGCGAGACCGAGAGCCTTCTTCGATCTGATCGCCACGGATTATCTTATATCCATCATGGGCAGACGCAGGAAGATGTGCGCAACCGGATACGTTGGTGGCACGTCTTTCTCAATCTTATCAATATGAAAGCAGATATGCCTTGTTCTCTCGAAGAGCTGGCGAACGAGCTATATCCGAGCGAAGCGTATCCAGCGCCAGCAGAGATGACGGTCGAAACCGTAATGGAACGATCGTCGCTCCGCTACGACGTCATCCAGCCGCTGTGCTGGCTGGGATTGCTACACGAAGAGCGCGAAGGACTGACTATCTGGCAGGACGGTACCTACCGCAAGACACCCTTGTGGGAGGCCTGTCTGAAACTGGCGTCGGATAAGCAGGCCTCAATCAGCATGCATTGACGACGACTTTTATTCGGCAGCCGGTTGCCTCAACAACGCGTTCTCTCGCCGCGCAACGACCTTTGGATCGCCCATGAAATCTTTCCTCCGGCCCGGGCCGCGAGCGCGTTTCACGTAGCCATTTTTGTCGCTGTTGCTCTTTACGGTCGGCTTGTCCTGCTGGTCCTGGCGCTCCTTGATATAGGACAGGACATCGCCAAGCCGCTTGTTCTCGGTGATCGCCGCATGCGTCACACGCTGGTCCTTGTCGAACACCGTGTAGGGCAGGGAATACCCTTTCCAGCGCACATCCAGGCGACCATCCGCATAGGCATAGGTCTCGACATAACGGCCAACCAGACCGCGCGTCACCTCGGTCTCCTTCAGCATGATCCGCTTGCGTTCAAACGAAAACGTCAGCTGCGATCCGACATAACGCTGCTCGCGCTTGCACAGGATCTCCGTCAGTCGATCCGGCGCCAGGTTCATCGGACGATGCAGGTCTTCAGACCGGGCAGGGACGATCGCAAACCGCGCATTGTAGTCCTCCATGAAGCCCGGCAAAAACGCATTACCCGCTTCTATGTCATCGATCCCGGCCAGCCGTAGTTCCTTGACCAGCCGATCCTGCAACGTCCGGTTCATCCGCTCGACACGACCCTTGGCCTGGCTCGAATTTGCGCAGAGAATCTCGATGTTTAACTCGCAAAGCGCACGTCCGAACTGGGTCATGCCCTGGCCGCCCTTTGCGTCCTTCTTCGCCACCCGGAACACCGAATGCTTGTCGGAATAAAAGGCAATTGGTGCACCGTGACACTTGAGGTATAGCGCCAGCGCATCGAAGTAGCTGAACGCGCTTTCCGAGCGGACAAAGCGCAACTGCATCAACCTGCCCGTCGCATCGTCGACGAACACCAGCAGCGAGCACGGATCGCCACGATCCTCGAACCAGCGATGCTCGCTGCCATCGATCTGTACCAGTTCGCCATAGGCTTCGCGCCGCAAGCGCGGCTGATGAAACGTCCGCCGCTGCTTGCGTGATCGCCACAGGCCAGCATCCACCATCCAGCTGCGCAATGTCTCGCGCGACACACGCAATCCATCTCGGGCAGCAAGCTTCTCGGCCGCCAGCGTCGGACCGAAGTCCGCATACCGTTCGCGAACCAGCGTCACGGCGTAATCCCGGACACCGTCACTGATCCGGTTGTTCGACGGCCGGCCGATCGCCTTGTGCCGGATTGATGCCGCACCATCAGCGCGGATCCGCTCCAGCAGACGACGCACCTGGCGCGTACTCAGATCAAGCACATGCGCCGCCGACACTATCGTCATCCGGCCGTCAACGACCTTCGACAAAACCTCGATCCGCTGCAGATCACGCTCGCTCATCGCAATCAGTCCCATCCGCAATCTCCCAGGTCATCAAAACGCGGGGAGTGTGACATTCCAACTTTGCAGAATCAGGACACTTTAACTTTGCGGCTACACACAAACATCACATAATCTATCTTATGGAACTAACGGGCGGTTTTGTGAGTGTTGCTTTTTGCTCCCAAACCGCCGCTTACGCAGTTGTGGATTTCCTCGATAAAAAGCGGTTTTGGCTGTTGTTTTTGTGACGGAGCGTGAAAGATTTGCGCAGGTTTATGTGGGCGCAGGTCGTTATGCCGGTTAATCTAGCTTCTTCGTCAATACCGCCAACGATGTCCGGCGTGGTCAGCGTCGGCTCTTCCGGTGCTCCTCGGTTCTGGGCGACAATCTGGAGCGACGTCCTAAAGACGTCGTTAGAGCCGTCGACCCGACGCAAGCATCTGTCCGCCCTGGACCGGCTCTATGACGCCGCCCAGCGCCAGCGTGGCAGCGACTGCCTCGACCGTCTGATCGCCGAGGCCGACGCCGATGCTCTTGCCCAGAGGTCCGCACGTCGGATAATGCCCCAAAGATGGTCTGACTTACCCGCGAGATAACCGAGACGGTCGAGGGCATGACGGCCCAGTTCGGCTTTAAGTCCCAATCCCTCTAAATTAAATCGGACGGTCGAATGAAAGTAGCAGACTTTCCACCCCGCCTTCGATGACGTCTCGATACGGCAGAAACCCTGCGGACAGCGAACCACGAATAGCTATTTTGTTCTCTTTAGCGTGACAAATGAAGCATTTGCAGTCTTGGGGGAAAAGGGAAGGAACCACGTTGAGCACATATGAGCGAAGCATAGCCTTCCCCAAGCCCCTCCCTATGAAACGCTCATCACCGATAAATAGGTCGACCGCTACGCCGTCGTGCTCGCCTATCTCAAACGCGAAATCGGGATAGTCGCGAAGCAAATAGCACTGCAATTTTCCAAAAGGCTCACCATTATAACAGGCTATATGGCAATGGGTGGGATAGCTTGGATTGAGGCGTTCGGAATACTTCCTCTGAACTTCCTCTATTGTTATCGGCGCCTTCTGGTAGTGAGCACGCATATGAGGGCTATTTAGCCATTCACACAATATCGGAAAATCTGCTTCGGTCAGTGACCTGAAATCAATCATCTGGCTGTACCTTTAGGTCGATTGCTCGACAGGTTCTACTCGCACATCGCCCACGGGCATTCCAAGCGGTAATCACGACGCCGCAAAGCCCTGCTCGCGTGCGGATGCTTGAGCGCAGGTCGCCTTCAGGACCTAGTCACTCACTCACCCAGCTTCGGAGCCGAAACCGCACTCTTTGGAACTGGCAGGCGGTTTCGCCGGTCACGCCGGCGTGCGTCCCGAGAGTTCCTAGGTATCATCGTCGTCGGTGTCGGCATCCAAACCATCCTTCACGCGCTGCACTGCCGCCGCCACAGCGGCTTCCAGAAGCGAAAGCTCGTCATCAGTCATCTCCGCAAACAAGCCGCGTCTCTTGTTTGAGATGTGGCCGTTCTGCAGGCACAGCTTGACAAACAAAGCTGCTTTGCGGTTGGGCATATCAATTATGTCGGTCAAAGCCGAGTAGCCGGCGTCGAAATAACGAATGTAGTCGAGTTCCTCCCTGAGGTCTTTCTGAACCGTCTCGCCAATCTTTTGATAGATGAACTCCACCGATGGAGTGGCATCGAAATATCGGTAGAGGTGGGCAGTGTCGTTCCTGACGACGATGCTGTGGTCCCTGTCCCATCGCCAGTCCGTTCTTTCCAAGGCGGGACGCGAGAACGTTTCAAGCGTGGCCTCGTATGCCCTTTCGTCACGGACGATGGCGGCGGATACCGGGAAGAGAAAGTCGGGAGGGGTGAAGCCTTCTCTGGACAGGATGTTGTGGATCAGGAAGCGGTGAATTCGCCCGTTGCCGTCTTCGAACGGGTGTATGTAGACGAACGCGAAGGCGACGATCGTGGCCGCTACCACCGGGTCCGACATGCCCTTCAGCCGCTCAGTCAACAAAGACCAATCCGCCATCAACGGCTCGACGTCCTCGGGTTTCGGGCCGATGAAATGGACCTTTTCAAAGCCCGGGCCGATCGTCTGCCCGACGAAGTTCTGGAAATCGCGGAAGTCATCTGCGGCATACCTCGGATCGACGATCGTATTCTGCAGCTCGACGAGATCGCCTTTGCTCGCCGGATCGAAGGCCGCGATGTTCCTCAGCGCGGCAACGAACCGTTCTGCTCGCTGCGCGGTGGGTTCTTCGCGCTCGATTTCAAAGGAGGATTTCGTCTCCTTGGTGAACAGGTACTGGATCGCCTGGCGAGGAGTGCTGGATCGCAGTCGTTCACGATGTCTTCAGCTTGCCTGTTGATTTCCGACGCTCTTGCATCGGCTATAGGCCTCGTGGAACGTACGGTGACGCATAGTCCCGGCACGCCGAGCATATTGTCGACGACCTTGTGGCGTTGTGAGAACCTTCCGGCCGCACCGATGTTTTTCTTCTCGTCCAGTGCGTGGACGTAGTTCACGGTTCCCGCGTCCGGCAGAGAAAGTCGTGTTCCAGTGAACCATTCAAAGAGAAACCATGCGCGGCGGGCGAACGCGCCTTTTGGCTCGGCTTTGATCCAGGCTTCGATCTCTGCCGGATCGACCTTGTTCATAGTCTGGGCGATAACGCCCATGTCGAGTGTTTCATGCTTCAGAGCGAATTTGAGGTTTCCCGCGATGCTTTCTTCGGGAGCATAGACGAGAGGGTACTTCTCAACGACCCTACCCTCTTCTACATATGTTTTCCGGGACGTCTGGCCGCACCAGGACTCGACGGCTGGCGCGGGGCAATCCAATCGCAGATGCGTCCTCAGCCAATTCTGTCCGATTGGAAATTCGCTCATCGTTGAAGCTTACCTATTCAAAAACGCATTCGCCTGTTCAAATTCGGTTTAATTTACCCTCTTCCGTCGAAAAACACTATACGGCCATGCATTTCCTGGCGAGCGCCATCAAAAACGCATTCGAGCGTGAAAAAACGCAATGCAAGTTTGCCTCAACGTCGAAAAATGCGATGTTTTCATCAATCTGAACCTTCCACGCCGGAACAGCTTCCATGTTGCAGGCGGCAGTACGGGTTCGGCCATCGTGGAATCCTTGGAACGATATAGTCGCCCGAAACTATCGATCCCGATGGACGCGCCGAGGGAAATGCGGCAGGCCATAGGTTTCGCCTTCCGCCTTCGCAGCCATGCAGAAAGCAACAAAGGTCTAAACGGTCCGTGCTACACCGCCCACCTGTGTTGCGAATCCGGCCTGGAACAAAAGCAACAAACATGGCCAAAACCGTGGTGCAACAGGCAGGTCAGGCATGACGATCCAAGAACGCCTTTGTTATTGGGTCATCGATAAACTCACTCACTCAGCTACAGAGCCGAAACCGCACCATTTGGAACTGATGAGACCGACGTGCACAGTCTGGAAGAGCGAAGTCGGGAATCTGAATGTCGATCCTTTAAGGCTCATCCAATCACCCTTCACCCTGTGGCGGATGATCCTTTTGCTGGTCTGGCAACACCGACCACGGTCGACCCGTACGCGCATCCTCTTCGGTCGCTTCGTATCAGAGGTCATCCGCGCTTCCGGCAATTAGCTTGAAAGCATAAATTCGATTGATTTTCATTAGGTGCTCGCCTCCCCTTCCAGCATGCCCGCACTTGAGTCGATACCGGTCAGTATCGCCCTCGAGGAGCTCTGCGGCATGAGTCCCGCCGCCGCATCTCGCATCGGCGGACAGTTCTCAAATTCCTCACGCGCACTGGCGGTGTTTGGCGGGTGGCCGCGTTCCAACACGACATAGTCCGAGCAGCTTTGATACCGCGGCATCAGTCATGGAGGTCAATTCCAATCAGCCCTTCAATTTCACAGCCAGAGAGCGAAGTTAGTAAATTGGTGGTTTTGTCCATGAAAGACGGCTCGCCGAGTTTCTTGCAATCAGACTCACCTGCAGGAACCTTGGCCAAGGTCGGCCATCCGCACCGCACACGCAGGATAATGGGAGTTAGACAGGTGTATGGTTGAGTTAGAGATTCCCCTCGACGGCGGTGCAGACTCGACAGTCGTTCGAGTCGGCCAGACAGTTCGGCGCGACGGTCGCTCTTGGTCACCGGCTGTCCTCGATCTGTTGCAGCACATGAGCGTAAAGGATTTGCTGGCGCGCCGCGTGCGCTGGGCTTTGACCACCAAGGGCGAGAAGTTCTGACTTATATTGAGGGCGAGGTCGGCCGAGGTGCCGGCTTCATCCCGGACCACGGTGGCCGCTTCGACAGTCGTCTCCCAGACTATGTTTGGCGTGACGACGTGCTCGTCTCGGCGCGCTCATACGTTCCTATCACGATGCCGCGTCGACCTTTCCCTCGGCCAGCCTCGGGTGGCGCTTGGAGTCTCGCGAGCCTGTCGAGACGGTCTGTCACAACGATCTCGCGCCATGGAACACCATCTTTCGAGCAGGCCTTCCGGTGGCGTTCATCGATTGGGACACCGCGGCTCCGGGGCCTCGCGCCTGGGACCTTGGGTTCATCGCCTGGCGTTGGGTGCCGTTCTGGCGTGACGCGAAGTGTCGAGCACACGGGCTCCCGATCGGCGTTGCCGAAAAGGCTCGCCGCTTTCGCTTGCTGCTCGACGCGTATGATCTCGAGCCTGAGATTGGCGTTGTGCACGCGGGAATCGAGCGGATGCGCCAATTGCAAGAACACATGTGGAAGCTCGTCGCCGACGGTTCTGGCTGGGAGGTCGAGCTCGCTCGCCGCGGTGTGCTCGACGAGGCGGCCCTTGAGATCGAGTGGGTTGAGGAGCACGCTTTAACTCTGGTGGGATCGTGATTCGTCCCACCCCCCGGCGTGCTCGAACACATCGCGCCAGTCGATGATGATCCAGTTGGACGCTGCTCTACTTCTGCTTCGCCTTGAGCAGTTGGGATATTGCGGACTCGGTCTACAAACCTTGCGGCGGCTGACTTGGGAAGTGTTGCGGCGAATTCGAAATGAAGAGGATATTCTTCCCGTGTTCGATGCCTGACATGACGTAGGTTGCTTTTCCGCACCAGTCCTTCCGGATCGCCGGGATGTGGGGCGGCTTCGGGCCAACTGAGACTTTTGCTTGGGTCTCCTGTGCGCCAAGAGGAGCAAGATCCAGGAGGATAAACCGAACTCCTGGATTTCGACTGTGAACAGGGGTTCGAAAGTGCTCTCTTATCGCCCGGATATCCGCGCGGGTTTGAGGGTGGCCATCTGTCTGGCTGCCATAACGCGGGTCCTTGTGGCGGGCGAAGTGAGGAATAGATTCGAAGTCCTGCACCAATTTGGGAACGGCTAACCCTCTCACAGCGTTTTCAGATGGTCGGGTTTGATCGCTATCAACGCGCCTTGTCTCTCGCGCACACCGTCGCCTCAAAACGGAGGTTACGTCATGACGCACAAGCAAAGTCCTGTTTCGGCCCGGTCGCACTCGATGCTCACGGCCTTTTGCGCCGCGGCAAGGAAAAGGAGTTTTCGCATGACATCCTTGGACGATAGAAGACGGGCGCTTGAAGACAAATACATTCTCGACTTTGAGCGGTCGCTTAAGGTCCGCGCCCGCCGAAATCGCCTGCTGGCGGAATGGGTTGCCGCTGCAATCGGCCGCAACGACGTCGACGCGTATGTGAACGAGGTCGTGGCAACAGCCATCGCTTCGCCGGAAGACTCGAATCTGCTGCAGAAGATTCGCGCGGACTTCAGTGCCGCTGGCCGGGCTGCCGATGAAGCACTTCTTCGCGAGAAGATGCACGACCTGATGTACATGGCTGCCGAAGCCATGGAGCGTGAGGACGCAACGCAAAGGTAGCGGGACGACAGATGGACCATATGGAGGTCCATCCCCTGAGAGCGGAGCGCGGCCAAGCTTATCGCCGCCCTCGGTCCACCTGCCGTGCAGGCGCCGGCTTAAGATTTGGCGATAGCCGAGTGTCGCTGCCGAGGAAGCGCGTGCCGATGTCGAAGAAGCTGACCGCCTCTGTCGCTCGCCATTTCCTCGTACTACACCTATGCCTTGGGTCGAGGCCGCGTTGCGGGTGTCGTGTCATTGGCGACATCTCCTCGACCGTGTTCTCGCCCTGGAGCGTTTCATCACCCCGGGGTTCCTCGATGCCTTGGAGCGACCAATGCCGGGATCGTCACTTCTCCCAGGGCATAAGGCCTTCACGAAGGGTATTGCAGACGAGGACAAGGTCCCTGCCCCCTGATGAGATAGCCCACGGCAAGAATGAACGGAAATAGGTGGCGAATAGCCGCTTCTACGCAAGCTTCCGGCGGCTGCTCCTTTTCATCGTGCCAGCCCGGGCGAAGGTCATTTCTTCGGAAATGACAGTATCGGAGTTGTCGAGGATCGCGCGCCAAATGCGATTGCCGATCCTGAGGCTCAGCCGCTGTAGGCCGAGATCCTCGCCCTCACCAATTTCCACGGTACTTGCAACCAATCCCATCTGCAGTTTTCGCCTGAACTCGGCTCCGGAGAGGCCGAAGCGCGAGGAAAGCTCTGCGGGATTGAGGATGAAGTCACCATTGTCGTCGCGCGTTATCTGCATTCTGGATCCCTTCCGGTCTTGTCCCTGATCGCGTCTCTAGGCGTGCGTTGTATGCCTGGTCGCTTTTACCGAGATATTCGGTTTGGTGGAAAAGCGGATTTGCGCAAGGTTGAACGGCGCTCACTGCAATCCTATTGTCCGCGCATCCCTATGGTATGCTGATAGGAGAAACGGCAGGGCGATCGGCGCTTTGGAGCGGTTGAACGGCTGAAGCCGCTTGATGAAAGGACATTCCGTGCGATTGCTGTTTGCTGCCCTTGGCTTTGGTTTCGTTGCAATCGGCGTTATTGGTATCTTCGTGCCGCTGCTTCCGACGACTCCGTTCCTGATCCTTGCCGCTGCTCTATTCTCCCGCTCCTCCCCGCGCTTTGAGCGCTGGCTGCTTGCCCATCCGCGCTTCGGCGAGCCACTGCGAAATTGGCGGCGCCAAGGGGCGATCCGGCGACGTCATAAGCTTGTCGCCTGTATCTCGATGATTTGCAGCTTTCTCATTCTGCTCGTATTTTTCAGACCTTCAGCAATTGCGATGGTTGGCGCTGGAGTTCTGATGGCGGTTGCCGCGATCTATGTCGCGTCCAGGCCCGAACCGCGATACTGAAAATCGTCTCACGACTGCCACACGGCCCTCGGCTTAGAACGCCCCGCGTGAATTTTGTCCAAAGCATGGGTGAGGTCATCGATCGGCGAATTGCCTGCCAAGCTCGAGGCGTTTGTCGAGAGACTCGGTCGTGTGTTGATCGTTACCTTACACCTCCTTGGAGGCTGGCATCTTGCGGGCGATCTTGTCTGTCCATTGGTGCGGCACGTGACGCCGGAACGCTTGGACAAATGAATGGTGCGGGTGAGCTCTCGTGACAGGATGTGCAGAACTTTTCAGTGTTGGTAAGTTCCAGCGCAATTTCAATTAAGCAATCAAAATGCGCCGGAAAACAAAACCTATCGGAGGCATGGTCATCTAGAGTTCACGGTTTGGTCGCGAAGTCATGGGTATTGCGATCCCTGGAAGGAACTAGAGCATTGGACGTGCATTTCCAGAGATTGCCCAAACGAAAATGGACGCGCTTAATACCGCTCTTGGAAGGATTGCCAGGATGAGTCTCGAAGGACACACGACAGCGCCGGGTGCAAACGTCCATGAGAACCATTACTGCGACCATGAAGATGCAAGTGGCATCCGTTGCACGCAATGGGGCTGTTACGGCTTCGAGGAGAGCACCGGCGCCACACGATGGTACTGCCGCAAGCACCAGCCGCTGATCTATCGCGGACTGCCTGCGCACGGCAGCATACACGTCTTGATCGGACGTTAGCCCGCGCTGGTTTGCCGGCTGCCCATACGGCGGCGGAACTTTCTGTTCAGCTTAAACGGAAGTGCGCTTCGACCGCTGCAGCAATGAATGCTTGTCGGGCTTTGGTCCCGTCGCACCCGCCATTAAGAGCGTCGTCACATATCTGCTCTGCTCGTCGGTACTGGCTTCCATGATAAGCCGGCCAGGAACGATCAAGCATCGACTTGGCTTGCCGCACGGTCTTGACCGTTCGCATAGTGCCCGTTACCGGATCCTCAAGAGTGATTGGAGTATCCCAAATAGCCCTTTTCATGACGCAGCACCTCCCGAAGCGGGAACGGTTTCATCCCAGAACGGTTCCGGGCTTGCCCCACTTCCGGCTGCATTGGTTAACAGGGTGTTTCCCTTTACCATCC
This sequence comes from Rhizobium sp. 007, assembly GCF_015353075.1. Taxonomy (NCBI): domain Bacteria; kingdom Pseudomonadati; phylum Pseudomonadota; class Alphaproteobacteria; order Hyphomicrobiales; family Rhizobiaceae; genus Rhizobium; species Rhizobium sp. 007. The sequence goes on along the minus strand of NZ_CP064188.1, from coordinate 1,272,444 downwards.
GGCATGCCCTGAAGACCCGGTTCGATTGGACGCCACCGCTCGTCAGCGGCGGTCCGGCGAGATCGAAGACGTTACGATCAGGTCAGGTTGCGGCGCTTCAAGCGGCACGGAGCCGAATTCGATCTTTGCAAGGATCAGCGGAGGATCGGGCTCGGCAGGGCGCAGGAGACCGCCTTGGGGCCAGGCACGCCGCAATTCCTCCTTGGACATCGCTGCGACGTTCACGTCGATATCGGTCAGCGTGCCCGGCACGCGATATGGACAGCGCCGCTTTGAACAGTTGCTGGCGGAAGAAAACTGCCAGAGAAAATAGTTCTGCCAGTTCCCAAGCGGGAAGACCTTGCGGATGTCCGGCTTGTAACGCGCATACCAAAGGGGCAGCCTAGCCAGTACACTGTAGTCCCGCCGATATGCGGCAATATAGCGTGCCGTATCATGGTTGGTATAAAGGATCGGATAGCGTCCGGTTCTCGCCCTGATGTGCCCGACAAATATCTGCGCATCCTCGAGTGACATGAACCGATCGGGGTCGATGCCTTCGATATCGAGGATCATCAGATCGTCCGCATCCGGCGTCGCATAGTCGAGGAAGTGATTGGCCTGGTCGATGGGATTGCCGGGCCGGCCGACATGGTAGGCACCCCAGAGCAAGCCGTTCTGTCGGGCAATCATCCGGCGGCTCGTATAGAGCTCGCGGCTTACCGCGTATTTCCGCCACATCGTCTTGCAATGCGCAAACGTGTCTCCACGGTGCTCTCCCTCGCAGCTGAAGCTCTCGGGCAGACCATCGGATGCCTTGGAAATAAAGGCCGCGACGCGCTCGTCCTTGAGCAAGGCCTGCCAATCGATCGCATTCATTTCATAGGCGTCGACAACCAGCGCGTTGTTTGAACTCTTCCAGGGCGACACATCCGCCGCAAGCAGCCCCCCTGCTTCAGCGATGAAAGCAAGCAGACAAAGGCAGGAAAGAATCGATGCTCGGAGCCCCTTCATCGAGCCAAGGTAAAATATCCCGAGTTTATAATATATTAAGAATAAGGCAGCCTTAACGCGCGCCGCGTCCAAGCGGCTGATTGAGCGCCATGGCCATGGCGCTCAAGTGCACGACCCGTTCACCGTCGAAGCGCTCGGAACCAAGTCTGTCGCTTGAGATTCGCGTCGATCATCGGCCGGGGCAGATGTTAAATGTGCCAGTCGGTTGCAGCGGATTGGGCGCTGGCCGTGACCGGTGCATCATCGAGCGAATAGGCATGGATGTAGTCTATCTTCATCTGTGCCCCATCGGCGAACCCGGCACCCGGCGTTCCGGCCGTGCCGCCGACGGCGAGGTTTACCAGCATGTACATTGGATCATGCATGTCGGCCGGCGTATCGGCATGAGCAACGGCGACATCGTCGAAATACCAGACGATTTGATCTTCGTCCCACAAGACCCCATAGGTGTGGAAGCCATCGGTGCTTGGGACCTTGACCGGCGTCGAGACCGTGGTGCGCGAGCCGGTCTCGTTGCTGTGGACTGTCACGTTGACGGTGTTCGGATCCTGTCCCCGCATCTCGACGACGTCGAGTTCCGGCGGCCACGAGCCATCTTCAGGCAGCAGCCAGAAAGCCGGCCAGGCACCCTGTTCGGTCGGCATGTCGGCGCGCATTTCGAAGTACCCATAGGTCTGAGCGAAGGAGGAATGCGTGTTCAAGAGGCCCGACGTATAATCGTAGCCGTTGATCTGCGATTGGATTGCTTCGGAGGCCGGCGCCGCTGTTATGGTTAGCACCCCATTCTGAAGAGAGAAGGGATTGACGGCCGAGGTCGCAGAATAGGACGGATTGATGTACCACTGGAGTTCGCCATTGCCGGGGAGCGTGCTGCCCTTTTCCGGCGCCCACCAGAATTTGGCATCCCAAACGCCCTGGTCACCGTTGCGCAGCGACAGGCTGTTGAATTCATCGGCAAATGTGAGCGTGAGTGCGGACCGGTCGAGCGTCAGCTGGAACTGATCCGCGCTGAGGTCGGCGACGGTTTTGTTCGCAAAAACGATACTTTCTCCGCCACCGAGATCGAGCCGCAGGTTTGCGCCCTCCTGTGTGAGGTGGCTTACGACCTGATCGAAGCTCGACAGCCCGTAGCCGTTCAATCGGACGGTATCGTCGGTGCCGAAATCGACGACAAGGTCGCTGCCGTTGCCGCGCGTGAAGATGAACGTGTCGGAACCGCCGGCGCCGATGAGGACATCGTTGCCCGCGCGACCATCTATCGTTTGACTGCCGGATCCGCCGGTGATGATATTGTCCGCCGCATTGCCAAAGGCGTAGCGGCCGCTGCCGGTGACGGTCAGATTTTCGAAATTTTCAGGAAGCGTATAGCTCATCCAGGTGCTGATGGTATCGACCCCGGCGTTCGCGGCCTCCACCGCGCGATTGATGCTGGAGTAAAGGTAATAGATGTCGTCACCCGTTCCGCCCTGCATGGTAACGTTTACGGAGGCGTCGCCCCAGATCGAATCGTTGCCGCTCGTCCCATTCAGCACAGGGCCTGAACCTTTGGCCGAAAACCAGGCGCTCGATGCACCGGTATAAAAGAGTGATTTACCAACGGCGTTCGTAACCGAGCTTGCCATATATGATTCTCCTTCGTTTTCTGCCTTGCGATAATAGACGACGATTTAGGCGATTTTGACTCTGTCGATTGGTTTTAGCTTCAACCTCCAGGGAAAGCCTGCAACAGACCTAATGGAATTATCGCCGCGCGTTTGCGGCTGTGCCACCATCTGGCGTTCGGACCATAGTGATCCATAGTGACACGGAAAAGACTTGCGCTTGCCCTCGCACGCGCCCCGCCAGATCACTCAGTCCTCCCGGAACGCGCGTGCCACCTGGTCGGTCAGAGGCTTCGTCAAATAGGCAAGAGCAGTACGCGCACCTGTTTGCACGAATGCTTCCACCGGCATGCCGGGGACGGGCACAAGGCCGCCCAATCGGCTCCATTCGCTCTGATCAACCGAGATCCGGACGGCATAGTAGGTCGTGCCGCTCTCCCGATCCGTCGTCAGATCGGCGGCAATCTGCTGCACGATACCGTTGATTTCGGGCGTGTTCCTTTGGTTGAAGGCAGAAAATCGCAGCCTGACCTCTTGGCCGATGGATAGCTGATCGATGTCCTGGGGCAAGACGCGGACTTCGGGCGTCAGCGTATCGCGGGCGGGCACGATCTGCATGATCGGCTCGCCAGGTGGAACGACAGCGCCGGCGGAGTGGACCGTAAGCTGATGGACGATACCTGTCTGAGGCGCCCGGATGTCAACGCGCCGCAGTTCGTCTCTTGCGGCGACCATTCGTTCCGAGAATTCTCCGATGTCGCTCTGCGTCTTGCGCAGTTCGTCCGATACTTCGCTGCGGTGATCGTCATCGATCTGAATGATCTGCAATTCCGTCTCGGTCACCTTACCGTTCGTCTGCGCAAGGCTTGCCACAAGGCTGCCGAGTTCGCCCGTCAGGCGCGCGGACTCGCGTTCAAGGGCATAGAGACGGTTGACGGGCACGATACCTTGATCGAACAGGCGCCTGACGCTCGCAAGCTCCTTGTCGATCAGCGCCATCTCTGCCTTCTTGCCGGTCTGCTGGGCGACAAGTCCCTCCGCTTCCTGCCGCAATTGCTGGATGCGTTCGCGCAACTGGGCTTTTCTGCTGGCACGCGATGTCCGGCGATCTTCGAACAATCGGCGCTCGCCTTCGATGATACCGCCGTCTCCAGCTTCGCCCGCCTGTTCTAACAGGCTATCGGGAAACCCAATCTCCTCAACGCCGTCCCGTTCGGCGCCCAGCCTGGCAGAGGCGGCCGACAGCTCGTTCAGTCGCCGGGAGATGATTGCGAGGTTTGCCCGCAATTGCGTGTCGTCCAGATGCACGAGGATCTGCCCAGCCTCCACCAGCCCGCCGTTTTTGACGAAGATTTTCCCGACAGTGCCGCCCTTTTGATGCTGAACGGGCTTCACATAGCTGTCGACGACAAGCGTGCCGTTCGCAATCACCGCGCCGGAGAGATAGGTCGTTGCTCCGAGGCCCCCAACCACGCCGATCAGAAGCAGGACCATCGCGAGTGCGATTGTCGTAAGGCGGCTGATTGCAGCTTCGGATATGGGAGATCGCTTGTCGATCAACTGTCGCCTCCCGCTATAACCGTCAGCGTGCTACTGCGCGGAGCCGTCGAAACCGTTGCCTTATTGAGAACCTCGTCCTTCGCCCCGAAGGCCTGAAGCTGTCCATTGGCGAGTACCAGAACGAGATTGGCGGCCGCCAATGCACTTGGCCGGTGAGCAATAACGATGGCAATGCCCTTGCGTGCCCGGATGCCTGCGATCGCCTGAGCGAGCGCTGCCTCGCCATCGCTGTCGAGGTTCGAGTTCGGCTCATCCAGGACGACAAGGAAAGGATCGCCATAGAGCGCGCGCGCCAGGCCAATGCGCTGGCGTTGCCCGGCCGAAAGCATCGATCCGTTCTCTCCGATCTGGGTATCGAAGCCATCGGGAAACTGCACGATCATCTCATAGACGCCCGCAGCTCTTGCCGCTGCAATGATTTTCTCGGACGGGGCATTTCTGTCGAAACGCGCGATATTCTCGGCAATTGAGCCCTCGAAAAGCGACACTTCCTGCGGGAGATAGCCGATCGACCGGCCGAGCGACGACGGGTCCCACTGATCAAGGGACGCCTTGTCGAGACGCACCGAGCCGCCGATAGGTTTCCAAAGACCGACGAGTCCGCGGGCAAGCGACGATTTTCCAGATGCGCTCGGTCCGATGACGCCGACGGCGTCTCCGGCCTCCGCCTTGAACGAGACCCCGCGCAGTACCATCGTCCGGGTACCAGGAACGGCAAGGTGAAGCGCTTCCACGGACAGGTTGGCGGTCGGTGCAGGCAGGTCGACATGCCGCTCCTCGGCCGGCAGCAGTTCCAGATGCTTCGTCAGTCTGCTCCAGCTTTGCCGGGCGGCGACAAAGCCCTTCCATTGTCCGATTGCAAGCTCCACAGGTGCCAGCGCCCTGCTGACGAGGATGGAACTTGCGATCATGATGCCGGGCGTCGCCTCTTGCCTGACGACCAGGATGGCGCCGACCGCCAGCACACCGGATTGCAGCATCATCCGAAGGACTTTTGAGATCGACATCAGACTGGTCGTGACGGTCGTCGCCGAGATATGATTGGCAAGATACCGGTTGTTAACCTCGGTCCATTTGGTGGCCAGCAACGACCCGAACCCCATGGCCAACACGGCCTCGGAGTTTCGCCGTGTCGCTTCGGCAAGATTCAGTCGCCGCGCGGAAAGCTCTGCGGCAATTTTTGCCGGTTTGCGGGACTTGAATTCGGCGAGTGCTGTAAGGCCTATCAACATCACCGCACCGGCAAGCGCTGTGACACCGATCCAGACGTGAAAGAGAAAGCACAGACCGATGTAAAAAAGCATCCACGGCATATCGAACAGCGCCGTTGGCCCGGGGCCGGAGAGAAAACCGCGTACTGTATCAAGATCGCGGATCGACTGCAGACCGTCGCCCGGCATTCGCATCCGCGAGGGCAACAGGATCAGAGAGTTATAGACGTCGCCTCCCAAACGCTCGTCGACAGCGGCTCCGGCGCGCATCAAAAGCATCGAACGGATAAAATCGAGCAATCCCTGGAAGATGAAGAGCGTTGCTGCAATGATCGCAAGCCCGGCAAGTGTCGGCAGGCTTCGACCCGGAATCACCCGGTCATAGACTTGCAACATGAAGAAGGAGCCAGTGAGCGCCAATATGTTGACAATGCAGCTCGTGGCTCCGACACCCAGGAAAGCGCGCTTGAGGGAAAAAAGCACCGCCACAAGGAAAGCCCGTGGTGGGCCGGATTTTTCGTTCGTCATGCAGCGCTCCGCGGTTGTATCACCGACACGAAGCGGGAGCCGTTCGTGCAGGCCATTCAACATTTGATTCTCAGTTCGACGCTATTGTTATCATCCCATGCGGTCGGCGTGTTCCCGTTAAAAAGTTTCTTTCGGTCTAAATTAAGGACCGCTTTACAGCGGACGCATCTGAATGGCCGATGTGCAGGAACGGGACGAGGTCGCGCATGCCTTGCGGACGAAATTTTCACCCACTATCTCAGCCGCGGCGTTCGAGAAAAGCAAGCCCGGCCTGCAAATCCTGCTGTGGATAAGGGAGATTGCCGACGAAATTTGGCCCTGTTGGCAGCCTACGGGCTGGGAGCCGGCAACCTTTCGTTAACCATGACGGCCTATCAATGGGGCGCTGCTTTTCCGCGATAGCAAGGCAGCACGTCGCGTGGCGGGCCTTGCCGCTTCAGGCACGTGGCGCTTGGGCTGGATATCTTCGCCAAGGAGTTTGCAAATGCAGCTTATCGCTTTACCGGATACGTTCAACCTGATCGGCAACGATGCGCTTATCGTCATGAAGGCCGAGGACACACATCAAGCCGTATGTGTGACGAAAGATGCGCTTGCTGGTGTTCAGGCTGCGCCCGACCCACGGTGGCTGCCGCAGGATCTGAGCGTACTCGAACTTATTGCAAGCCGGAAATTCGATCATGGCGAGATCGCCTTCGATGGCCGCATCTGGATCACGGCGAAGGATGTCCAGAACTGGCATAAAATGACGCGGCATTAAATTCAGCCGACGACGACGGGTTACGAGCGAGCGGCAAGGCAATTGTCGCATTTCCGTAATATCCCAGCCCTAAGTTTAGAATGGCTCCAAAACTAGGGGCCGTTCTCAACTTTGGAGCCAGTCCCATGAATGAACATCTTTCTCAAAAGATATTCCCCACGACGCAACTTGAAGACGCAGATGGCGAAGGCCACAATTCGAGCCTCAATCCGACCATGGGCGAAATCATCAGCAAGCGCTTTTCGCGCCGTAGTTTCCTCCAGGGTTCGCTTGCAGTTGCCGCCATTACCGCGACCGTCAGCCCAGTGGCGTTGATGACGGCGGAAAAGGCGCGCGCGAATGGCGCTTCTGCCTTCTCCTTCCCGGAAGTCGAGGCCGGCGTGGATGCCAACCATCACGTCGCCGAAGGCTACAACGCTGACGTCCTTTTGCGTTGGGGCGACGCGCTCTTCCCCGACGCACCGGCCTTCGACCCGACCAAGCAGACGGCAGAAGCCCAGCGCCGGCAATTCGGCTACAACAACGACTATGTCGGCTTCATCCCGCTTGAAGGTTCTTCGACAAACGGGCTGCTTGTCGTAAACCACGAATATACGAACCCGCACCTGATGTTTCCCGGCATCGTCAAGATCGTCGACGGGAAGATCTCCCAGGGCAAGCTCAGCAAGGAACAAGTCGACGTCGAAATGGCCGCGCATGGCGGCACGATTGTCGAGATCCGCAAGGTCGACGGAAAGTGGCAGGTCGTTCCGGAAGGCCGCTACAACCGCCGCATCACCTCTACCACGGAAATGCAGCTTACCGGCCCGGCTGCCGGTCATGATCGGGTCAAGACCTCGGCGGACGCCACCGGCACGCGCGTCATCGGCACGCTCAACAACTGTGCCGGCGGCGTGACCCCTTGGGGCACCTACATCATGGCTGAAGAGAATTTCCACGGCTATTTCTCCGGCGAACTGCCGGAAGGCCATAAGGAAGCCGCCAATTACAAGCGCTACGGCGTGCCGGAAGGCGGATATGATTGGGCCAATTACTACGACCGCTTCGACCTCTCCAAGGAACCGAACGAACCGAATCGCTTTGGCTGGATCGTCGAAGTCGACGTCATGGATCCGACCGCGACCCCGAAGAAGCGCACCGCTCTTGGCCGTACCAAGCATGAGGGAGCGGCATCGATCGTCAGCAAGGACGGCCGTGTTGTCTTCTATCTCGGCGACGATGAACGCTTCGACTATGTCTACAAGTTCGTGACGTCGGGAACGTTCAATGCGAACGATCGTGCCGCCAATCTTGATCTCCTCGATGAGGGCACGCTTTACGTGGCCAAATTTGCCGAGGACGGTACGTTGCAGTGGCTGCCGCTCATCTTCGGCCAAGGACCGCTGTCAGCCGAAAACGGCTTTGCCAGCCAGGCCGACGTTCTCATCGAGACGCGTCGCGCCGCCGACATTGTCGGCGCAACGAAAATGGACCGGCCGGAAGACATCGAACCGAACGCCGTCAACGGCAAGGTTTATGTCATGCTGACCAACAACAGCAAGCGCAAGGCCGATCAGGTGGACGCCGCAAATCCCCGCCCCGACAACGCCTTCGGTCACATCATCGAGATCACCGAGGATGGCGGCGATTACTCAGCAACTTCAGGCAAATGGGAAGTTCTCTTGAAGTGCGGCGATCCTTCGGTTGCCGAAGTCGGCGCGACTTTCTCGACCGAAACTTCCAAGAACGGCTGGTTCGGCATGCCGGACAACTGCGCCGTCGATTCGGCCGGCCGTCTTTGGGTCGCAACGGACGGCAATAACAACAAGGCCACCGGCCGCACTGACGGCCTTTGGGCTGTCGACACCGAGGGTGACGCTCGCGCCACCTCTCGCCTGTTCTTCCGCGTCCCGGTCGGTGCCGAGCTCTGTGGTCCGCTCTTTGCCCCGGATGACGAAACGGCTTTCGTCGCCGTGCAGCATCCCGGGGACGGCGGTGATGACTGGGCGGGCCATGGCCGCCCATCCTATTACGAGGATCTTTCCACCAGGTGGCCAGACTTCAAGGATGACATGCCAGTGCGCCCGTCTGTACTTGCCATCACCAAGATCGGCGGCGGCAAGATCGGCATCTGAGACGGCGCGTTGACAGAGCCTTTGTTAGCCGGGACGAGTGCGTCGTCCCGGCTATTGTTGTTCACAGGGACACAATCGTGTCTGCATCCATGCCCTCTCGCGTCACAAAAACTTCATGCGCCTCTGCGAAAGCTTTGGGCAAACGAAATCCGCAATCTCCATAAGAATTCTTCATGACATCGTCCTCGGTCTCCACCCGCTTGTCACCGGCGGCCTCGCAACGCCTTTTGCTTCTCGCAAATACGGCACTGAAAGCGGGGCAAACCGCCCGCAGGTCGCTAAAGCGGCGGCTGGTGAGCGAGATCGTGTCGAAGGCTCCGCGTGACTACCAGACGGAAATCGACGTGGCGGTCGAGGGGATCATCGTCGATGAGGTGGCGAAAGCCTTTCCCACTTACGCGATCAAAGGAGAGGAAGCCGTCGGCAATCGTGATGCCGAGGCAAGCACACCTGTCATCTATATCGACCCGATCGACGGCACGACAAACTACGCCTGGGGCATTCCGCATTTCGGCATGACGATTTCGATCGCCGAAGGTGGCCGCATCGTGGCTGGTGTCGTCTATGATGCGATGCAGGATGAACTGTTCAGCGCGGAGGCCGGCGGCGGCGCTTATCTGAACGGTGAGCCGATCCGCTGCATCGAGAACGCCGAAATCGAAAGCGTCCTGATCGGCGCTGGACTGCCCGTTCCAGGACAAGTGAAAGCCGTCAGCGAGGACACTTACTTCACCGCGCTCAAGCGGCTGATGGTCAATACGGCTGGTGTGCGGCGGCTGGGCTCAGCAGCACTTTCGATTGCCTATGTGGCATGCGGACGGCTGGACGGCTTCTTCGAAGACGGCCTGTCGCTGCATGATTATGGCGCGTCGGTCCTTCTGGTCGAAGAGGCTGGCGGACAGGTTTCGGCCTTTTGCGGCGGGCCGGTCACGGCAAACGGCGATATCCTCGCCGCAAATAGGGCGATCCATCCGTGGCTTGTCCAAGGGTTTAACTGAGCTCGGGACTTACAGGTGCTTGACCAGCAGCGCTTCCAGCCCGACCGGATCGTCGGTCGTGATTTGATCCGCTTTCAGCGCAAGAAGCCGTCGAACCTTCGGCAAGACTTCGGGAACGGCTGCCGTGATGGTATAGGCATCGACGCGGCGGCCAGCGCGATGGAAGGCGTCAATGAGGTCATAACCTGCAGCGTCGGCGAAGAGCACCAGTTCGTAATAGAGATAGAACATTCGCGCGCGCGGCGATGCCTTCAGCGCTGTTTCCACGAAACCTGCGAAGTCGCGGCTTTCGATCAAGCGCTCAATCGCCCCGTCGTGACAAGGGTCATAGCCGATCGGCATGTCGGGAACCGCGTCGGAAAGCCGTTCGACGGCTCTAGCATCGCCCCCAGACAGAATGACCGACCGTGCGACCGGCGACAATGCTGCGGCAAAGGCGGTAATATCCACGTCGCGGATACTCGCGGACGCCTCCTTGAGATCCAGCTGCAGGACGGCATTTTCATCGCATTCGCCCGCAAGAAGAAGCTGCCCGAGATCGTCGATCAGCATCACCGGGTGATCTGCCGGCACGCCGGTATCATCGCGAAGCTGCAAGCCACGCAGATACTCCTGCGAAGCATCCAGGACACGGCCCGTGCCCGTCGTGGCCCGATCAAGTGTCTCATCGTGAAGAACCGCAAAACCTTCGCCGCAAAAACGAATGAGATCTATCTCGACGCTGGCGCCGAGCAACATGCCTTCGGCAATCCGCCGGCGCGTGAATGAGATGTCGCCGGCGAAGCGATGGCCACGATGCCATTTCAGCCATGTCCGGTGCGCACCTGTTTCGACGGCAATCCCCCTGCGGTCAGACATGTCCGAGCATCCGATCGGTTTGCAGCTCGCCGGCGGCGGCCGACCGATGGACGAGCTTGTTGTCACGAAAGGCGAAATAGGCGGTGGCTGCCGGTTCCACAAGGGAGCCCCTTGTCCAATCGACATCCGGTGACGTCATGGCCTTGAGCCGCGTGCCGTCCGCAAGGTCGATATCGACGATCCTGTGAGTGCCGAAATCGATGCTGCGATGCACGATGCCGGCGCCTGACTTCTTTGACCGGCTGAGCGAGAGCGCTTCCGGTCGGAAGGCGAGCACGAGATCGCCGTCTTCGACCGGAACTGCAAGCGAAAAGTCCGGATGTTCGCTGATCCCGTTGCGGACCTTCACGCGAACGAAATTCATGGAGCCGATAAAACCTGCCACGAATTCGGTCTTCGGTTCGCGGTAAATGAGGTCCGGCGGTGCGGTCTGTTCCGTGCCGCCATCCCGCATGACGACGACCCGGTCGGCAAGCGCCAGCGCCTCGTCCTGCCCATGAGTGACAAACAGGGTCGTGATGCCGAGGCGCTGCTGGATGTCGCGCACCTCTTCCCGCAGGCGCTCGCGCAAATGCTGGTCGAGACTGGCAAAAGGCTCGTCGAGCAGCAGGATCTTCGGCTCGAGCACGAGCGAGCGCGCCAGCGCCACGCGCTGCTGCTGCCCGCCCGAAAGTTGTGTCGTCATCCGCTTTCCGTAGTTGGAAAGGCCGACAAGTGCGAGCGCGCTTTCAACGCGCTCCGCGATCTCGGGTTTCGGCAGCCTGCGTATCTTCAACCCGAATGCGATATTGTTGAAGACGTCCATATGCGTCCAGAGCGCATGGCTTTGAAACACCATCCCTGTCGGGCGCTTCTCCGGCGCAAGTGTCGTAACATCCTTGGCGTCGATGAGAATTGAACCTGCACTCGGTCGTTCGAAACCGCCGATCATGCGAAGAAGCGTGGACTTGCCGGACCCCGATGGTCCGAGCAGGCAGACGAGCTCGCCATCATCGACATCGAGCGAGAAATCGCGCACTGCGAACGAAGCGCCGAAGGCCTTCGAAATCCCTTTGATCGTCAAGCGTGCCATCTCAAGCCTTTCTTCGGGTCATGCCCGATCCGCACGTCACGCGCCAAAGCCGCGGGCAAAGGCACCCGTTCCAACGACACGGCGGGCAAACATCAGTGCGATGAAGGACGGCACCCACAACATGACCGAGAGGACTGCGCCGTACTGCACGACGATCTGATTGTTGATGAAGGTGATCATCAATACCGGCATGGTTCGGACCTCAGGAGCACCGATCAGCCACGCTCCCTCCGTTTCGTAGAAGGTACCAACAAAGGTGAGCAGAAGCGCAGCCGCGATTGTCGGTGCAGCCTGCGGAAGGGTCATCGACCAGAACACCCGCAGTGGTGCCGCACCTGCATCCCGGGCCGCTTCCTCCATGCGCCGGTCAACGTTCTGGAACGCCGCGACAGGGATCCAGATCATCAGCATGAGGGTGCCGACGAGCTGGATCAGGACGACACCCCAGAACGTGCTGATCAGGCCGAGCTGCAGGAAGATGCCGGCGATCGCGACAAGCAGTCCGAACTTCGGGAAGGCGTGCGAAGCAAGAAAGGACAGGAAGAGGATGTTCCTGCCCGGAAAGGTCATGCGCGCAAATGCGTAAGCCGCCGGCAGGCAGATCACAGCCGACAGCAGCGTCACGGTCGCCGTCAGCCGAAGGCTGAGAAAAAGCGATTCCCAGACGTCGGAGCGCGATAGCGTCTGCGACCAGAAGCGCAGCCCGAACTGCTGCGGAATGACAGAGGGATAGCGCCAGACCTCGGTAAAGGCCCAGGTTCCGACAACAATCAGCGGAAGCGCGATGAACAGGGTCAACAGCGCCGCAAACAGGATGCCAACCCAATCGATCCTTGCCGCACCGGCAGCTGTACCAAGGCTCATCGACCGCCCTCCCGGTTTTTCGCGATCGAGCGAACATAGAAGATCCCGAACACCAGGCAGAAGCCGAAGGTGATCACCGCTTGCGTCAGAGCATTCAGCGGGTCGTTGAGGTCGGAGAAGGTGCGTTGCATGAACGGCCCCATCATCTCGGGCGAAGCTGGGCCAAGCACGTAAGGCAGCGTGAAGGACGAAAAGATGCCGAGGATGGCGAAGGAGGCCGTGACGAGAAACGAATTGCCCATGCGCGGCAGGATAATCGAAACGAAGACCCGCAGCGGAGAAGCACCGACATCGCGCGCAGCTTCGATCGAGCTTTTCGCGATATTGCCCAATCCGGCCGCCAGCATCAGCACCGTCAGGGGAAGATTGTCCCAGACGAGGCCGATCACTGGCCCCCAGGGTGTCAGATATGGAGACGGCAGCTTTGGCAGGCCGGTCGCGTTCAGGAGGATGTCGACGGTGCCGTTCGGACCGATCGTGCGGATAAGCGCGTAGGAGAGGATGATCGACGGGACGAACATCGGAAAGATTGCAAGGCCTTGGACATAGGCTGCGAGCCGTCCCTGCGAAAAGCGCAGATAGAGGGCGATCGGTAGGCCCGTCGCGAGAAGCAGCAGGCCGCAAACCAGCGTCGTCCAGAGCGTAAGCCAGAGATTGGCGAGGCTATAGGTATCGCTGAAGAAAAAGCGGTAGGAGGCAAGCGAAAAGACAGTAGCGCCGTCCGGTTGGCGCAGGAAAACCGTGCCGACGACTGCGGCGATGATCGGATAGACGATCAGCCAACCCAGCAGAAGCACCGGCACGGCGACGAGAAGAAGCCCCGCCGAAGCGTTCGTGGCGGCTGGTGTGCGCCAGCGCGCCAGCGATGGTGGCGCAAAATCCCTGCGCATCAGGTCCGGCTGATGCCCGGCGCGACGCTGCGGTACCAGCCGTCGTTGATGGCAGGCTCCCAATCGCCGCTCGGAAAGGTCGGGATCGTCGCCGGGACGACATCGGCATATTTCTGGCGGAGTTCCTCGGAGATATGGTCCCAGGAGATGCCCGGAAAACCGCCGATCTCGGTGATGATCGCTTCCTGCATCTCCTTTGTCAGCAGGAAGGCGGTGAGCTTCAGGGCCGCGTCCTTGTGCGCGCCGTTCGAAAACACCGTCATGCGCGAGAAATTACCGCAAAGCGCAAGGTCGCCGAGCTGAACGAGGCCGGTCGTTTCCGGTAGAACGCCCTGCGAGATCGCCTGCAGGACCTGGTCGGACCAGACCGGCGTCATGGCGACGACGCCCTGCGCCAGAAGCTGGATCGACTGCGTGTTGCCAGCCGTATAGGCGCCCTTTTCATAGAGCGACGGCGCAAGGTCGTTGAGGATCGCCCAGGCAGGCGTCAGGGTCTGGTTGGCGTAATCGGCCGAGAAGTTGTCGATCGTGAATTTCTTCGGATCGCGGCCGTTGGCCTCATGGATGGCGCGGCGAACGAAGTTTCCGCCTGAACCACCTTTGTCGGGACGATTGTAGATAAACTGGCCCGGATTGGCCTTGATCCATGAAATCAGCTGTTCCCAGGTTTTGGGCGCATCCATTGGGTCGAGCTTGGCCTTATCGTAGGCGAGAAGAACCTGCGAGCCGCGGTAGGGAAGCGAATATTCGCTGTCGACGCTCAGCGGATTGACGCGGTCGAAGCCTTCGATGTTCTCTGCAGAGAACTTGACCCAAAGACCGGCGTCGATCCCACCCGTCGGCAGGCGTGGATCGAAGGTTTCGAAGATGTCTGCCTGCGGATCGGTCTTGGTCTGGAGGGCGGCCAGGGCACGATCTGCAATGGCGCGCAGGCCGGTATTGTCGCCGGCATCAGTGACCTTCAAGGCAACGTCCGGATGGGCCGCTTCGAAAGCCGGACGGACGATGTTGTTCCAGAAGTCGACGATATTGGCATCGGAGCCGCTGTAGAGATCGATCGTCCTCGCTGCGGCGGTGGCAAAACGCGGCGCAGCCAGCAGAGCTGCTGCGGCCGACGACGTGATAAGAAACTCGCGTCTGTTCATTACCTTCTCCATTCGTTTCGCGGTCGCACCCCGCGTGCCTGTTGGAGCTAGCTAACGCTGACGCGTGACATCGGGATGACAAAAGGGTCCGGACGAAGGGTTTTTTGCACAGCCGTGCATTCTAATCTCTGCAACAACAAAATCGACAAAAGATGGGCGAATCCGACGTTCTTGAATGCGGCTTATGATTGACGGCCGGCCTGCGGCCATCTTTTCGCCGTCGCTCTTACATTAGATTGTAATCAATCGCGGCTAGATTGTTTTCATCATCAGGAGGCAACTATGCGCGATATGACCATGTCAGAGATAATGAGCGATCCACTGATCCGACAGCTTATGCGCGCCGACAGGGTATCGCTTGACGTTTTCGCAACATTGCTTCGCGAAGCTGCAGCGCGCGTCGACGCACAGGCAATGAAGGGCACGAGCGCCGCCGTGCGGCCAGACGATAACGAGACTTCAGCACAGTCGCACGGGACGATCATGCAAACGGAGCAGTATAGAATTGCGGGCCTCAATTTTTGCCGCCCACGCGATGCTTTCTGACCTGTGAGCATACGGGTCTTCCAGCCCGAGAATGGTCTCATGGGCGCCGGGTGGGGTTTGATCGGTCCCGTAACAGCGATCTGCCAAGCCGCGATATGGCCTACAACTTCAAGAGGAAGCGAAGATCCAAAGTGGGCGTCAGCGGGTAGCGCCCCAGAGGTAGGCGACTGCCGCAACTATGCCGACGGCAGTCAGCGGCCTTGCCCTTACATGCTCCTCGATTTCATACACAAAGCTTCTCGCCTGAACTTTCGCGATCCGCGCCGTACCGGAGGCGAGCTCTGTTGCGGACTCTGAGACGCGGCTTACTTCTGATCGCAGAGCCTTGATCTCGCCGCGGCTGACCTCGTTCCGCTTTCGACTTGCAGCGAGCGCTTCATCGACCAAGGGAGATTGTTCGTCGGGCGGTTCGGGGTCGCGCTGCCGCTGGACGCGCTCGGCCGCCTCGGCGTCCACTCTTCCAGATGGTGCCGTGGTGTGGGTGACCGAAACGGGATCTGAGGCCGGAAAGGTGTCCTCAAGTCCTTTCTCGAGTTCGCCCTTTCGCGATCGCTTGCGCTGCTGGGCCTGCTCCCGCTTCATGGACTGAACTGCTGGGGATTCGTCTGGATTTGGCATGTTGAGTTCCTCCTTGCTTGATCGCAGTAATCCCGCAGGTGCCGGGAAGTTCCGGATTTGTGTTCAAACTGCCACCGGCCAGCATGTCAAAGTCGAAATTCATCGTGAACCTCGCGGGATACCCCGGCGTTCAGGCCGGGGAGGAACGCGAGAGCGGCCTTGGGCCGCTTCGCGCTGGGATTTGACATATTCGGCGATCACCGAGAGCGGTGCGCCGCCACAGCTTGCCGCAAAGGAGGACGGCGACCACAAAACGCCCTTGTGGTAGCGCCCGGTATTTCAGCAAAACAATCTCCATGAGTCTGTTTTCGTTGATGGTCTTGCCCACGCTGGTTTTTTCGTGGCTACGATGATTGGCTCTAAAGGCTTCAACAACTGTCGGGCATGCGTTTGCATTGCGTTACAGCTCAGGAGAAGGCCGTTAAATCATAGGGATGCATTGGGATCTTAAGATGCCGCTTACGCCCGGAAAATTTCTGGAACTTTAAAGTTCGACCGGTGTTCCTTGCACGGATCTCGGCGATCCCAAAAAGGAACACAACAATGCGCGCGTTCATCCTAGCCGCTACCGCCCTCGGGGCATCCGCCTTCTCTGTGCTAGCCCAGGCAACACTTGCGCCATCCCCGTCCGGAAACACGCCTGCGATCGCAACACCAGGCACGAAGAACCCGACTGCCCCCGTCGCAGGTGCCAACAGCTTCACCCAAGCCCAGGCAAAGGATCGCATCGAAAATGCAGGCTACACGGAGGTTAAAGACCTAAAGCTCAACGACAAAGGCGTCTGGATGGCCTCGGGCATGAAGGACGGCAAGGCTGTTTCGATCGCCCTCGACTATCAGGGCAGCATTGTCGCCGAATAGGGAACCCCAGGCGCCGAAATGAGAGTTATATCCGGATTTTTCGACGACTACTGCGAAACGAAACCGCAGCAGTGCGAAGCATGGTCAAAACCTACGAACGTTGCTGTCATCGTAGATTTTATTTCAACCGACACTTTAGGTAAGCGCTCGGAAGTCACTGATATAACAGGGAGGCCGCTTCATGACCGGGATAGGCACTTGCATGCGTCCAACACGGCTGGGGCGGATTTCTATAAGCTTGGGGCCTTTCTGTTGGCCGTTTTGTCAGCCGCGACTGCGTCCTTGCGGATCCTTACGAAATTGCCTCACCAGCAGATCGGGTAAACAGACCACGAACCTGTCTGCTGCGACAGCCGGCCAAATTTAGACCTGCAAGCCTATCAGTCCCCGCGCAGTTTATGGGTGATGAAGACAGCTATGCCGCCGATCCCCAGGACTATGACACCCCATAGAATCCAGACACTTTGATTGACCATGAAACTCGAGGAAGGATACGGGAAGAGCCCGCTACCTTGTCCGATCCAGAGCAATCCGAGCAGGATCAAACTCGCCCCGAATGCATAACTGAATTTCCGTCTCATGTTCATCCCTCTCGCTCACTTCCGGCCATGATGACGATAGACGATCATAGGCCGCCCAGCCTCGACAGTATCCGTAATTCACGCACCACCCGGCGCGGGTCAAACTTCGATGCCGGCGGCATCACTTCCGATGATCTCCTCGAAGCGTCTCGGCAGAGCGTCGCCCGATGTTGCCGATGAAGCCAATACAACTTCCCAGCATGCATCTGCTTCTTTCAGACGGCAAACACTCAATGTCTGTGCCCGGCTGCAGGCGACCGATTCCGGCACGAGGGCGATGCCGAGCCCGTGTCCGACGAGTTCCATCAACGTGCCGAGATCGCTCACCTCAAATGCGATCTTGCGATCAATATTCGCCGTGAAAAACAGATCATCGATGATTTTGCGCGTACCTAAATCCTGCTCGAATTCGACAAAGGCATGAGCTGCAATTTCATCAAGCGAAACAACCTGGCTTGAGGCAAGTGAATGCGACTTGTTGCAGACGACAACCAGTTCTTCGCAGGCGATGGTGACGGTTGCAATGTCGGCCGGCGGATCAAACATGGGCAGGAATGCAAGGTCGAGTTTGCCGTTCCTGACCTTCTCCAGGAGATGGACCGCCCCGCCCTGTATCAGCCGCACGTCGATATGTGGATGACGCTTATGAAAACGGGCAAGTAGAAACGGCAGATCGACAAATGCCGGCAGTCCCTGAACGGTTCCGAGGTTCAACTTGCCCGATTTCGCCTGGGCAACAGCGCTTACCGCTTCCCGTGCGTCCTTCGCTGCCTCAAGGACAATCTCCGCCTTTTCGAGCAGCGCCCTGCCGGCGGCCGTCAGCCGCACCTTTCGAGTAGTGCGGACAAAAAGCTGCGCATTCAGCTCTTGTTCCAACGCCCGGACTGAACTCGAAAGAGCGGACTGAACAATGTTCAACCGCTGCGCGGCTTTCGTGAAATGCTCGGCTTTTGCCGCAGCAACAAAATACTGGAGCTGGCGTAGTTCCACTGGAGCCTCATTTTTCACACATATTGATCAATCTCATCTAAATCTTCCGTTTGAAAGATGGAAGCGCCTGACGCATTCTCTCGCGGCGTTTTCGGCATTGCTTCTACCTCACGTGATCAACCTATTCGTTCATGACGGTCTTCTCGACGCTGTCCTTTCCGACAGCTGCGCAGGAAAAGAAGCGTTGGCTGCAGCACGGCCGCCATCGGTGCCGATGATGCGAGACGGTGGCCGCCCTTGGTGTCGCGGCTTTGATGTATCAGGAGGTTAACATGGACTATCGCAAACTCGGCCACAGCGGCACAATCGTGAGCGCCTATTGTCTCGGCACGATGACCTTTGGTGCGGAGGCGGACGAGGCCGCCTCTTACAAGCTGCTCGACGATTATTTCGCCTGGGGCGGCAATTTCATCGATACCGCCGACGTATATAGCGCTGGCAAATCCGAAGAGATCATCGGCCGCTGGCTGAAGACGCGGCCGACCGAGGCAAAGCAGGCCGTGATCGCAACCAAAGGCCGCTTCCCGATGGGTCCGGGTCCGAACGATATCGGTCTCTCACGCAGACATCTTAACCAGGCGCTCAACGACTCGCTCCGTCGCTTGGACATCGAGCATATCGATCTTTACCAGATGCATGCTTGGGACGCGCTGACGCCCATCGAGGAGACTCTGCGCTTTCTCGATGATGCCGTTTCAGCGGGCAAGATCGGCTACTACGGTTTTTCCAACTATGTCGCCTGGCACATTGCCAAGGCTTCCGAAATTGCCAAGGCGCGCGGCTACACACGGCCGGTCACGCTTCAGCCGCAATATAATTTGCTGATGCGCGATATCGAGCTTGAAATCGTCGCCGCCTGCCAGGATGCCGGCCTGGGGTTGCTTCCTTGGTCACCGCTTGGCGGTGGCTGGCTGACTGGCAAGTACAAGCGTGATCAGATGCCGACCGGCGCAACCCGTCTTGGCGAAAATCCAACGCGCGGCGGCGAAGCCTTCGAAGCCCGCAATGCGCAGGAGCGCACCTGGGCAGTTATCGGGGTGGTCGAGGAGATTGCGAGAGCCCGCGGCGTCAGCATGGCGCAAGTGGCCCTTGCCTGGACGGCGGCGCGCCCGGCAGTGACCTCCGTCATTCTCGGCGCGCGAAATCCTGAGCAGCTCGCCGACAATCTCAATGCCGCCAGCTTTGCGCTTTCACTTGAGGAGACCACCAGGCTCAACGAAGTCAGCGCGCCGACGCCCGGGCAATATCCCTATGGTGAGCATGGCATCAACCAGCGCCACCGCAAGATGGAAGGCGGACGCTGAATCTTGAAAGGCGGCGTCAGATCCTGACGCCGCTTGTCTCATCGAAGAGGTGAAGCTTCTCTGGATCGATAATCACGCCGATGGTATCTCCTGCCCGTGCATTTCCGCGACCGGTTTCGACAATGGTAAGTTCAGGTCCGGTTGCCGCAGTGATGAAGGTCGAAGAACCCGTGGATTCCACGACGGCGACCGGAACGTCGAAGGTGCCCTGCCCTTGGCCGGTGATGCCGATATGCTCGGGGCGAATGCCGGCGGTCACTTTGCGGCCGGGTTGCAGTTTGCTGGAGATCGTCAGCTTGTGCTTCAGCGGGCCGAGGTCGAGCGTCAGGCTTGCGCCATCTTCGCCGACGATCGCCGGGATAAAGTTCATTGCGGGCGAGCCGATGAAGCCGGCGACGAATTTGTTGGCAGGCGTGTCGTAGAGATCAAGCGGCCTTCCCTGCTGCTCGATGACGCCCTCGCGCATGACGACGACGTGATCGGCCATAGTCATCGCCTCGATCTGGTCGTGGGTAACGTAAACGGAAGTCGCGTGAAGCCGGTCGTGCAACGCACGGATTTCCTTGCGCATATGGACGCGCAGCGCCGCGTCCAGATTGGAAAGCGGTTCGTCAAAGAGGAATGCCTTCGGATGACGGATGATGGCGCGGCTCATGGCGACGCGCTGGCGCTGGCCGCCTGAAAGTTCGCGCGGATAGCGTTTCAGGAGATGCGACAGGCCGGTAGTGGCAGCGACTTCCTCGGCGGCTTTCTTCGCCTCGGCTTTGGCGACGCCGCGGATGCGCAGACTATATGTGAGATTCTGCTCGACCGTCATATGCGGATAAAGCGCGTAGGACTGGAAGACCATTGCCACGTCGCGCTTGCGCGGCGGCACGTTGTTCATCAACTCCCCAGCGATCTTAAGATTGCCCTCAGAGATGCTTTCAAGGCCCGCGAGAGACCGCAGAAGCGTGGACTTGCCGCAGCCGGAAGGGCCGACGAGCGCCACGAACGTCCCCTTGGCAATCGACAGGTTGATGTTCTTGAGAGCGTGGAAGGCGCCGTAATGCTTGTTGACGCCGGCAAGCTCGATCTGAGTGGTCATTTGAGGGCTCCCGAGGTGAGGCCGGATACGATGCGGCGCTGCAAGAGAACGAAAATGGCGAGGATCGGCGTTACATACATCGTGGCGTAGGCCATGATGTTGTTCCACTCGTTGGTGTTCGGTCCCATGAAGGAATTGAGACCGACACTCGCCGGCTGAAGCTCGGCGGCCTGGATCATCGATTTCGCATAGACGAATTCGCCGAAGGCCTGCATGAAAATGAGGATCGCGCTGACGAGGATGCCGTTGCGCGCCAGCGGCAGGACGATGTTGAAGAAGGCGCCGATGCGGGAATTGCCGTCGACAAGAGCGGCCTCTTCCAGTTCCTGCGGCACGGCCATGAAGGTGGCACGGACGAGGACGACGAAGAAGGGCATGCTTTTTGCTGCAATGGCGATGATAACGGCAAGGCGCGGATAGTTGAGCATGCCGAGCTGCGAGAACCCGACGAAGATCGGTGTAACCATCAGGGAGGCCGGAAGAACCTGCAGCATGAGGATCAGGAACAGGCCAATATCCACCCAGATGCTGCGATAACGCGCCAGCACGTAAGCGCAGCCAACGCCGAGAATGGTGATGAGCGCCACGGAACCGAGCGCGATCACCAGCGAATTCCAGAGATAGCGGCCCATGTTCCGGCTCTCCCAGACATAGGCATAGGTGCTCCATTGCGGAGAAGACGGCCAGAAGCTCGGCGGCGTAGCGAACATCTCCGAGCCGCTTTTCAGCGCCGTGATGTACATCCAGTAGAGCGGAAAGAGATAGATCGCCGCCATGGCGATGGCGATTGCGAACATCAGTCGGTTGCGGTTTGTATCACTCATCCGCGCACCTCATGGCGTGTCGAGCGGACATAGACCACAGAGGCGATCATGACGAAGACGATCATGATGACGGAGATCGTGGCACCCTTGGCGAAATCATATTGGCGGAAAGACAACTCCCAGGCCCAGTATTGCGTTACATTTGAGGAATTGTTCGGCCCGCCAGAGGTGATCGCGGCGAAGAGGTCGAACTGTTGCAGCGTGAAGATCAGGCCAAGGGCGATGATGGCGCCGATCGTCGAGCGCATCATCGGCACAGTGATGGTCCAGAAGCGCTGCCAGGCATTCGCACCATCGAGTTCTGCAGCTTCATAGAGATCGCCGGGGATGGCCGAAAGGCCGACGGATAGCAGGATCATGTTGAAGGAAGTGCCGAGCCAGATATTGGCAATAATGACGGCAAAGAGCGAATAGTGCGGGTCGGAACGCCAGAAGATGTTTCCCGAGATGATGCCGCTTTCTCGCAGGATGAAATTGAGCACGCCGAAGTCGCCTGACAAAATCCAGTTCCAGATGGCGCCGACAACGAGGCCCGGCATGACCCAGGACACGAGGAAGAGACCGCGCAGCCACGATGCACCGGGAAAGTTCACCCAGAAGAACAACGCAAGCCCGAAACCGATCAAGAACTGACCGGCGATCGAGCCGGTGACGAAGATCAGCGTGTTGTAAAGGATCCCCAGCGTCTCGGGCTGCGCGAAGATATCCGTGTAATTCTTGAAGCCGACGAAGGGGCGCGAGAAGGTCCCGAGGCTGAACATGTCAACCTCTTGGAAGCTCATCACAACATTGTAGATGAGCGGCAGACCCGCCATCAGGAACAGAAAGCCGAGCGGAAAGGCGACAAGCACGATATCGAAACCGCGGCCGTCCTTGACGCTCATCAGGATCCTCTTCATCGGGCCTCCGATAACTCCGAACGGGGCTGCCTGGCGCTCTCGCGGAAGACAGCCCCTGCCGGGAGGAATGGTTGAGTTTCTCCTTCTCCCCGGAGCGGGGAGAAGACGAAGCGATTAACTGGGTGCCAATTATCCAAGAACGGCCTTGATTTTGTCGGCGGCCTGGTCGAGTGCTTCCTTGGCGCTCATCTGGCCCGTCAATGCTGCCTGTATTGCGTCTTGGATCGCCTTGGAGATCTTCGGCCACTGCGGGTGCGGGCCGCGGGGCTTGGCATATTTCATCTGCTCGAGGAAGACCTTGAGAGCGTCATCCTTCAGCTTTTCGCCGGTCACCGGGGTGGTGATGTCGGAACGGGCCGGAAGGTGGCCGTAGTTCTTGAACAACTTGTCGTCCTGAGAGGCGAAATATTCAAGCGCCTTGAAGGCTTCGGCCGGGTGCTTGGAACTTGCGAAGATCGCCCAGTTGAAGTCGCCCATGGCCGACGAGCGGTCCGCGCCTGCCTTCGGAACCGGAAGCAGCGTTACACCCCAATCGAACTTGGCTTCCTTCACCATGCGGTCGAGTTCCCACGGACCGGAGATCGCCATTGCTGCATTGCCGGAATTGAAAGTGCCGGTCGAGTCCCACTGGCCGCGCGTCAGTGTATCGGGCGAGGCAAGCTTCTCGTCCATAATGGTCTTCCAGGTCTCAAGCGCCTTGACAGCGCCGTCGGCATTGATGTTCTCGTAGCCGCCACCGCCCATTTGGGCCCAGGGAAGGAACTGGAAGGTGCCCTCCTCGTTGGCTTTTGCAGAGAAGGCCAAGCCATAGACGTTCTTAGCCGGATCGGTCAGTTTGCGCGCGTCTTCAACGAGCTCATCCCAGGTCTGCGGCGGCTTGTTCGGGTCGAGGCCCTTCGCCTTGAACATATCCTTGTTGTAGTAGAGGGCGATCGTGTTGGTTGCTTTCGGCACGCCATAGTATTTCCCGTCCCATTCGACCGACTTCAGCGGCCCGGGAAAATAATTCTCCGGCTTGATCACGGTCGACTTCGAGATCATGTCGGTCAGATCGAGGAAGGCGCCACGCGAAGCGAACATCGCGTGTTCCGGATTATCGACGGCAATGATGTCGGGCGCCTGACCGGAGGCATAGGCGCGCATCGCTTCGGTAACGACGTCATCGAACTGGATCAGGCGGTACTCGATCTTAATGCCGTTGTTCTGCGCGTTGAATTCCTTGACGAGATTGGGCGCTGGTTGAATGTCGCGATCAAGCGACCAGACGCTGATGGTAACGTCTTCCGCCTTGGCTGAAAGGCCGAAGAGCGAGACGCCGGCAAGTGCCAAAGCGCCCAGAACTGCGAATTTGCGGATAGCCATGGTTCTCCTCCTTTGTGGTTACCCCCGACTGCCCGGCAAAATCCTCCTTGCCGGGCGCGGTATCATCAAACCGGATCGGCGACGAAATCGCCGCCCCGGGCATGCTTCAGATAATTCAGTGCGTAGACCTGGCCCGTCATCTCCAGCACGTCGCGGTAAACCGGATCGTGCCAGCCTTCGATATCGATCGAGCCCGACCAGCCGGCCAGACGCAGCTCCGAAATGATGTCCATCCAGTTGCTGTCGCCGAAACCCGGCGTGCGCATGAAGACGAACTTTTCCTTGCCGAAGATGCCATGCTCCTTGATGACATCCCAGCGGATCGTCGCATCCTTGCCGTGGACATGGAAGATTTTCTTTGCCCACTTTCGAATCTGCGGCAGCGGCTCGATCAGGTAAACCATCTGGTGGCAGGGTTCCCACTCAAGGCCGATATTGTCGTCCGGCGTCTCATTGAAGATCAGCTCCCAGGCATCCGGATTATGCGCGATGTTCCAGTCACCGGTTGCCCAGTTGCCGTCCATAGCGCAGTTTTCGAAGGCGATCTTGATGCCCTTGTCGGCGGCGCGCTTGGCAAGCTCGCTCCAGATCTGCTTGTAGCGCGGCAGGCTGTCGGTCAGCGGCGTACCGCGGATGCGGCCGGTAAAGCCGGCAACGCAGGTGGCGCCAAAATGATGGGCATTGTCGATGCAGTCCTTCCAGCCCTGCAGCGTCTGCAAGTCGATATCGGTTTCTTCCAGCGGATTGCCAAACATGCCGAGCGTCGAAATTGTAATGTCGCGATCGCCGATCGCGTCGAGTGAGCGCTTGCCGAGCTCGGCAAGATCCTGTCCGTTGGTCGTCTGCCAGAAAAAGGGCTCGAAGCTCTCGAACCCCATATCGGCGATCTGGCCGATGCGCTTGTCGGCGCCGCCCTTGGACGCGCTGACCATAGTTCCGATACGGATGGATTTTGCAGGATTGCTCACGATCTCATTCCTTATGCTGAAATTTCAACGCGCTTGCCGGTTCTGGCGCTCTCGATCGCGCCGAAGACCATGGCAAGGCTTCTGATGTTGTCGCTGCCGGCCGTCTCCGGCCGCTTGCCGGTCCGGATGGCGTCCACGAAACCGGCAATCACGCTGGCATGGCCGTGCGTCTCCTCGTCCCGCTCCGCCCCAGGAACGTCGACGGGCGTAACGCCGCGAAGCAGGCCCGTCTCTTCGCCGGCAACTGCGGCGCGGAATATTTGATCCCCGTCCCAGGTTAGCATTCCCTTGGAGCCGACGAGACGCCACTGGCTTTCCCAGCTCGTACGCTCGCCTTCTGCGCACCAGGAGCCGCGATAGGTGAAAACGACATCGTCGGAGAATTCAAAGGTGGCGTTGGCAGAGGCGCCGTGACGATACCACGACCCTTTTGGATTACGCTCGACGCAATAGACGGCGAGCGGCTTCTTGCCGGCGACAAAGCGTGCGGCATCGAAGGTATGGATCGCCATGTCGAGAAGCAGGACATTGTCCATGTCCTCGCGGAAGCCGCCGAAATGCGGGGCTATGAAGAAGTCGCAATGGATCGCGGTCACATCGCCGATTGCGCCGCTTTCGACAAAACGGCGCATGCGGCGAACTCCGGAAATGAAGCGTCGGTTCTGGATGATCGCATGGATCTTGCCGGTCTCCGCCGCAAGATCGATCAGGGCAGCTCCTTCCGCCAGCGAGGTAGCCATCGGCTTTTCGCTCAGCACATGGCATCCCGCCTTAAGTGCCGTAGAGACGACATTGAAACGGGCAGCAGGGGTGACGACGTCAAAGACGATATCCGCCCTCGCCTTTGCAATAACGCTGGAAAGATCAGTGCCGATGGAGGCCTTATTCAGGCCGAACTCCGAGGTGAGCGCTTCGGCCGCAGCCAGGTTCACATCGACGAGGCCGGTGACCTCGATCGATTCGGCTAGAGCCGGGGTTTCCTTTAAGGCGCGCAGCCAGCCTTTGGACATGGCTCCGCAACCGCACAGAACTGCATTCAATGTCACGATTTCCTCCCGCGGCGCGCGTCCGGCAAATCTCCGTTTGCGTGTCCCGTAAACGTTTACGATAGTAAGCGGAAACGTTTCTTGCTGTCAATAGAGGGCGAACCGGGGCGAAATGCTGCGGAAAACAGCTTTAAATGCGCGATCTTAGACAAATTCACATTGCAAGGCAGCACGGTCATGCCGGGCATGTCATCGGGCTGTCAAACAGACATTTTACCAAACCCCAAACCAGGTTGCACAGCGATGCAACGCAAGGGCAAACACGACGACCTACTGCTGTTTGCATGGCAAGCGCCAGTGGCAACTCAGGTTGCAGTGATGACCGCGCTCATTCTTGCATCCTGGATGTTTATGCTAATGATGAAGCGGGTCCTAACGGCAGACGTGCTTTCGCGGGTGGATAAAGGAATGCCAATGAAGGACGGCCCGACGATCGACGGAAAGAAGACCAAGCGCAAGGAGCGCATGCGATTTGTCAGCGCAGATCAGGTCGCACAGCTTGCGGGCGTTTCACGCTCCGCTGTTTCACGGACTTTCACGCCAGGCGCAAGCGTTGCGCCCGCCACCCGCGAGCGGGTGCAGAAGGCTGCCGAGGAGCTTGGTTATCATGTCAACGATCTGGCACGCGGCGTCCTTGCAAATCAAAGCCGCCTGGTCGGCATCGTTGCGACGCGGCCGGAAGTCGGCTTTCGCGCCCATCTGGCCGCAGCACTTGCAAAAGCGCTGATAAAGCGGGGCAGCATCCCGATCCTGATCAACACCGGCCAGACCGAGGATGAATTGCTTGCAGCGCAGAAGATGTTGATCGGCCACCGCGCCGAAGCAACGATCATTCTTTCGGGATCCCCACCCGCGAGCTTCGTAGATATCGCGCATCGCAACGGCCAGCCGCTGGTGGTCATCGGCCGCACCGAACCGGATGCGGACCATGTCAGTGCCGGAAACGCCGAAGCCTCCCGCAATGCAGCGACGGCCTTCTTCGACAAGGGATACCGGCGGCTTGCCGTTGCAGCGTCGCATTCGGCAACGTCCAGCATTGCCGAGCGCGAGGATGCCTTCTTGGCGGCAGCCGAGGAGTTCGGCGCTTCGGTCTCGGTCGGACGCGGCATAGATTCCGACTATGACAGCGGCATCGATGCCGCGCGTCAACTCTTCTCCCGGGCCGAAAGACCCGATGCGGTCTATTGCGCCAACGATTTGATTGCCTTCGGATTGATGGATCATGTCCGAAAGACGCTCGGCTTGCGGATACCGGAAGACGTCGCCGTGATCGGCTTTGACGATGTACCGGAGGCAGCCTGGCTCAGCTACCGGCTTACGACTTTCCGCCAGGATCCGGTCGTCATGGCACAGCGCGCCGTCGACCTTGTCGAGCGTCGGCTTGCCAGCCCGGACTTGCCGCCTGCCTATGAGAGGGTCATTCCGGAACTTATCTTCCGCGACAGCTTCACCCCCTGACCTCAGCGCTCGATATGTGTCACTTTTGCCGCTCGCCGGAGGTCATTCTCGATGCTGCCGAACGAGAGGTGTCGCATGATGGCGTGTTGCCGTTAGGCAACAAACTTCTCGGTGATAGTTACAATTCAAGATTTAATATTGCTGATCATCCGCTGTTGTGCAAATATAAGCCTATCTCGCAAATTTAATCAGAGGAGGCGTGAAATGAATCCCATTCTCGTGTTCATACGCCCCGCTGGCGGGATGGCTCGCAAGACGTCGATGCGTTGTGCATCCAATCCGGGCCGACATTCCTCCGAGGCTGTATAAACCCCGGATCACTGCCATTTCGGCATTTCCCAACTTGACCTGAATTGAGCCGGACCGCCGAACGACTACGTGTGTTCCACGTCCGCCTCCATGTGTCTTTTTAACCTTCGAGAGGACCTGGCTGCTTGAGCGCGCCGGGACGGAAAAATCATGCGTGAAGCACAAGTAGTAGTTGCTGAAACCCTTTCGGCGACGGTCGATGAACTGTACCAGAAATTTGGCGTCTGGAGGACAGCCCGCGCGCTGGTTCTGGCCGCCTGGAGGCATCACCAAACGGTGAACCAGGTCTCCCAGCTGTCAGATCGTATGCGCCGCGATATCGGCCTTCCGGAGGCCGAGGATGCGTACGGGGCGGCGAGATTCTGGAGCATCTGGCCCGATACAAGATGACTTCCAGCCCCGGCGGCCTGGCTGCCGGGGCTGGCGTCTGCCTGCGGACCATCGTCATGAGAAGCATACAATAGACGTCGGCTGCCGGCGCGAAGACGATGCGGCATCTTCATCTCGTGCCGATCTGACGTCTGTGCCGCACACCGCTGCCGCCCACGAGCGGGACCGCAGCCGCTTTGCGGAAACGCATTCCTGTGGCAATAAGAGAAGATCATGCGTTTTGATCGGGGAGGAAGAACGCAGCCGATGAAGGGAATCCGACAGCTTGCCAAGCATCTCGACATTTCGATCGGGACGGTTTCCCGCGCGCTAAACGACAAACCGGACGTCAACGAGGAAACGCGCAAGCGCGTGCTGGCGGCTGCCGAGGAGCTTGGCTATGTGGCAAATCAGTCCGGCCGCAGCCTGAGGCAGGGCACGACCAACGTTATCGGATTGATGATCGAATCCAGCAAGGAAACCGTCGAAAATAGCGACAACTTTTTTCTCGGCCTCACCGGCGGTCTGCAGAGCGTGCTTGCGCGGCACAAGCTCGACCTCGTGATGCTGCCCTGCCCCAGCGACGAGGATCCCTATGAATACCTGAAGCGCATGGTGGCGCGGCGCGTCGTTGACGCGATGATTATTTCAGCGACGCAGCGGATCGATAGGCGCATCGATCTTCTGGTGAAAGCCAAGATTCCTTTCGTCGCGCTCGGACGAAGCTCATCGGGCGGCAACTACACCTGGATAGATCTTGATTTCGAGGGCGTGGCGGCATCGGCGGTCGACCGGCTGGTGGCCAAGGGACATCGTAGGATCGCGATCGCAGCACCTTCGAGCGATATCAATCTCGGCTATGTCTTCGTCGATGCCTACCATCAGTCGCTTGAGCGCCACGGCATCCCGTATGATCCCAAGCTCGTCATTCGCGTCAAATCGAGCGAACAAGGTGGCTACCAGGCCGGACACGAATTGCTGCTCTTGGACAACAAGCCGACAGCCATCATCCTGATCTACGAGTTGATGGCGATTGGTCTTTACAGACGCTTGGTCGAGGCAGGCGTCGTTCCGGGGCGCGATCTGGCAGTGATCGGCTTCCGTGAGGAGCCACGCGCCAAATTCCTGCAACCTGCCCTCACCTGCTTCCGCATGTCGCTGCGCGATCTCGGTGTCGAACTGGCCGAAACGCTGCTTGCGACCATGCCCGCTTATGCGAAATATTATCCGAAGGGCGCGCGCAACACGATCTGGCCGCTGGAACTGGTCCCAGGCGAAAGCGACGCCTTTTTCCTCAATCCATGAAACTGGCCGCGCCGTTTTGGGACGCGGCCGCAATTGTCATTCAGCCGGTGCTGCGGCGGCGCGGCGGCCGAGCGTTGCTTGCGTCAGGACGAAGGCAAGCAGCGCGCAGGCCGCAATGCCTGCCGCCATCGGAACGGCCGTGCCATCGGCAAACAGGGCGGACACCACCATTGCGACAGCCGCAATGACGAAGTGCAATGTCCCCATCAACGACGAGGCCGTACCTGCGATCTGACCGTGATCCTCCAGAGCAAGAACCGCGCTCGTTGGAATGACAAGTCCGAGAAAGCCATATCCGATGAAAAGGAAGACGGCCATCACCGGAAGCTGGTTGATGCCCGCCGCCATTACGACGGCCATCACGACCATGACGAGGCAATAGAAGGTGACGGCTGAGCGCATGACGCGAACGAGGCCGAAACGCTCGCCGAGCCAGCCGGTCGCCTGCGATACGGCGAAGAAGGACACGGCGTTGACGGAGAATGCGAAGCTGTACTGCGTCGGCGTCAGGCCGTAGTGCTGGATGAGCACGAAGGGCGAGTTGGCGAGATAGACGAGGAAGCTCGAGATCCCGAGGCCACCGATGAAGGTGAGCGTCAAGAAGTTCCTGTCGCGCAAAAGGAAGCCATAGGCAGACATCGCGCTGCCGAGGCTGCTGCCCTTGCGATCCTGCGTCGGGCGAGTCTCGTCAAGCTGTGTGGCAAGCAGCACGAGCCCGATGAAAGCCGCGACCGTCACCGCCCAGAAGACACCGCGCCAGCCGTAGAACTCGATGACCGCACTGCCGGCCAGCGGAGCAAGAATGGGGGAAATTGAGAAGACGAGCATGAGAAGCGACATTAGACGGGCTGCCTGAATGCCAGTGTGCATGTCACGAACAACAGCGCGTGGTATGACCATGCCGGCCGCACCGCCGATGCCCTGGATGAAGCGGAAGGCAATCAGCGTTTCTATGTCTTGGGCCAGCGCGCAGCCGATGCTGGCAACGGTGAAGATGCCGATACCCAGGTACAGTGGCAGCTTGCGGCCCCACATGTCGGACAACGGACCGTAAAGCAGCTGGGCCAGTGCAAAGGAAATGAAGAACGACAGAAGGCTCAACTGGGTGACGTTGTTATCCGACCCCAGATCGACGCCAATCGAAGGCAGTGCCGGAAGGTACATGTCGATGGCAAAGGGACCTATGGCTGATAAAAGCCCAAGGATGAGCGCAATGCGAAAGAATGAAGCGGTCATTTTGATGATCTTTCATAAATGCGCAGCGAAAGGAAGCGGACTATGTCTCTCCGCCGCGTTGCTCTCGAGGGGTTCAAATGAGGGGCGGCTGCAACCCGCGACGCGCTTGGGAGAAGCGTCAGCGAATGCGAACCGAGGTGTCTAGTATTTTGGACACGAGTGTAAAATTAGACAGTGTTGTCTAACACGTCAAGGCGCATTATCCTTAGAGCGATGAAAAATCTCGCGCCACCCGAAAAGAGATTGGATGGGCCGACCCAGCGCGGCCAGTTCAAGAAGCGCGCTTCCATCCTGGAAGCAGCCGCGGATGTATTCTGCCGCCAGGGCTTTGCAGGAGCAAGCATCGACGAGATTGCGGTAGAGGCCAATGTCTCGCGCCAGACGATCTATAATCACTATTGCGAGAAAGAGACTTTGTTCGTCGCCGTCGTAGACGACGTGCTGAAGCGCGCCAATTCGATGGTTTTTTCGATGCTGGCAACGTTTCCGGTCAATGCCGACAATTTGGAAGAAGACCTTGTCGCCTTTGCGATCCGGATCAACAAAAACTGCATCTGCAACCAGGACGGAAAGTTCCTGCGCCGTCTCGTCCAGAACGAAGGTGAGCGCTATCCGCATCTTTTCGAGACCTGGCGCCAGCAAGGCCCGGGCCGGATCATTTCCGCGCTCGGCGCTCTGTTTGCGCGGTTGAGCGCCAGTGGTGCGCTGAAGATCGAAGACTTCGATGTGGCGGCACGCCAATTCCTCGCTCTCGGGAATGCGGATCTGCAGATCATGATGCTGTTCGGGCAAACGCCGAGCGATGAGCAACTCGAAAGTGCCGCCCGCAACGCGGTCAGGACGTTCCTTCGCGCTTACGGCACGGAGAGGTCCGCCGAGCGACCAGAGCTTGCGGCCGTCAGCGGCTGAGCGTCAGGCAAAGACGAGCATCTGCGACGGAACGGCAGCGAGCGCGCCATTGCGGCGTGCGACGGCATACTTCAGCGACTGCTCGACGACGGACGGCTTGACCGGCTTTTTGACGACGCCGAGCGTCCCCTTGACGCCGCCTGCCACCATCTCCGGGTTGCCTGTCATGAAGACGACGGCAATACCGTGGTCTTGCGCCAGCCGGCGGCCGATTTCCGGGCCAGTCGCACCATCCGACAGGTTGACGTCTACAAAAGCGACGTCCGCCGTCGGCGCAAAACGCAACGCCTGTTCCTTATTTGCGGCAAGCCCCGTCACTTCCATGCCCATGGCTTGAACGGTTGCTTCAAGATCGAGGGCGATCAAGAGCTCGTCCTCAACGATCAATACTCTCTGGTTCATGAGGTTATCCTGTAGCCAGCTTACGCAAAACATTCGTGGCCAGACGCCCTTGCCGGCCCGGGCACGCGAAAAACTTCGCACCAGTCGGCCGTGGCCGGCGGAACTTGAGCGGATAACGGGCAACGGCCGGATATGTTCCGAGCCGATACGCATTATTTTTCGATTAAGCCATTGTTAATACTAATAAAACATTAAGATCGGCGTAAGCCTTTGATAAAAAGCAGCTCTAAATTTGAAGTTGTATTGACAAGTCTTTTCGGCAGCAGGAGAGTGCCCCAATCCAGCGCCAGCGACCGGGGGGAAACCTATGTCTGTACGCTCGTTTTTCGCATCCGCCGCCATTGCTCTTTTAGCCATCGCGGCCAGCCTTCCCGCGACAGCTGCGGAGACCAAGCGCGATATCCAGACGATTAAGGACGCCGACTTCTTCGGCTTCGATCTGCGGACGGAGCAGAACGTTTCCCTCGAACAATGCAAAACCGCATGCATTGGCGACAAGAGCTGCAAGGCTTTCACCTATAACCCGAAGGTGAACTGGTGTTTCCTGAAGTCCGACTTCAAGACGATGAACGCTTTTCCAGGCGCAATTGCCGGTCGGATCGTCGAAACGACTGCGGGACCGCGCGAGCCCGATATCGGTGCGCCACCTCGCCTCAGCTTTCTCTCAGAAGACATCATCCAACAAGCCCGCGACTTCAAGGCCAATCTGGCGCTCACCGACGCTCAGCCGGGCCAGACCGTCGACAGCCTGACAGCAACGGCGCGCCTTGATCTTACCGCCAACAACCTCGCAGGCGCGATCGACGCTTTCCATCGCGCGCTGGCGCTGACGCCCGACGATGCCGATCTCTGGCTGGAGACGGCCCGCGCCGCAAATTCGCTCGGCGGCACTGGCAGCCAGGCCTTCGGCCAGGCACTTCTCGATGGGTTGAACGGCTACGAACTGACGCGCACAGCCTCAAAGCGGGCAGATGCTCTTGCCGTGCTTGCGACCTCGCTCGCCAAGAATTCGAATTTCCGCGCGGCCCTCAACGCCTATAAGGCAAGCCTTGCGCTGGCAAGCTCCAGGGAAGTCCAGGCGGCCTATCTCAAGCTCAAGTCGGAACAGGGCTTCCGCATCACCGAACACAATGTCGATGCCGACAGCGCAACGCCGCGTGCCTGCGTGACGTTCTCGGAATCCCTCGTCAAGACGGTCGACTATGCACCGTTTGTGACGCTGAACGGACAAGCCCCCAAGGCGCTCGAAGCCAAGGACAAGCAGATCTGCGTCGAGGGCCTGGGTCACGGCGAAACCTACAAGATTAGCTTCCGCACCGGCCTTCCCTCTTCCGTCGACGAGGTCCTGGACGCACCCGTCAGCCTCGATGTCTACGTCAAGGACCGCAGTCAAATGGTGCGGTTTACCGGCGATAGCTTCGTGCTGCCTTCGACGGCGCGCCGCGGCATTCCGCTCGTCAGCGTCAATATCGAAACTGCCAACCTCAAGCTCTACCGCATTGGCGATCGCGGTATTGCTCCGCTTCTTACCAGTTCGCAGTTCCTGACGCAGCTCGACGGCTATAGCGCGCAGCGCATTCAGGATGAAAGCGGCGAGCTCGTGTGGCAGGGTTCGATCGAGATCGCCAACGATCTTAACAAGGATGTCGTCACCAGCTTCCCCGTTGATGAAGCCTTGCCCGCGCGCAAGCCGGGCATCTATGTGCTGATCGCCTCGCCTGCCGACAAGCCGGAAAACGAGTGGGATTCCAAGGCGACACAATGGTTCGTCGTTTCCGATATCGGCGTTACTACCTACGCCGGAACCGACGGGCTCAACGTCTTTACGCGCTCGCTCGCTTCCGCCAAGCCGATCGCCGGCGTGGAGCTGCAACTGCTTGCCAAGAACAACGAGGTTCTGGGCACCGCGACGACGGATGAAAACGGCCGAGCCACCTTCACTGCCGGGCTGCTGCGCGGCACGGCAGCACTCGCTCCAGCAGTCCTGGCTGCCAGGAACGGGGCGTCCGACTACGTCTTCCTCGATATGACGAGGGCAGGCTTCGACTTGTCTGATCGCGGCGTGACGGGACGAGCCTCGCCCGGGGCGATCGATGTCATGACCTGGACCGAGCGCGGGATCTATCGGGTGGGCGAAACCGTCCATGCCACCGCCCTTGCTCGCGATACGGATGGCAGGGCGATCGAAAAGCTGCCGCTGACCTTCATCTTCATGCGCCCCGATGGCGTCGAAGACCGGCGCATCGTCCGGCAAAGCAGCGACGTCGGCGGCTATTTGATCGATCTCCCGATCCAGGAAAATGCCATGCGCGGCAGCTGGACAATGAACGTCCATACCGACCCCAAGGGGTCGCCGATCGGTACGAGAACATTCCTCGTCGACGATTTCGTCCCCGATCGCACCGACCTGGAGCTGAAGACAGAAGCCAAGGAAATCGGTCCCGATACGCCGGCAACGATCGATATCAGCGGCAAATATCTCTACGGCGCGCCGGCAGCCGGCCTGACGCTTGAAGGCGATGTCGTCATCAAGCCGGCTCGCGAAAGCCGAACCTTCCCGGGCTACTTCTTTGGTCTTTCTGACGAGGAGGCGAACGAGGAAAGCCGCCAGGCGATCGAAGGCCTGCCGGAATTGGACGAGAACGGCCAAGCAACGACCGATCTTTCGGTCGGTGATCTTCCCGCAACCACGCAGTTGTTGAACGCGACGGTCTATATCCGCATGCAAGAAACGGGCGGCCGGGCGCTGGAGCGCACGCTGCTGATCCCGGTCAAAAACCAGGGACCGATGATCGGCATCAAGCCTGAATTTTCAGGCGATATAGCCGAGAATTCGATCGCCAGCTTCAACGTGATCGGCGTCTCGGCCGACGGCCAGAAGCAGGAAATGAAGGGGCTGCGCTGGAAGCTTTCGCTCCTTGAGCGCGAATACCAATGGTATCGGGAAGGCACGGCATGGAAATACGAAACCGCTTTCAATGCGCGCCAGGTTGCCAGCGGCACGACTGATGCCGGCTTGGACGGCGGCAAGATAGCGCCTCAGGTTGGCTGGGGCCGCTACCGACTTGAAGTCGAGAGCCCGGACGCGGATGGCCCGACATCAAGTGTCGAATTCGACGCCGGCTGGATGGTGGAGGCTGTCTCGACCGAAACGCCGGACGGCCTCGAGATCGCGCTCGACAAAGAGAGCTACAAGGCCGGCGAGACGGCGAAGCTCAAGGTTTCTTCCCGTTATGGCGGCGGGTTGATGGTGACGGCCGGGACGGAAAACCTCCTTGCCGTACAAAATGCAACGATCGGCGAGACTGGGGGTGAAGTGGAGATCCCAGTCACCGCCGAATGGGGCGCTGGCGCCTATGTGACAGCAACCCTCTTCCGTCCGGGCGACGCACAGGACAGCCATATGCCGATGCGCTCGATCGGCATCAAATGGCTGAAGGTCGATCCCGAGCAGCGCGCGCTGCAGGTCGCAGTCGATGCACCGGAAAAGATGCTGCCGAACGCACCGCTGAACATCAGCCTTGCAGTGACGGGTGCTGGAGCCAATGAGGATGCTTATGTCACGGTTGCCGCCGTCGATGTCGGCATTCTCAACCTGACGCGCTACGAGGCCCCCAACCCCGAGGACTGGTATTTCGGCCAGCGCCAGCTCGGTCTTGAAATCCGCGATCTCTATGGCCGGCTGATTGACGGTTCGCTCGGCGCGACAGGCAAGCTCAGAACCGGCGGCGATGGTGGCGCGGTGGCGCTGCAGGGCAGCCCGCCGACGCAAAAACTGGTCGCCTTCTTCTCCGGTCCGGTGAAGCTTGACGCTGACGGAAAGGCCAATGTCAGCTTCGACATTCCGCAATTCAACGGCACGGCGCGTGTCATGGCCGTTGCCTGGTCGAAGGATGGAGTCGGCCACGGCATCAAGGATATCGTCATCCGAGATCCGGTGGTCGTCACCGCCAGCCTGCCGAAATTCCTGGCGCCTGGCGACATGGCGGAACTGCGCCTTGACATCGCCAATACCGATGCGCCGGCCGGCGATTTCAAACTGCAGCTGACCGGCAACGAAGCCATCGGCATCGAGGAGGCCGCAGCTTCGCGGACGATCCATCTGGATGCCGGTGCGAAATCCGATTTCACGCTGTCGGTGATCGGCAAGCAGCCCGGCAACGGCGCTGTTTCGATCAACCTGTCGGATGCATCTGGACTGTCGCTTGCTCAGACAGTCGACGTACCAGTCCGCCCATCGTCACTGCCCGTGACCGAAAGGCGCGTCATCGCCTTAAAACCAGGGGCGAAACTGAGGGTCGACAAGGAACTTCTGGCCAACAGCGTTTTGCCGGGCGCCTCGGTCAGCGTCAACGTCACGCGTTCGGCCGCCTTCGACATTCCCGCACTGCTGATGTCGCTCGACCGTTATCCTTTCGGCTGCGCCGAACAGACGACGAGCCGCGCCCTGCCGCTTCTTTATCTCAGCGAGCTTTCAAAACAAAACGGGCTCGAAGACGATGCAGACGTGAAGAAGCGCGTCCAGGATGCGATCTATCGTGTGCTGTCCTATCAGGCATCGGCGGGCAGCTTCGGCCTTTGGGGACCGGATTCGGGCGACCTCTGGCTCGATTCCTATGTCACGGATTTCCTGACGCGGGCGCGTGAAGAGAAGTACGATGTGCCCGACCGTGCGCTGGTCCAAGCGCTCGAGAACCTGCAGAACGCGCTGAGCTACGACGTCGACGTCAAGACGCAAGGCGATCAAATTGCCTATGCAATCTATGTTCTTGCCCGCAACAGGAAGGCCTCGATCAGCGATCTGCGCTACTACGCCGATACGATGATCAACGACTTCCCGACGCCGCTTGCCAAGGCGCATATCGCCGCGGCATTGGCACTTTACGGAGATGCGACGCGTTCGAAGAACATCTTCGTCGACGCTTTGCAGATGACCGAAAATTCCATCGTTCATCGCGTCAATCTTTCGCGCACCGACTACGGCTCGATCCTGCGCGACGGTGCGGCCATCCTGGCACTTGCGGCCGAAAGCCGCCCTGTCCCGCCAGTCATTCCGGAACTGGCAAAGGCCGTCGGCAGGGAGTGGGACCGCAGCAAGTGGACGAGCACCCAGGAGCAGGCCTGGACGCTGCTTGCCGCGCGCGCGATCCAGAGCGGCGATGATTCGCTGAAAGTGGACGTCAACGGCGCGCTGCATACCGGTGCCTACATGGCGAAGATGAGCGGCGACGCGCTGATGAACAATCCCCTGACACTGACGAGCGCAACGACCGATCCGGTATCGGCGGTCGTCACGACAGTCGCAGCGCCCGTCACGCCTCTGCCTGCCGGCGGCAACGGCTTTGCCATCGAGCGCACCTATTACACGCTTGATGGCGAGCCGGTGAATATCAGTGAGGCGCAGCAGAACGAGCGTTATGTGGTCGTGCTGCACGTGACCGAAACCAACGCCTGGCCGTCGCGTGTCGTCATGACCGATCTGCTGCCTGCCGGCCTCCAGATCGATAATCCGAGCCTGGTCGACAGCGCTCAGCTCACCAATTTCGACTGGATCGGCGAACAGACGGCGGCGCACACCGAATTCCGCAACGATCGCTTCGTTGCGGCCTTCAACCGGACTTCGGACGACAACCGTGAAATCAACGTCGCCTATATCGTGCGGGCCGTCACCCCAGGCGTTTATGACCATCCGGCGGCGACCGTTGAAGATATGTACCGCCCCGAATATTCGGCTCGCACCGCGACCGGCAAGATGGAGGTTGTCGCAGCACGATAATGCGGCTCTGGCGCAAGCTCACGATTGGAACTGCGACCGGTTTCATTCTTGCCGGCGCGGTTTTCTTCGCGTTGGACGCTGCCGACAGGGTCTTTCCGCCGCCGCTCGAAATGACCGGTGCGGTGTCGGCCGAAGTGCTCGATGCCGACGGTCAGTTGCTGCGCGCCTTTGCGACGCCGCAAGGCCGTTGGCGTCTGAAAACCACGGTTGCGGATGTCGACCCGCAATTCATGCGCATGCTGATCGCCTATGAGGACCGGCGCTTCTACGAGCATCACGGCATCGATCCGCTGGCGATCGGGCGGGCGGGCCTGCAGCTGGTCACCAACGGCCGCATCGTTTCCGGCGCCTCGACGCTTTCCATGCAGGTGGCGCGGCTGATCGAACCGCGCGCCGGACGTTCGCTTTCGGCGAAAATCCTGCAGGTGATACGCGCCGTCCAGATCGAGCGGCGGCTTTCGAAGGAAGAGATTCTCGATCTGTATCTGACGCATGCACCCTATGGCGGTAATCTGGAAGGCGTGCGCGCCGCAAGCCTTGCCTATTTCGGCAAGGAGCCGAAGCGGCTGACGGTGGCGCAGGCTGCCCTCCTCGTTGCCCTCCCCCAGCTTCCTGAACGGCGACGCCCCGACAAAAACCTGGCGGCAGCGGAAGCGGCACGAAAACGCGTTCTTGAGCGCTCCGCCGTGGCCGAAGTCATCGGCGAGGGTGAGGCCGAGCGCGCCGAGGCGACACTCGTTCCGGCAACGCGCATGCAGCTTCCAGCTCTTGCCGCGCATCTTGCCGAAGCAGCCCTTCGCAGCAAGCCGAACGAGCGCGAGCATCGCACGACGCTGAAGAAGCAGATACAGGCAGGACTAGAAGCGACGGCGAAAAGTGCCGCGATGAAACTTCGTCCGAGACTTTCTCTCGCGATCGTGATGGCCGATGCGCGCACGGGCGAGATCGTCGGCGAAGTGGGATCTGCGGACTATTTCGACGCGAGCCGTTCCGGCTGGATCGACATGACGCGTGTCAGCCGCTCGCCCGGCTCGACACTGAAACCCTTCATCTATGGACTTGCCTTCGAGCAGGGGCTGGTCAGCCAGGAAACGATCATCGAGGACCGGCCAGCCGATTTCTTCGGTTACCGGCCGCGCAATTTCGACATGAGCTATCAAGGCGACGTAACGGTCCGAGAGGCATTGCAGCTTTCGTTGAATGTGCCGGCCGTCAGGCTGCTTGACGCCGTCAATCCGGCGCGGCTTTTGGTGCGCTTCCGCCGCGCCGGCGTTCGCCCCATCCTGCCGCCGAACGAAGCGCCGGGACTGGCGATTGGGCTCGGCGGCGTAGGTATCACGTTGAAAGACCTCGTGCAGCTTTATGCGGCGCTTGCCAACAAGGGCGAGCCGGTTCGCATCGGCGACGGTGTAACTGCAAAGCCCGGCAAGATAGACGGCGAGCCGTTGCTGGAGCCGGTCGCCGTTTGGAATGTTTCGGATATTCTTTCCAGCGTCATCCCACCGACAGGCGCCCCGCAGCGCGGCATCGCCTACAAGACGGGGACCAGCTACGGCTATCGCGACGCATGGTCAGTCGGCTACGACGGGCGGTATGTGCTCGGTGTCTGGGTTGGAAGGCCGGACAATGGCGCGGTGCCGGGGTCGACCGGTTACGGCACGGCAGCCCCCATCCTGTTTGAGGCCTTTGCAAAGTCGAGCATTGCAACCACACCTTTGCCACGCCCGCCTTCTGGCGCAGTGCGCGTCGCCCAGGCGGATCTGCCGGTGAGCCAGCGGCGTTTCTCGATAAATGCCAGCGGATTGCCTTCCACCTCCAGCCGCGAACAGGCACCGCAGATCGTCTATCCACCGGAGGGCGCGCATGTCGACCTCGGCGCAAGAAGCGGTGATCTCTCGCCATTGATGTTGAAACTGCACGGCGGTCGGGCGCCGTTCCGCTGGCTTGCAAACGGCAAGCCGCTGCCCGATCTTTCTCGCCGCCGCACCAACCAATGGATGCCGGATGGTGGTGGCTACTCGAAACTGACGGTGATCGACGCGATGGGCCGTGCCGCAAGCGTCGGTGTCTTCATCGATTAAACCTTGGAATTGGGGGGAACAAAGGGCCCGTTATCACCGTTCCGGGCCGTCTCCTCCGGAACGGCAGGCGAACATGATGCTTCCGACATCGACATACCGCATTCAATTCCGCAACGGCATGACATTCGACCGGGCCATCGAATGTGTGCCCTATCTCAAAGCCCTTGGCATCAGCCATCTTTACGCTTCGCCGATCTTTGCCGCGACGAGCGGTTCCACGCATGGCTATGACGTAACCGATGTCAATGAAATCGAGCCGGCAATCGGCGGACGCGATGGCTTTGACCGCTTGAGCCATGCTTTGAAAGACGCCGGGCTCGGCCTCATCCTCGACATTGTGCCGAACCATATGGCCGCCTCGACGGAAAATCCCTGGTGGCGAAGCGTGTTGAAGCTCGGCCGGGGAAGCCCCTATGCGCGCCATTTCGATATCGACTGGAGCGAACGGCTCACCCTGCCGATCCTCGGCAAGCCGTTCAAGGATGCACTGTCTGATGGCGAGTTGCGGCTTAAACGCGATCCGGAAAGCGGCGAACTGGCGCTTGGCTACTGCGATACGCTTTTGCCCTTGAACCCCGACAGCACCAATCTTGTTCCAGCAAGCGCAGATGAGCCGGCGTTGGTCGACCTCGCAATAGACCAAGAGCTGATCGTCAGCCTACACCAGGCCCAGCATTGGCGGCTGACATATTGGAAAGAGGCGGCCAGACATCTGAGCTACCGGCGGTTTTTCGAAGTAACGGGTCTGGTCGGCCTGCGCGTTGAAGACGAGCAGGTTTTCGAAGATAGCCATCGGCTCATTCTCGAACTCGTTCGGTCCGGCCAGGTAGAGGGTTTGCGGCTCGACCATATCGATGGCTTGGCCGATCCGAAGCAATATCTGCAAAGGCTCCGCACTGAGACAGGACCCAAGACCTATATAGTCGTCGAGAAGATCCTCGGCCATGACGAGACACTGCCCGCAAGCTGGCCGATCGCCGGGACCACCGGCTACGAATTCATTTCGGCACTCGGCCATCTCTTCCTCGACGGCGGCGGCTTGCAACAGCTTGGTACCGCCTATGCGAATATTGCCCCGGATATGGCCGATATTACTGCTGGTCTTCGCGCGGCCAAGCAAGTGATGGTGGAGCGGAACTTTGAAGGCGAGACGACGCGGCTGGTGAAGATCGTCCATGGCCTTTATCCCGACCTTGACCGCGCCGCAATTGCGGCAGCTATCCACGAATCGCTGATCGCCTTTCCCGTCTATCGCATCTATGGCAGCAAGGGTCCGCTTGATGCACGGGATGCGGACGTGCTCAGCAGGGTCATTTCCAGCGCGGCTGCAAGGCTTGCCGACCGGCGGGCGATCGACGTTGTGGCAAGGCTATTGAAAGGCGAGGTACGGGAAGCAGCGGCGAAAGAATTCCGCCGCCGATTCCAGCAATTGAGCGGACCGGTCATGGCCAAGGCAATGGAGGACACGCACTTTTATCGCTACAACCGGTTGCTTGCGGTAAACGAAGTCGGCGGCGATCCGGATATCAAGCCGGGCGGCGTCGAGGCTTTCCATGCGCTGATGCTTAAGCGCGGGAAGCTTAATCCGCACGGGCTTTCGGCGACATCGACGCACGATACCAAGCGCGGCGAGGATGCGCGTGCGAGGCTTTATACCTTGAGTGAAGGAGCCGATGTCTGGGCGCAGGCGGTGGAGCGCTGGCGCGAGATGAACCGCGACCGTCTGATCGAACTGCCGGGCGGATTGACGCCGGAACCGAATGTCGAATGGATGCTCTATCAGGCGCTTGCCGGGATATGGCCGGAGGATTTCTTAAACGGAGAGGCCGAAGCGCTGATCGGGCGCTTCACGGCCTTTGCGGAGAAGGCGATCCGTGAAGCAAAGCTCGGCACGAACTGGAATGAGCCGCATGCCGGATACGAGGCGGCGGTCAGAGCTTATGCAACAGCGTTGCTTTCATCGACCAATCTCGTCTTCCACGAGGATTTCGGAGCGGTCATGCGGCCCTTCATCGAGGCCGGCTATCTAAACAGCCTGTCACAGACGCTGATTAAGCTGATGGCGCCCGGCATTCCAGATATTTATCAGGGGGCCGAGCTTTTGGATTTGAGCTTCGTCGATCCTGATAACCGCAGGCCTGTCGACATGACGGCCTTGTTTGCCAGCCTCTTAGAAGGAACGCCAATTGCAAGTCTGACGGTGCCCGCGCTGAAACAGCGCATCGTCCAAATCGGTCTTCATCTTCGAAAGCGG
Organism: Rhizobium sp. 007; assembly: GCF_015353075.1. Taxonomy (NCBI): domain Bacteria; kingdom Pseudomonadati; phylum Pseudomonadota; class Alphaproteobacteria; order Hyphomicrobiales; family Rhizobiaceae; genus Rhizobium; species Rhizobium sp. 007. The sequence continues at coordinate 1,230,665 of NZ_CP064188.1, read as the reverse complement.
CAGCCGGAGCTTTTTGCGAAAGGCAACTATGTTCCGCTTAAGGTGTTAGGCGGCCGCAAGGATCATGTTGTCGCCTTTGCGCGAGAGTTGAACGGAACCTATGCGATGACCGTCGTTCCACGGTTGATGCTCGGCTGGCTCGATCCAGGCGTTTTATTCGCCGGTCCGGAATTTTGGAACGATACGGCAATTCAGGTGCCGGCCTTCCTTGAAGGTCGCCGCTGCGATCTCCTGACCGGTCGAATTCTTGATCCGGTAGGCCAGCTGCAACTTTCGGCGCTCCTTGGCAGCCAGCCTGTGGCGCTCATCGAACCTGTCGGAACCGACCGAGGACCATGAAATATCGCTTGACCATCCAGTTGCTGGAAGGTTCATAAGCCTATCCACTGCCTGTCCGGGCAAAGGAGAAGCCTATGAATACACAAGATCATCATCATCACCACGGAAGTAGCAATTGCTCCTGTCACCAAAGCCTGGACAATCTCGGCGAGGCCGCTTTGGCACGCGATCCCGTCTGCGGCATGACGGTTGATCCGGACGCGGGCAAGCCGAGCCTCAATTACCAGGGCCACGCTTATCATTTCTGCAGCGACGGTTGCCGGAAGAAATTCGAAGCCAATCCGAAAGATTATCTGACGGCGAAGGATCCGGTTTGCGGCATGTCCGTCGAGCGCGCGACAGCGCAGCATTTCCTGAAGCACGACGGTGATAAATTCTACTTCTGCTCGGCAGGGTGCAAGGCAAAGTTCGAGGCCGATCCAGAAATCTATCGTCAGGAAAAACGGCAGGGGCCGAAGCCTATGCCCAAGGGTACGCAGTATACCTGCCCCATGCATCCGGAAGTCGTCAACGATCACCCTGGCGACTGCCCGAAATGCGGCATGGCGTTGGAACCGATGGGTATTCCGCCGGCAGAAGAGGGTCCGAACCCGGAGCTTGCCGATTTCACGCGGAGGCTCTGGATAAGCGCCGCGTTGGCCATTCCGCTGCTCGTACTCAGCATGGGTCCGATGATCGGACTGCCGTTGCGCGATGCGATCGGCGAACCGCTGGTGAGTTTCACCGAACTCTTGCTCGCAACCCCTGTCGTGCTCTGGGCGGCCCTGCCCTTCTTCCGCCGGGCCTGGAACTCACTCCTCAACCGCAGTCCGAACATGTGGACGCTGATCGGCCTCGGCGTTGGTACCGCCTATGTCTACAGCGTCGTCGCCACCCTTGCGCCCGGCCTCTTTCCCATGAGTTTCAGAGGTCACGGCGAGACGGTGCCTGTCTATTTCGAGGCGGCTGCCGTCATCGTGGCGCTGGTCTTCGTCGGACAGGTGCTGGAACTGAAGGCGCGCGAGCGGACGGGCTCAGCCATTAGGGCGCTGCTCGACCTTGCGCCAAAGACGGCGCGCCGCCTTAGTGCCGACGGCAGCGAAACGGACATCGAAGTGGACGAGATCGCAAGCGGCGACCGACTGCGGGTGCGGCCGGGCGAGCGCGTGCCGGTCGACGGGTCGGTCAGCGAAGGGCGATCAACCGTCGATGAATCGATGATCACCGGTGAGCCGCTCCCCGTTGAAAAGACAAAAGGCGATGCTGTCACCGGCGGCACGATCAACCGCAACGGCACTTTCGTGATGACGGCCGAGCGCGTGGGCGCGGAAACAATGTTGTCGCGTATCGTCGATATGGTCGCCAAGGCACAGCGCTCGCGTGCGCCAATCCAGGGCGCAGTTGACCGGGTCTCGGCCATTTTCGTGCCTGTCGTCGTTGTAACAGCGATTGTTGCCTTCCTCGCCTGGGCCATTTTCGGACCGGAGCCGTCGATGGCGCATGGACTGCTTGCCGCAGTTGCCGTGCTCATCATCGCTTGCCCGTGCGCACTCGGCCTTGCGACGCCGATGTCGATCATGATTGCGACCGGCCGTGGCGCGCAGGAGGGCGTGCTGATCAAGGATGCCGAAGCACTGGAGCTTTTTTCGAAGGTCGATACGTTGATCGTCGACAAGACGGGCACATTGACCGAAGGCAATCCGCGTCTTACCGACGTCGGGCCGATGGACGCCATAAGCGAAGAACGGCTGCTGCTGCTGGCGGCGAGCCTGGAGCGCGGTTCCGAACATCCGCTTGCCGAAGCGATCGTTGCCGGCGCAGAAGAGCGGAACGTCAAACTGGTTGATGTCACCGGCTTCGAGGCTGTGACCGGCAAAGGCGTAAAAGGCAATGCCGACAATACGGCCGTGGCGCTTGGCAACGCCGCGATGATGAGTGATCTCGGCATCGATCCCGCGCCGCTTGCCGAAAGGACCCGCGCCTTGCGTGACGAAGGCAAGACCGTAATGTTCGTCACCATCGACGGCAGCCTTGCGGGTTTCGTTGCGGTTGCCGATCGCATCAAGGCGACGACGGCCGAGGCGATCGGCGCGTTGCACGAAAGCGGGCTGCGAATCATCATGGCGACCGGCGACAACGAGCGCACGGCAAGCGCCGTCGCAAAAAGCCTCGGGATCGATGAAGTGCGCGCCGACGTTTTGCCGGAAGGCAAGAAAGCGCTGATCGACGAACTGCATGCAAAGGGCGCGGTCGTTGCAATGGCCGGCGACGGCGTGAATGACGCTCCGGCGCTTGCGGCTGCAGATGTCGGTATCGCCATGGGAACGGGCGCAGATGTTGCGATGGAAAGCGCCGGCATTACCTTGGTGAAGGGTGACCTCAACGGAATCGTGCGTGCCCGGCGGCTGGCGGAGGCGACGATGCGCAACGTCCGCCAGAATCTTGGCTTCGCCTTCGGCTATAATGCGCTTGGCGTGCCAGTCGCCGCGGGCGTGCTCTACCCGGTCTTCGGCCTACTGCTCTCGCCGATGATTGCCGCAGCGGCCATGAGCCTGTCGTCGGTCTCCGTGATCGGCAACGCGTTGAGACTGAGGCTCCAGAAACTCTGAAAGGACACGAGGATGAACATCGGCGAAGCATCGGACCGGTCCGGTCTGCCATCAAAGACCATCCGCTATTACGAGGATATCGGCCTGATCCGCCCCGGCAGGGGCGGAAACGGTTATCGCGACTATGCCGCAGTCGATGTCCATAAGCTGCGCTTCCTCCAGCGCTCGCGTGGCTTGGGTTTCTCCGTCGAGGAATGCCGCCAGCTTTTGGCGCTCTACGAAGACAAAAGCCGAGCAAGCGCCGATGTGAAGGAGATCGCGCAAGGCAAGCTCAATGAGATTGATCGCAAGATCCGCGAGTTGATGGAACTGCGCCGGACGCTGGAGCATCTGGTGCATGCCTGCCACGGCAACGGCCGGCCGGATTGTCCAATTCTGGAGGAGTTGTCGGATGGAAAAACCGTCTAGAAATCAGGACCATTTGTCTTGAGATCGGTCAGCGCGAAACCGGCATCCCTCGTCAGGATCGGCATCTTGCCTGCCTTTGCCGCCGCATAGTGAAAACAATCTGCCAGATTGAGCGCACTGTTGCGGTTAGTAACGATGGCGGCCCTATTTTTCAAAGGCGCTGAGGCAATGTTATCGATACGACTGCGATCTCTGCAGACCGCAGAAATTCCTGGATCTGAGCCTCGGCTTCGGCCATCGGAATCTGTTTCTTGCGATAGAGGGCGGCCGACGCCTCCTACACAGCAAGCACGGAAGTGACGAGCTTGCCGCAAGAGTTCCTTCCATCCGTTAAAAAACTTCAGAAGAACTGGAATAAAACCTCACGGACAGTCGTATACTCAATCATGGAACGGAAAGAACGGCCATTCGACGTCATCGGGCAGCTCGCGGCGCTGAGGCGCTATGCGCGTGCCTTGGTGCGCAATTCGGATGACGCCGAAGATCTTGTCCATGATGCGCTGGTGCGTGCCTTCGAGAAGCGGCAGAGCTTTAGGCGCGGCGGCAACCTGAGGACCTGGCTGCTTTCCATTCTCCACAACGCCCATATCGACCGGGTTCGTCAGAACCGGTCTATAACGCGCCGCCACGATAAGGCAGCCATCGAGGCAGACCAGTCGCTGCCGGCGGGACAGGAACACGCTGTGCGACTTCAGCAGGTTCGCGATGCTTTCTTCAACCTGCCGGAAGAACAGCGCGAAGCACTGCATCTCGTTGCGATCGAGGATCTTTCCTACCAAGAAGCTGCAGCCTCGCTCGGCATCCCGGTCGGAACGCTGATGTCGCGCATCGCGCGCGCCCGGGCCCAGCTTCGCGAATTCGAGGCAGCGACGCCGCGTGCCTCGCACCTGAGGTTAATCGGAAGGAACGGCAATGAAAGCAGTTGATCCGATCATCGATGCCGATCTCGACGCCTATGTGGATGGCGAACTGGACGTGGCGCGCCGCATCCAGGTGGAGTCTTATCTCTCTGAGAATCCGGCGATTGCCGCAAAGGTAATGGCCGATCTTAGCATCAAGGGCGAGCTGCGTCTGGCGCTTGCCGGAGAGAACGCCTTTGGCCGGATCGAGACCCGCGATGCCGCACGGCGTCTGGAGCGGGGTCTTTCTTACGGCCGTATCTTGCATTCGGTTCAGCGGATTGCCGCCGTCGGCGTGCTCGTGACGGCAGGCTGGGTGGCGCATACATCCTTTGGTGCCTTTACTGCGACGGAGGTGGCCGCATCCGTTCCGGCCCCGCCCTACGTCGAGGATGCGGTGCGCGCCTACCAGACAGCCAAGCTTCGCGAAACGATGCCTTCGCAGCCGGCGGCGCAATATAATGCCGACGACATTCGTGCGGCGACCGCAATCGCGATGCCGGAGCTCCCGAAAGACTGGAAGGTTTCCGATGTCCAGATCTTTCCGTCTGAGTTCGGCCCCAGTGTCGAAATGGCAATCCGGGAACCGGACGGAAAGCGGCTTTCGCTTTTTGCCGTGCGGCCCGGCGCGTTTGCTGTTCAGCCGGTCAGCCATCTGGCGCTCGACAATGCCGAGGCTGCTTACTGGCAGATCGGCGAGGTCGCCTATGCGCTGATTGCCAGCGACAAGGATCTTGAACTCGATCGGGCTGCCGAAGGGCTCGCCCGTTCGCTCTACTAGTGTCAACCCGAGGAGATCAACATGAATCCGAACAATCCGCGATACGGCTACGGCTCCGCCGCAGGCTCGCAAGCTATCTTCGACGAGGGCCTCCGCCAGCATATGCTGCGCGTCTACAACTACATGGGTCTCGGCCTGGTCATCACCGGGATCGTCGCCTTCATCGTCGGCAGCACGCCGGCCCTTTACGTGCCGATCTTCCAGTCACCCTTGAAGTGGGTGGTGATGCTCGCACCGCTTGCCTTCGTCTTCTTCTTCACGTTCCGCATCCAGACGATGTCGGCAAGTGCTGCGCAGATGACTTTCTGGGCGTTCTGCGCGGTAATGGGACTGTCGCTTGCCTCGGTGTTTCTGGTCTTTACCGGCACGAGCATCGCGCGCACTTTCTTCATCGCCGCGACGATGTTCGGCGCGACCAGTCTCTATGGCTACGCGACAAAGCGTGATCTTTCCCGCTTCGGCTCGTTTCTGATCATGGGCCTGATCGGCGTCATCATCGCCAGCATCGTCAACCTCTTCCTGGGTTCGAGCGCGCTGCAGTTCGCCATTTCGGTGATCGGTATCCTCGTCTTCGTCGGCCTGACCGCCTGGGACACGCAAAACATCAAGGAACAGTTTTCGGAAAATCACGATCAGGAATCGAACCAGAAGCTTGCTGTCTTCGGCGCGCTCTCGCTCTATCTGAACTTCGTGAACATCTTCCAGCTCCTGCTCAATTTCACGGGAGAGCGGGAATAAAGACTGCGCTTCTGGGGGCAATGGAAGCGCAAGAACGCTCGGTCCGTAGTCTGTGACAGGATGGCGGGCCGGGCGTTCACTGAGAAAAAGACGGCCGGGCCTCATGCCCGGCCGTCTTCATTTTGTGTCAGATGATACCCCAGGCGCGGTAGCGTCCGCGGCCGGTGATTTCGCGGATGCCAATCTCGTTGAGAAGATTGAGTGCGCCCCGGCTCGTCACCCGCAACTGACGGGCAACCATCGTCGAGGAGACCATGGGCCGCGAAAGGACGAATTCCGCAAGCTGCGGCAGGCTGCTGTTCGAGCGGCGATCCCTGAACCGCAGTTCCATCTGGGTGCGGGCAAGGGACAAACGATCCATATCCTTCAGGCCGGCCGCCGCACTCTCACGCATTGCCTCCAGGAAGGCGAGCAGGCGCGTCGCCCGATCGCGCGAGCGGCGGCGCTCATGGCGGATTACCTTCAATCCGGCATAGAAGGAAAAGAGATGAGAGGCGACCTTGCCGCGTGATCGTAGATAGCTCGAAACCAGAAGGCCGCCCAGCCAGTGCTGACGTCGAAGCGGTTCGGTTCTCTCCCAGGCCTCGAAAAGGACGGCTGCGCCTAAGGCGGCAGGCAGCTCCTCGGCGAGCGGAATCACCGCACGCCAATCGGATAGACGCTGGGCCTCGTCCCATTCATCGTCGCCGAACAGGCCAAGCGGATCGGCAGGCGTCTCCTTCGGCCTTTCTTCCACCTTAGAACCTCTGCCGAGATGAGTGTCGAGCAATCGTTGAGAGCGCGCGAGTACGGCGTCGATCTCGGCAAGTTCCATCGACAGCAGCGCTTCGCCTTCGTCCTTTTCCTCTTCAGGCGACGCTAGCGTGCTCCTTACCTCGGGTGCCCGCCCCGCATCCTCTAGACCGGCGCCGGCAAGTACATTCAATCCGGCGCCACTCAGCGCCCAGATGGGGTCGGCCGTCCAGATGCGACGCCGTGCGCGCAGCACGGCATGGGCAATCGTCAACTCGTGGCTCGGCGTCCGGCTGTCCATATGCGCGTCATGCAGCACCAGGTCTTCGACATGCACGAGTTCTCCAGCAACCCAGAGCGCGCTTGCAGCGTCGAAAAAGTGGCCGCGCTCGGCAAAACCAGCGCCGACCGGCGAACGGGCCACCCTCTCATCCAGCCTGGCCAGCATATCCTCCGCCAGCGCGAATGCGGGCAGCAGGCTCTTCAGCAGGGTATTGTCGATTTCGTAGCGCATCTCATCGGCCGGAAGTCATCTTGATGTTTACTTCCGCTATTTGTGGGATGATTCGCAATAGACCTGCTGCGAATTCTCAGGAGGCCGGGCTGAAACGGGCAACGAGCGCATGGCGGTCGCCGGGATAGGTAAGGCGCACATGCGTCACAGGCCCGGCACTGCTCCAGGTGCGGCGCTCGATGACGAGGCAGGCCGCAGAGCGGGGAATGTCGAGTGCTGCGGCTTCCTCAGCACCAGCCGCAAACGCGTAAATCTTGTGCTCCGCCTTGCTCCACGGAACTTGTTTTAGAAGCCAGGGGCCAGGCGCGATTGCGCCGAAGTCGGCATCAACCGCTTCCGGAACGGTGCCAAGATTGATCAGGCGCTCTTCCAGGCAGAAAGGCCGGGTACCCGCAAAATGGACGCAAACGACCTCTTTAACGAGACCGCCGACCGAAAGATCGAGTTTGTCATCCGCCTTTGTTTTGCGGCTCGCGTTTTTTGTGACCGAATAGGCGTACGGCAAATTCAGCGATTGAACTTCTGCTTTGATGTCGTGGATTTCCAGCACAGCGGACTGCGCCTGCGGCTGGGTGACGAAGCTGCCGGACTTCTTGCGGCGCTCGATCAACCCGGCCTTCGCCAGCTGCGTCAGCACTTTGTTGACGGTCATTCGTGAGCAATCGTATTGCGCAGCGAGATCGACCTCGAAGGGGATGCGATAGCCCGGCGGCCACTCGCCCGAAACGATGCGACCTTCGATCTCGCTCAAAATGCGCTGATGCAGGGTCGCATCCTTGCTGTCGTTCATCATTCTCTCCGCTTCGCGCCACCTGCTCTATTGCGAATGCAGCAGCAAGGAAAGACTTAGGCGGCAAGCAGTTCGCGCATCGCAGCGAGGAAACGCCGACTGATCGCCTCGCGCTGCCGATGACGGCCGGCTTCGACCTGTTTGCGGCCAAGGGCCCAGAGGCAATCGACAGCGACGCTGCCGGCGAATATCCAGTGGTCGAGGATTTGATCATCTGCGAGATAAGGCACCGTGCTGCAGTCAAGCGCGACGATATCCGCATAATTGCCTTCGGCGAGGCCCCCGGCAGCACCGAGCGCGGCACCACCACCTAAAAGCGCGTGATCGAACAGCGTGCGGCCCGTCGAGCCGCTGGTTTCTGCAATCACGTTGCGGGCCCGAAGCGCCAGGCGCTCGGAATATTCGAGCTGGCGGAGTTCTCCGGCAAGCGTAATCTGCACATTCGAGTCCGAACCAATGCCATAACGCCCGCCCTCTTCGAGAAAGATCGGCGCTGGAAAAACCCCGTCGCCGAGATTGGCTTCAGTGATGGGGCAGAGACCGGCGACCGATCCGCTTTTTGCCATGCGCCGCGTTTCATCCTCGGTCATGTGGGTAGCATGGATGAGGCACCAGCGGCGGTCGACGGGCGCATGCTCAAGGAGCCACTCGATAGGTCTTGCGCCTGACCAGGCGATGCAATCGTCCACTTCCTTGACCTGTTCGGCGACGTGGATATGGACCGGACCGCCTTCTGCAAGCGGCAAAAGCTTTGCCAACTCATCAGGCGTGACGGCGCGAAGGCTGTGTGGCGCAATCCCAATCTTTGCGCCTTCCAGCTTGCGGGTGATCGTGTGAGCCCGCTCCATCAGCTTGCCGAAGCTCTCAAGCGAGTTGATGAAGCGCCGCTGGCCTTCGAGGGGAGCAGCACCACCGAAGCTCGAATGCGCGTAAAAGACCGGTAGCAATGTCAGGCCGATACCGGCCGTCTCGCTCGCCGCGCCGATGCGTTCCGCCAACTCCGCAATATTGGCATAAGGACTGCCGTCCTTGTCATGATGCAGATAGTGGAATTCGCCGACGCGCGAAAAGCCGGCTTCAAGCATTTCCATGTAAAGCTGTGCGGCAACGGCCTGGACATGCTCCGGCGTCATTGAATGCGCGAACCTGTACATGACCGTCCGCCAACTCCAGAAGCTGTCGTTTGCAGGACCACGGACTTCAGCAAGGCCCGCCATGGCGCGCTGGAAGGCATGGCTGTGCAGGTTGGGCATCGCAGGAACAAGGAGGTTGTGACACTCGTCGCTCGACTCGGCCTTCGCGCCGACCTCAATCTTCGCGATAAGGCCGCCATCAATTGTGAGACGTACGTCGCTTTGCCACCCCTTAGGCAGGAGCGCAGTCGCCGCATGAAGTGTCGTCATCGTCTTTTCCCTTCCTGTCGGCCTTCCATCTTTCTTTTCCATGGAAACGCCCAATTTTCCACTTGTCACCCGATTATTATGTATATACATGTTTCGACCTAAGGAAAGGCGTAAAGCTGATGAGCGGGAACAATCTTTTTACGCGGCAGCAGAGACCGAACCTCTGGCGAAATGGCCGGCTCGCGACGCTCGATCCGGGTAAGCCGGGGCTGGGTATTGTTGAAAAAGGCGCGATCGTCACGGAAAACGGCCGAATCCGCTATGCCGGCCCGGAGGGCGAATTGCCGGTTTCCGTCATCGAACGTGCCGAAATCATCGACCTTGAGGGCCGCTGGGTGACGCCGGGGCTCGTCGATTGCCACACCCACATCGTTCATGGCGGCAACCGGGCGCGCGAATTCGAAATGCGCCTTGACGGCGCGACCTATGAAGAGATTGCCCGCGCTGGCGGCGGCATCGTCTCCTCGGTCAAGGCGACGAATGCGCTTTCAGTCGAAGGCCTTGTGCAAGCTTCCCTGCCCCGCCTCGATACGTTGCTTTGCGAAGGGGTGACGACGATCGAGATCAAGTCGGGCTACGGCCTCAGCATCGCTGGCGAAGTGAAGATGCTGGAGGCCGCCCGTGTTCTCGGCAGTATGCGGCCAGTGCGCGTCAAGACGAGCTATCTCGGCGCCCATGCGACACCCGCCGAATACAAGGACCGCAATAGCGACTATATAGCCGAAATCGTGCTGCCCGCGCTCGAAGAGGCACACGGCAAAGGCCTTGTCGATGCCGTCGATGGGTTCTGCGAAGGCATCGCCTTCTCAACGGAAGAGATCGGCCTTGTCTTTGATCGCGCCGAGGCGCTTGGCCTTCCGGTGAAGCTGCATGCCGAGCAGTTGTCCAATCTCGGCGGAGCTGCACTTGCCGCTGAGTATGGTGCGCTTTCAGCGGATCATCTCGAATATCTCGACGATGACGGCGTGGTCGCCATGGCGGCAGCCGGAACCGTCGCGGTGCTGCTGCCCGGCGCATTCTATTCCATCAACGAAAAACAGAAACCACCCGTGAAGGCGCTGCGCGCCGCCGGTGTTCCGATCGCGGTCGCGACGGATTGTAACCCAGGCACATCACCTCTCACCTCCCTGCTTTTGACGATGAATATGTCGGCGACGCTCTTCGGCCTAACGGTTGAGGAGTGTATTGGAGGGGCCACACGTGAAGGCGCTCGCGCACTCGGCCTTATTGCCGAAACGGGAACAATACAGGCCGAAAAATCCGCCGATCTTGCCATCTGGGAGATCGAGAGCCTGGCCGAACTTGTCTATCGCATCGGCTTCAACCCGCTCTTTGCGCGTGTCTTCAAGGGCGAAAGGATCGACCGTTGACCATCATTCTCCACCCAGGCTCCGTTTCGCTGAAACAGCTGGAAAAAATTTACTGGACCGGCGAACCGGCAGAACTCGATCCCGCATTTGATGCCGGCATAAAGAAGGCGGCGGCGCGCATAGCAGAGATCGCCGCCGGCAATGCGCCCGTCTACGGCATCAATACCGGCTTCGGAAAACTCGCTTCGATTAAGATCGACAGTGCCGATGTCGCCACACTTCAACGCAATCTCATCCTCTCGCATTGCTGCGGTGTGGGCGCGCCGCTACCCGAAAATATCGTGCGTCTCGTCATGGCGCTGAAGCTCGTCTCACTCGGTCGCGGCGCCTCCGGCGTGCGACTGGAACTGGTGCGGCTGATCGAAGCAATGCTCGACAAGGGCGTCATACCGGTCATTCCGGAAAAAGGTTCCGTCGGCGCCTCGGGCGATCTTGCGCCGCTTGCGCATCTGGCGGCCGTGATGATGGGAGAGGCCGAAGCCTACTTCAAAGGCGAGCGGCTTCCAGGCGCGGAAGCCTTGAACAAGGCGGGCCTTACGCCGGTCGTTCTCGCCGCAAAAGAAGGCCTTGCGCTGATCAACGGCACGCAGACCTCGACCGCACTTACACTTGCCGGCCTATTTCGTGCGCATCGTGCCGCCCATGCGGCCCTGATCACCGGCGCCATGTCCACCGATGCGGCCATGGGCTCTTCGGCACCGTTCCATCCGGATATCCACACGCTTCGCGGTCATCGCGGCCAGATCGATACGGCCGCGGCTTTGCGGGCGCTGCTTGAAGGCTCCGTTATCCGTGAAAGCCATATTGAGGGCGACGAGCGCGTGCAGGATCCCTATTGCATTCGTTGTCAGCCGCAAGTCGATGGCGCCTGCCTCGATCTTCTCCGGTCGGTCGCACGCACGCTCGAAATCGAAGCCAATGCAGTGACCGACAATCCGTTGGTGCTTTCCGACAACTCCGTCGTTTCCGGCGGCAACTTCCATGCGGAGCCGATCGCCTTCGCTGCCGATCAGATCGCGCTTGCGGTCTGCGAGGTCGGTGCAATTTCGCAGCGCCGCATCGCGCTGCTCGTCGATCCGGCTCTATCTTACGGGCTTCCAGCCTTCCTCGCCAAGAAGCCAGGGCTCAATTCCGGTCTGATGATTGCGGAGGTCACCTCTGCCGCGCTGATGTCCGAAAACAAGCAGATGTCGCATCCAGCTTCCGTCGACTCGACGCCGACTTCGGCGAACCAGGAAGACCATGTTTCCATGGCCTGCCATGGCGCACGCCGTCTGTTGCAGATGACCGAAAACCTCTTCGGCATCATCGGCATCGAGGCATTGACGGCCGCACAAGGCGTAGAATTGCGCACACCGCTTGCGACCAGCCCTGAACTGCAAAAGGCGATCGCTGCCATCCGCAATGTGGTACCGACGCTGGAGGTCGATCGCTACATGGCGGGCGACCTGCAAGCCGTCAGCGAACTTGTTGCAACCGGCGTATTGAACGCGTCCGTTTCCGAAAACATCCTTCCGTCCCTGGAGATCTGAGATGAGCAATCCCCGTCACAACATCCGCGAAATCCGGGCACCTCGCGGACCGGAGCTCAATGCCAAGAGCTGGATGACCGAAGCGCCGCTTCGCATGCTGATGAACAATCTAGATCCAGATGTGGCGGAAAATCCGAACGAACTCGTCGTCTATGGCGGCATCGGCCGCGCCGCCCGCACCTGGGAGGATTTCGACCGCATCGTCGCGACGTTGAAGACGCTTACCGAAGACGAGACGCTTCTGGTGCAGTCCGGCAAGCCGGTCGGCGTCTTCCGCACACACAAGGATGCACCGCGCGTCCTGATCGCCAATTCCAACCTCGTGCCGCACTGGGCGACTTGGGACCACTTCAACGAGCTCGATAAGAAGGGCTTGGCGATGTATGGTCAGATGACGGCAGGCTCATGGATCTATATCGGCACACAAGGCATCGTCCAGGGGACCTATGAAACCTTTGTCGAGGCGGGCCGGCAGCATTATGGCGGCAACCTCAAGGGCAAATGGATTTTGACCGGTGGCCTTGGCGGCATGGGTGGCGCGCAGCCCCTCGCTGCCGTCATGGCAGGTGCCTGCTGCCTTGCCGTCGAGTGCAATCCGGACTCGATCGATTTCCGCTTGCGTACCCGATATCTCGATGCCAAGGCCGAAACGTTGGACGAAGCCCTCGAGATGATCGGCGGCTGGACAAAGGCAGGCGAAGCCAGATCGGTCGGTCTTCTCGGCAACGCCGCCGAAATCCTGCCTGAAATGGTCCGCCGCGGCATCCGCCCGGATATTGTCACCGACCAAACGTCAGCGCACGACCCGATCAACGGCTATCTACCGAAAGGATGGACGATCGCGCAATGGAAAGCGATGCGCGAAAGCGATCCGAAGGCTGTCGAAAGAGCGGCTCGCGCATCTATGCGCGAGCATGTCGAAGCGATGATCGCATTCTGGGATGCAGGTATTCCGACGCTCGATTACGGCAACAATATCCGGCAGGTTGCTCAAGATGAGGGTCTCGAAAACGCCTTCGCTTTCCCCGGCTTTGTACCTGCCTATATCCGCCCGCTCTTTTGCCGCGGCATCGGTCCCTTTCGCTGGGCAGCACTCTCGGGCGATCCGGAGGATATCTACAGGACCGACGCCAAGGTGAAGGAATTGCTGCCGGACAACAAGCACCTGCACAACTGGCTGGACATGGCCCGCGCGCGTATCGCCTTCCAGGGTCTGCCGGCGCGCATCTGCTGGGTCGGCCTTGGCGACCGCCATCGTCTCGGCCTTGCCTTCAACGAGATGGTGAAGAGCGGCGAGTTGAAGGCGCCGATCGTGATCGGCCGCGACCACCTCGATTCCGGCTCGGTTGCATCACCGAACCGCGAGACGGAAGCGATGAAGGATGGTTCTGATGCCGTCTCCGACTGGCCGCTGTTGAACGCTCTTTTGAACACCGCCTCCGGCGCAACTTGGGTTTCGCTCCATCACGGCGGCGGCGTCGGCATGGGCTATTCGCAGCATTCAGGCATGGTCATCTGCTGCGACGGCACCGACGATGCGGCGCGCCGCATCGAACGCGTGCTTTGGAACGACCCGGCAACCGGCGTCATGCGCCATGCCGACGCGGGCTACGATATCGCGCTTGATTGTGCCAAGGAGAAGGGGCTAAGGCTGCCGGGGATCTTGGGGGATTGAACCATGCAGATCCTTCGCGCGGCCAATCACCGGCGCATGCCGTGGAAGAACGGCGGCGGCGAGACAGTGGAGGTGGCCGTTTCGCCGCAAGGTGCAACCCTCGGCGATTTCGACTGGCGGGTCAGCATGGCCACGGTTGCTTTCGATGGACCGTTTTCGATCTTTCCCGGCATCGACCGCACACTTTCAATCCTGTCCGGCAGTGGCATGACGCTGGAGATCGATGGGCATGAGCCTGTGCTCTTGGCGCAGCAGAGCCCGCCATTTGCTTTTGCAGCCGACATTGCCGTGACGGCACAGCTTATCGCGGGGCCGATCACCGACCTCAATGTCATGACGCGGCGCGACGCCTTTATGCACAAGGTCGAAAGGCTGCATATCGAGCGGAGTTGGAGCGGCTCTCTACCGGCCGCAATATCGCTTGTGCTGTGTCACGAAGGCGAAGCAGCATTCGAATTGGCCGAAGAAAGCGGCATGATATATGCCGGCGACGTATTGATGATCGAGGCTCATTGCCGCGCCTCTTTGACGCTTGCTGGTGCCGCCACCTGCTATTTGATCAGCATCACAGCCGTCTGAAGCGGCGACGATTTACTCGGATTTCGAGGTCGTCGAGACGCTCATCAACCGCGAGGCTCATGCGCGATCCGCACTCGAGTTCTCGTCGGCGCCTCCGACCGCCTCGAAAATGCCGGGCAGATGCGCGCGCTCTTGCAGGCTCAAAGGTCCCTTCTCCTTCGAGCCTTTCGCAGCCGAACTATCTGTCGGCAAAGCTCTGAGCGTGGATAGCGAGCCGGCATTCCGGCTCGCTATTGTCTGCCCCTGAACCGCCGCTGATAGGCGGCGTCGTAAAGGGCGCTTTCGCGAAAATCGCGGGCAGCAAGCGTTGGACCGACGAAGATGATCGCCGTGCGCTCGATCGGCTCGATGGCGACCCTCGCCTCGATGTCAGCAAGCGTGCCATGCAGGACGCGCTCGTCCGGCCAGGAGGCTTTGACGACGATCGCAACAGGACAATCAGCGCCATAAAGCGGTGTCAGTTCTTCGACGACCTGGCCGAGTGCATGAATTGCCAGATGGATTGCAAGCGTCGAACCCGTTGCGCCAAACCTGGCAAGCGTTTCTTCATTCGGCATCGGCGAAGCGCGGCCCGAGACGCGGGTCAGCACCAGGCTCTGGGCAACGGCCGGAATTGTCAGTTCCCGGCCAAGTGCGGAGGCCGCAGCAGCAAAGGCCGGAACGCCCGGTGTCATCGTGTAGGCGATGCCATGCTTTTGAAGGCGCCGAACCTGCTCAGCAACCGCGCTCCAGACGGAAAGATCGCCGGAGTGCAGACGAGCTACATCCTCCCCGGCGTTGGCCGCACGCAGATATTCCGCCTCGATCTCATCGAGCGACATCGGCGCGGTATCGATGACGCGCGCATCCGGCGGGCAATATTTGAGCAGTTCCGGGGATACGATCGATCCGGCATAAAGGCATACAGGGCATCTGCCAATGAGGTCGCGGCCGCGAACGGTGATGAGATCGGCTGCACCTGGGCCTGCTCCGATGAAGTGAACCGTCATTTTTAGTCCTTGATCCAGCGCCATTGCACCACGGGCATTGCCGGGCGCCAGCCGCTCATTGCGCCGAGGGGGCCGGCTCGGGAAATCTCGATCCTTGTCAGAAAACCGCCGCGCCTGGCTTGTTCGGCAAGCAGCACGGCCTCCATTTCCAGTGTCACCGCGTTGGCGACAAGGCGCCCGCCGCTTTTGAGCGAGACGATTGCGACATCCATGACGCCCGGTTCGCTGCCGCCTCCGCCAACAAATATGGCGTCAGGTTCCGGCAATCCACTCAATGCCGCAGGGGCTGTTCCCTCGACAACGGCAAGGCCCGGCACGCCGAACGCAGAAGCATTGCGCGCGATCCGGCTGACGCGATCTGGCGATTGCTCGATGGCGACCGTCTTCAGTGATGGGTCGCAGAGCATCCACTCGATGCCGATCGAACCTGAGCCGGCCCCGATATCCCACAGCAGTTCCCCATGGCGCGGCGCAAGTGCCGACAGCGTCAGAGCGCGGATTTCACGCTTGGTGATCTGCCCGTCGTGTTCAAAGAGTTCGTCGTCCAGGCCGGTGGCAAAAGGCAGGACGCGAGCTTCTTTTCCTGCCTTAACCTCGACGGCGCAGACATTGAGAGGGTCGATATCTCTAAACTGGAAGTCTTCTGCAGACGTGCTGAGGATACGCTCGCGCGCGCCGCCGAGCGCCTCCAGAACAGTTATGCGGGAATGGCCGAAGCCGCTGTTTGACAGCAGCACAGCCAGTTCCTCGGGCCCCTTCCCGTCGGAAGTCAGCGCAATAATGCGCCGTCCGGAATGAAGATGCGGGCGGATGAGTTGGATGGAACGGCCATGAAGCGAGAGGCAGGCGGTTTCCTGCAAGGGCCAGCCGAGACGCGACGCGGCCATGCTGAAGGCCGACGGAGCTGGAATGGTGCGCATCTCCTCAGCATTCACATGCCGCGAGAGTGTCGCGCCGACACCAAAAAGAAATGGGTCACCGGAAGCGAGTACGACGACCGGTGTGCCGCGCCGCCTAAGGATCGCATCGATCGACTTCTCAAAGGGGCTTTGCCAGACGAGCCGCTCGCCGGCAATCAGATTATCCATCAGCGCATGGTGCCGTTCGCCGCCGAAGACGACGGGCGCGGCCAGGATAAGCCGCTTGGCGTGATCGCCAAGTCCTTCTGGACCATCCTCGCCGATACCGATAATGGTTAGCCAGGGTTTCGGGGTGTGGCTAGGCATATCAGACATGGCAAAAATCCGCGTGCTGATACTGGGCGGAACGAGCGAAGCGCGCGCTTTGGCGCAGATGCTCTCCAAGAAGGCCGGGTTTGACATCCTGCTGTCTTTGGCCGGCCGCACAGAAAAACCGTCCATCCAGCCTGTTCCCGTCCGTATTGGCGGTTTCGGCGGAGCTGAGGGGCTTGCTTCTTTTCTGCGCGACGGAGGATTTGACCTTCTCGTCGATGCGACACATCCCTTTGCCGCCCGCATCTCCACCAATGCCTTCGCCGCAGCACGACTTTCCAAAATTGCGGCACTTGCCCTTCGCCGGCCCGAATGGATCGAGAGGCCGGGCGACATATGGACCGCGAGCAGAAACATCCCGCAGGCAATCGCCGCGCTTGGGCCTGCCGCCCGCCGCGTCTTCCTGGCGATCGGGCGTCAGGAGGCGCACTATGCCGAGGCGGCGGCACATCATTTCTATCTCGTTCGTAGCGTCGACCCCGTCACCCCGCCGCTCAATATTGCGAACGTCGAATATATTCTCGATCGCGGCCCCTTCGATGTGGACGGCGAGGCCGCGCTTCTTGCCTCTCACCGCATCGATGCGATCGTTGCCAAAAATAGCGGCGGCGCGGCGACCTACGCGAAAATCGAGGCGGCTCGCCATCTCGGCATTGAAGTCTTCATGATCGCCCGTGCGCCCGCGCCTGCCATGAGAGCGGTCGAAACCGTCGAGAAAGCGCTCGGCGTGATCGGTCACTTGTTTCCTCCCGCCATGGAACGGGGGGTATAGACGAGTTCGGGCCTGCCGCCGCCGGAAATAATCCGTGTTTCCGGCGACCCGATGATGATGCAGGTCGCCATATCCGCCACCGAAGCGTGGGCGTCACCGAGCGGCTGAATGATGATCCGCTCATCGGGACGTCCGGCGGCGCGGCCGAAGATCACCGGCGTCTGCCGCGGCAGATGTGCGCGCAGCAGTTCAAAGGCCTTGCCGAGCTGCCAGGGCCGCGCTTTGCTGATTGGATTGTAAAGCGCAATCACGAAGCCCGCCTTTGCAGCCAATGTCAGGCGCTTTTCGATGATCTCCCAGGATTTGAGGTTATCCGAAAGCGAGATCGCGCAGAAATCGTGGCCGAGCGGGGCGCCGACACGCGCTGCAACCGCAAGCATTGCGGTAATGCCCGGAACGACGACCAGCTCGACGGAACGCCACTCCGCCGGACCTGTGTCGATTGCCTCGCAGACTGCCGAGGCCATGGCGAAAACACCGGGATCGCCGCCGGAGACGATACAGACCTTGCGGCCGCCTGCCGCCATCGTCAAAGCATCCCCTGCTCGCCTCATCTCCTCGCGATTGTCAGAGGGATGACGGTTTTGATGGGCGCCGAGCTGCAGCCGGTCGAGATAGGGACCATAGCCGAAGAAATCGGTCGATGCCGAAACGGCTGAATGCGCTTCCGGCGTCATCTGCTCTGGGTTGCCAGGACCGGTGCCAATGACAAACAGGATTCCACTCATCGGTTTGCCTCCCAGCCTGGCACCAGCACCAGCGAGAAATACGGCGCGTCACCCTCCGGCCGTTCCGCAAGCTTCAGCATGGCGGCATTCGCCATCGTCCCACGCTCGACATAGACGGCTTGGCCGAGACGCCCTGCCGCTTCAAGAGCGCGGCGGATCTTCGGAAGATTGCGGCCGACCTTCATAATGACGGCTGCCTGGGTATCGCCAAGCCGCCGCGTCAGTTCCGCTTCCGCCATGGTGCCCGGCAGAACGGAAAGCACATCGTCACCTTGGACGATCGGCATGCCGGCAAGCGACCAGCAACCGGACATGGCGCTGATGCCCGGGATCACCTCGGTCGGATAGCGATCGGCGAGGCGCACATGCAGGTGCATATAAGATCCGTAGAACATCGGATCGCCTTCGCTGAGGACCGCAACGGTTTTTCCGGCATCGAGGTAGGCTGCGACCACGGCTGCAGAATCATTGTAGAAGGCGGTGATCTGGCTTTGATAGAGCGCTTCGCTCTTTTCGATTTCAGTGGTAACCGGATAGTAGAGCGGCAGCAGTTCTGTCTCGGGACCGATCAGGTGCTGGACGACCGCTCGGCCGTTGCCGGCCCTGCCCTGTTTGGCGAAATAGGCAATGACGTCCGCAGCTTCGATCGCCTTCTTTGCCTTGATGGTCAGCAGATCCGGGTCGCCTGGACCCGTGCCGACGCCGATCAGACGGCTGGGTCTGCTCATAGTCCCGACCTCGCCAGCGCGTTGATTGCGGCCGCCGTCATTGCACTGCCGCCCAGGCGGCCGCGAACGATCGCAAAGGGCACGCCATAAGAATTTTCCGCCAACGCGTCCTTGGATTCTGCCGCACCGACGAAGCCGACCGGCATGCCGATGATGGCAGCCGGCTTTGGTGCGCCGCCGCGCAGCAGTTCAAGAAGGTGGAAAAGTGCCGTTGGAGCATTGCCTATCGCGACAACGCTGCCGGCCAGACGGTCGACCCAAAGGTCGATGGCCGCCGCCGAACGTGTGTTGCCGCTTGCTTCTGCCATTTCGGGGGTGCGCGGGTCGCGCAGAGTGCAGATCACGTCGTTCTTTTCTGGCAGCCTGGCGCGTGTGATGCCATGAGCCACCATCTCTGCGTCGCAGAAGATCGGTGCGCCTTTTTTGAGCGCGCCGCGCGCTGCAAAGACGAAATCCGCAGAGAAGTCGAAATGTGTGGCGGCTTCGACCAGCCCGCATGCATGGATCATGCGCACGGCAATCTCGGCCTCTTCCGGCGAAAAGCGCGAGAGGTCCGCTTCGCCGCGGATAATCGCAAAGGAGCGCTCGTAGATCGCCTCGCCGCTGCGGATATAATCGTAATCTGGCATACCTATTCCTGTTTCAGCGCCTTCACGATCGTCTGGGGGCCGAGCCGCGTCAGGCAGGCAGCAGCCGATTCATCAGCGCTCTTGTTCTTCCCGACAAGCCGGGCGAGCTTCTCTATAGCGAAATCAATCTCGCCGCCAGCAATCGTTGCATCGGGGCTGTCGCCTGCATGTCCGCTCAACACAATACCATAACCACTCGGCATTCCAGTCAGCGCCAGCGCCGGTCGCGGATGAGCGCATCCCTTGGAACAACCCGAGAGATGAAACGTCAGCGATCCATCGAAAAGAACCGGTGAATGCCGCAGTAAATGCTGTGCCCGCATCCTTGTTTCATAAAAGCCAGAGGCGCAGGCACCCGCCCCGGCGCAAGCCGCAATATTTGCAGATGGATCATTCGGATCGGAGCTAAAGCCATACTCCTTTGCAGCTGTCTGCAACGCCTTCGCCTCCTCTGTGCTGCAGCCCGTCACGAAGAACTGGCGGCCCGGTGCCAGGCGAATTTCCGCTGCACCGAGGCGTTCGGTTTCTCCCAGAAATCTTGACAGGTCGCTTGCCTTCATCTGGCCGAAACGCGGCCTGAGGCCAAGGACCGGGCTGTGATCGGAGAGCTGATGAAGGCCAGGCCCCGGCATTTCCGAATGTGGCCCGGTGGCAAATTGCGCTTCCATTGCCGGAAACACATCGCGCAATGCAAGCAGTCCAATGTCGCGCGTTCGAGAATTCTTGCCAATTTCCATGAGCATCGCCAGCAATTGCCCGACCGCCCGGGCGGCGTCATCCGCTGAACCGATACAAACCGGTTTTGCCGTTTTTGCATCGCCGTTTATCGCGACCAGCCAGCGGCCTGCGTCCAGAGCGACAACGCGGATATCGGCCGAAAGACCGGATAGACCGAAACGTCCTCCACCGTCGACGATGATGGAGAGCTTCGGGGCCAAAAGTGGTGAAGACAGCGCGATCTTGAGCTCATCTCGCAGCCGGGCTTCGATCGCGGCGGCACTTCCTATCTCACCCGGGTCGATGCCATGCAGCGGCGATAGCTCGATCGGCGGACCTGCTGGCACAAGGATCCCAGCCGCATCAACATCAGAGGCGAGCCGCCCGACAGTTTCCGGCCGCAGGCCGCGGACTTGCAGACTTCCCCGCGCAGAAATTTCCAGAAGGCCATTGCCGTATGCCGCTGCGGAGGCTGCAAGCATATTCAATTGCGAAGGCGTTAGCGCGCCGCCGGCCGGCCGCAACCGTACAAGAAGGCCGTCGCCGGTCGCCATGGGTGCAGCAAGCGTCGGACAGGCGCCTCGGCGCGAGCCTGGTGCAGCAATGGCGCGCCCTTCCATGTCGATCTCTTTTTCGCCGGCATGGCCCATGGCTCGTCCTTTCATCCATGCCTCTACGGGGCGGCACCCTTGCGGTAAAGCGCCCGGACTAATCCTCTGGACTAATCCTGAAAGTCGCGACCTTTGCGCAGCAGGTAGATATCCATGATCCAACCGTGCCGTTCGCGCGCTTCGGCCCGGGTCCTTACGATGTCATCGGCGACGTCGCCGAGCCGCCCGGCACGGATGATTTCGTCCTGCGTGCCAAGATAGGCTCCCCAGAAGATCTCCGTATCCGGGCCGTCGATCTTCGTAAACGCCTGGATGCCGTCGAGCATTACAACCGTACTTTCCGTCTTAAGCCCCTCTTCGGCAAGCCTTCGGCCGGTCGTAATCTCCACCGGCTTGCCGACGAGACTGATAGAAATGCGGTGGCTGGCGGCAAGCGCCTGAATGCTGGTAATGCCCGGGATGACGGTGAGATCGAATTCCACTTTATCCCGCACCCGTTCCAAGATGCGCAACGTGCTGTCGTAAAGGCTCGGATCGCCCCATACGAGGAAAGCAGCCGTGCCATTTTCAGGCAACTCGCTGATCAGCTGACGATAGGTGGCAGCAATCGCGGCGTGCCATTCATCGACGCTTTGGCCATAGCTGCGCTCCTTCGTCTCGCGAAGAGGCACCGCAAATTCGAGGATCTTGCCATCCGCCTGCTTGAGATACCGCTCACAGATTTCGCGGCGGACATCTGCAAGCTCTTCTTTCTGTGCACCTTTTGTGGGAATGAAAACTAAATCGGCAGCATTCATGGCATTGATCGCCTGAATGGTTATGTGCTCCGGGTTCCCGGTGCCGATGCCGATCGCGTAAATATGCTTCACTGAGCCTCCTTGCGGTCTTGCGCCGTTAGGCGATCAAAAGCGCCGTGCCGTAGAGCCCAATGGCAAAGACGGTATGCGCGATCAGATTGAGCGCGCGCACCTTGTTCGGGTTCGCCGTCTTCGACGCGGCCCAGCCGATGCCAAGCCCAGGCTGCAGCAGGAACCAGCCGGCCCCGACCGTGACAATACCAAGGATCCAGGCGGGGAGGAAGGTCGGCGCTGCCAGCCAGGATGGCCCCGTGATAGCCGCAAGAGCAAGGCCATAGATGATGCCGGTCGCATAATGGCCGATCCACCCGAGTGCCAGCTCGTGCCTATAGGGCTCTGCATTGGCGATACTGTCGTGAAATACCTTGCCGCGCCCGAGGTGCCAGAACCACCGTCCGACAGGCGCCCAGTTGGCAGGCGCCTGACCGAGGGCCTGGAAAAGGACGATTGCCCAAATATCCATGAGGATCGTCGCACCGATCCCCATTGCAATGCCGCGCCATAAAATATCGAACATGAAGAATATCCAGAGTCGTAAATTGCTGGACCTGTCTTAAACACGCGCGGCAAGCCCTGCAACAGCGCTCTTACACTTCCATCGGATCCCTGCGCAAACGGCGCATTTCAATTGATCGGAACGATGACTACTTCTAAGTTCCGGCCAAAAAGGGAGAGTGCGCAATGAAGCTCGATCACACAGCCAAGGGCGTCTATGCCATCGCCGCAACGCCGTTTCATCCGGACGGACGGCTGGACACGGTGTCGGTCGACCGGCTCACCGATTTCTATCTCGGGTGCGGCGTGAGCGGGCTTACCATTCTCGGGATCATGGGCGAAGCACCGAAGCTTGAGCCGGAGGAGTCGCTTGCAATCACCCGGCAGGTCGTGAAGCGCGCCGGCGTTCCGGTGATCGTCGGTGTCTCGGCGCCGGGCTTTGCGGCGATGCGCTCACTTGCGCGTGGCGCCATGGATATTGGTGCTCAGGGCGTCATGATCGCCCCACCGCCGTCTCTTCGGACGGACGATCAAATCATCGGCTACTATGCCCAGGCGGTCGAGGCGATCGGCGAGGATATTCCTTTCGTCATCCAGGACTATCCGCTGACGCTGACCGTGGTGATGACGCCTGGCGTCATCCAGAAGATCGTCAACAATCATCCATCCTGCGTGATGCTGAAGCACGAAGACTGGCCGGGGCTTGAGAAGATTTCCCGGTTGCGGGCAGCGCAAAAGGCGAGCGAGATGCGCGACATTTCGATCCTTTGTGGCAACGGCGGATTGTTTCTCGATTTCGAGATGGAGCGCGGCGCCGATGGCGCGATGACCGGTTATGCCTTCCCGGATATGCTGGTCGACGTCGTGAATTTCCAGCAGGCCGGAAACCGCGAGGCGGCACATGACCTCTTCGATGCGCATCTGCCGCTCGTTCGCTATGAGCAGCAGCAGGGCGTTGGCCTTGCCATACGCAAATATGTCCTCAAGAAGCGCGGCGCGATCGCCAGCGATTCCCAGCGCAAGCCCGCGGGAAGCATTTCGGAGAGGGCAAAGGCGGAGATCGATTACCTCCTTTCACGCGTTGCAAGATACGACAAGCGCGCGGCGTTCAGAACCTAGCCCGCCTCTTTTATTCGGCGCTCTATGTTTCTCGATCGTTTTTGAGCGGACTAAATATGCTCAATCCGTCGTAATCTCGCGCGTTATCCGTGATGAATAAGCATTTGTTGGCCTCGGCGATGGCGGCAATCATGATGTCGAGAGCGCTTCGTGATCGACTGGAAATTTTGCGATTCGACATGAGTCGCGCTCAGATCTGCCCAGCTCTTTTCATCAAGTGACAGCACGCGGCCAGCAAAAAGAGCCTGCGGTCCGTCTGGGCATTGTGACAAGGTAATGGAGTTGTGACGCTCAGTGGGCTGAGCTCGGCCTGCGACCAAATTGCCGCAGCCCTGGTTACCTCGATTGAGAGCTGCGAAAACCGGTGTATAGTTGTTTCACAAAATTCTGAAATCATAGAAACAACGGAATCGCTAATGAATCTTCCGCCGCTCGTTCAATCCTTCGTTCTGCATTTCGGTGAGATGGGCTCGCGCTGGGGCATCAATCGCACGGTCGGCCAGATCTATGCGCTTCTTTATGCTTCGCCCTCGCCGCTTTGCGCCGATGAGATCGTCGACGCGCTCGGCATCTCAAGATCGAATGTTTCGATGAGCCTGCGGGAGCTGCAGGCATGGAACCTTGTGCTTTTGAAACATAGACCTGACGACCGAAGGGATTTCTTTACCACGCCTGACGATGTCTGGCTCATCCTGCGCACGCTTGCTGAAGAGCGGAAGAAGCGCGAGGTCGATCCAACACTCTCGGTTCTGCGTGAAATCCTCATGCAAAGGCCGGCGAGCGAAGCCGAACGCTTCGCCCAGGAGCGGATGAGCGAAATGCACGGTCTGATCGAGCAGCTGACGCATTGGTATGAGGACGTGAAACAACTTGAAACAGAACGCCTCGCAACGCTACTCTCTTTGGGAGCAAAGGTTACGAAGCTTCTGGAAGCCAAGGACCGGGTGGTTTCACTCGGCCGTGGCCGGCGGCCTGCGAACAAGAGCTAGCGCGATGGGGAGTGCTTTCTTCGACGAGGGAAAAGCCCATGCAGCCGGAGCGCCAGCAACTGGCTTGCCGGGCCGCTCGACCCGGCCCTTAGGTCTTCGTCATGCCGTTTCGCTTCAAACCGCTGCCGCTCTCTTGTGGATCCCGCAAGCCAGTCTGCTCGCTTATGCCGTCGGCGGCATTGCAGATGGCGATGGTCTTCGTGATGTCCTTTGGCCTGCCTTTTTTGTGTTGGTACTCGGTATTGCAAAGGCGCTGCTTGACGCGGTTGGCGGCCAGATTGCCCTCGACAGCGCGCGGACCGAACTGAGTTTGAGGAGACAGGTTGCCGTTGCAGCACTTGCCCGGCGATCGCCGATCGACGGCACGCGCCCTGCTTCCGGGCAGGTTGCGAGCATTCTCGGCGAGCAGGCGGAGCTTGTCGTTCCCTACCTCGCGCGCTTTTTTCCCGCTCGCTTCAAAGCGAGCGTCACCCCTTTCGTCATCCTTGCTTGCGTGCTAGCGACCTCCTGGGTTGCCGCGCTCGTGCTCTTCATTGCAATGCCGCTTATTCCGCTTTTCATGGCACTCATCGGCTGGCGCGCACAGGCCGCGAGCGAAAAGCAGCTCGCTGCAACAGGCAGGCTCAATGCATTCCTTCTCGACCGGCTCCGTGGACTGGCCACGATCCGCTCGTTTGATGCAGTCGGGCCGACTGCCACGCGGCTGCGGGCAGATGCTGAAGACCTCAAGACACGCACCATGGCGGTGCTTAAAATCGCCTTTCTCTCCTCGGCCGTGCTGGAGCTCTTTGCTGCGCTCGGCGTTGCAATGGTCGCGGTCTATGTGGGCTTCAGCCTCCTTGGCGAAATCCACTTCGGGACATGGTCGGGCAAGCTCAGCCTGGCCGAAGGCCTTTTCATACTCCTTCTCGCACCCGCGTTTTTCGAACCCTTGCGCGAACTTTCTTCCGTTTGGCACGATCGTGCCGCCGGAGAAGCGGCGATAAAGGCGCTCGACAGCCTCGGCGAGTGCGGCATTGAGATCGTAGATACGGAGAGCACCGGCCCGGCGCCGCGCGTTGACCGGCTCGACATTGAATTCAACGATGTCAGCTTCCGTTACGATTGCTTGCGGCCTTCCGCGCTTTCCGGCTTCAACTGTCTTATCACGGACGGTGAGCATGTCGCGCTTTCAGGTGCGAGCGGCGCGGGAAAATCCACGCTGCTTGCGCTGATCGCTGGTCTGGCACCACCTCAGACGGGTCAAGTCCTGATTGATGGCCGGTCCGTCGATGCGGGCGTGCGCAGCACCATGGCCTGGATCGGCCAGACGCCGCATATATTTGCCGGAAGCTTGGCGGGCAACGTCTTGCTGAACAGACATTGCGGCGTTCTGCAGGAGGCTTTGGCGCTTGCCAGACTGGACGGCGTTGCGGCCGCCTACGGCAAGCGGCCACTCGGCGAAGGCGGTGCCGGTCTTTCCGGCGGCGAAGCGTTGCGACTTGCGATCGCACGGGCGGCCGCCAATCCTTTCATTCGCATCATCCTGGCGGACGAACCGACGGCGCATCTCGACGCAGTGACTGCTGCGGAGATCACGGAAAGCCTGATTGCCCTTGCCAGCGAGAGGACGCTTATCGTTGCCACGCATGATACGCGTCTTGCTGCGCGCATGGACCGCAGGATCGTCATCGATGCACCGTTCTTACAAGAGGCTGCTGAGTAATGAGAAATCTGATCCGGATCCTTGCGCCGATCCTCAAGCTTTTCTTTTCTGAAAGGCCGCTTCGTCTGTTGGCCGGTGCCTTGCTTTCTGCCGTCACGGTCATTGCGGGCCTTGCCCTGCTCGGCTTGTCGGGCTGGTTCATCACTGCCGCGTCGATCGCCGGCCTCTCTGCGGCAGCCGTCGCCTTCGACGTCTTTGCGCCGGCAGCCGCAATCCGCTTGCTTGCAATCAGCCGTACGGCCGCGCGCTACGGCGAGCGGATGACGACGCATGATGCGACGCTGGGCATATTGGCGGCGCTTCGTGAGACGCTTTTTCGCGGCTGGGCGGCACCTGATGCCGCACGCAATCTTCTCCGCCGGCCCTCCAAAGCGCTATTTCGCCTGACGGCTGATATCGATGCGCTGGATTCGCTCTACCTTAGAATTCTCGTCCCGATGGGTGCCGCGATCGGTGCCGCGGTTGTCGCTGTCGTCACGCTGGGCATCATGCACCCCGCCTTCGGGGTCTTGGCCGGCGCGGTTTTGCTAGGCTCCGGCATCTGCGTTCCGATCGCCGCAGGCGGCCTTGCCAGAAAGCCTGCCCGGCGCCGCGCTTACGGCATCGAGGCGCTTCGCTCGCGCGCCATCGACCTGACAGCCGGCCAGACAGACCTCATGATGGCATCGCGCATGGAAGCGCAATGCGCGTCCGTTCTCGCAGCCGATCGCTATACCGCCAGGGCCGATCGTCATCTAAATCGGATCGAAACGGGCGTCACCTTAACCTTCGGCCTCGTCACCGCGCTCTTGCTCGCCGGCTCGCTTCTTGCGGTAGCGGCGCTTACCGAAGTAAAGGCTGTCACTGTACCGGTTGCCGCATTGGGGCTGCTGATCGCCTTTGCAGCCGTCGAACCCTTCACGGCCCTGCGGCGCGGGGCCCTGGAATTCGGCCGTGTCCTAGTCGCAGCCAAGCGGATCGGTCCGCGCCTGACTGACGAGACGTTGCGACAAAAAAGAAGTGCCCCTGAAGCCGGTATCGCTCTTGGTCTGCAGGAGGTAAGCGTTAGACATGACGGCTCCGCCGGAGATGCGCTCCATGCAATCAGCCTGGAATTGAGGTTGGGTGAAGCATTGGCCGTCATCGGCCCGAGCGGTGCCGGAAAATCGACACTGCTGTCGCTGCTCGCAGATGAAGTGGAGCCGCGCCTTGGGACTGCTGCATGCGTCGATGCGACGCTTCTTACGCAACGGACCGAACTCTTTCAGGATACGCTCGAAGGCAATCTGCGGCTCGCCAAGCCTGAGGCGAGCGACGCGGAATTGCGCGAAGCGCTTCTCGCCGCGGGGCTGCTTTCGGATGTCGAGGCTTTGCCGAAAGGGCTCGGCACACCTCTTGGTGAAGGCGGTTTCGGTCTTTCGGGCGGCCAGTCCCGTCGTCTGGCGCTTGCACGCCTGTTCCTTCGCGACACGCCGCTTTGGCTGCTCGATGAGGCGACGGAAGGTTTCGACAGCGCAACGGCAAGCGACGTCATGTCCCGCCTCAAGGAACGGGCGTGTGGCCGTTCCCTCGTCATTGCATGCCATGCCCGCCGGGAGGCTGCGATCGCCGATCAGATCGCAGTCATCGAGGGCGGTCGTATTGTAGAAGTATCGCGCCGTGGAGAGGCGGCGTTCGAAAGAGCGCTCGAGCGGCTAAGGCCGGATTGAGTGCTGCGCTAACCGCGGACGCCGGCGGCGCCCGTTCGACATCCTGTGGGACCGTGGGAAGAAAAAACAATGGAATTAGATATCGTCGCGCTATCGCGCTTCCAGTTCGCCCTGACGGCGCTTTATCACTTCCTGTTCGTGCCGCTGACGCTCGGTCTGTCGGTGCTGCTCGCGATCATGGAAACGACCTATGTGATGACCGGCAGGCAGATCTGGCGGCAGATGACAAAATTTTGGGGCACGCTCTTCGGCATCAACTTCGTACTGGGCGTTGCGACCGGCATCGTCATGGAGTTCCAGTTCGGTATGAACTGGAGCTACTACAGCTATTATGTCGGCGACATCTTCGGTGCGCCGCTGGCGATCGAAGGGCTGATGGCCTTCTTTCTGGAAGCGACGTTCGTCGGCCTCTTCTTCTTCGGCTGGGACAAGCTGTCCAAAGTGGGGCATCTGGTTGCTACCTGGGCCGTGGCGCTCGGCTCCAACTTCTCGGCGCTCTGGATCCTGATCGCCAATGGCTGGATGCAGAACCCGGTCGGCTCGGCGCTCAACCCGCAGACCATGCGCATGGAGATTACGAGCTTCTTCGAGGTGGTCTTCAATCCCGTCGCGCAGGCGAAGTTCGTGCATACGGTTTCTGCCGGCTACGTCTGTGCCTCGATCTTCGTGCTCGGTGTCTCGGCTTGGTACCTGCTGAAAGGCCGCCATATCGAGCTTGCCAAGCGCTCGATGACGGTTGCCGCCTCCTTCGGACTTGCCTCGGCTCTCTCGGTGGTCGTACTCGGCGACGAGAGCGGCTATCTGGCAACGGAAAACCAAAAGATGAAGCTCGCCGCAATCGAGGCTATGTGGGAGACGGAACCGGCGCCTGCAGCCTTCACGGCCTTCGGCTTTCCAGACCAGCAATCGCGTGAGACGCATTTCGCCGTCCATATCCCATGGGTCATGGGGCTGATCGGGACACGCTCGCTGACCACCGAAATTCCAGGGATCGACAAGCTTGAACAGCAGGCCGAAACCCGTATCCGCGAAGGCATCAAAGCCTACGATGCGCTGATGCAAATCCGCGCGGCTTCAACACCGGCCGGCATTGCGCAGGAGGTTCGCAGCTCCTTCGACGACCTAGGCCACCAGCTCGGCTATGCGCTTCTATTGAAGCGCTATGTCGATGATCCACGCCAGGCAACAGATGAACAGATTGCCCGGGCTGCACGCGACACGATCCCGCATGTACCGACCCTTTTCTGGTCGTTCCGCATCATGGTCGGGCTCGGCATGTTCTTCATCCTGCTGACGGCGGTCTTCTTCTGGCTGTCGGCCCGCCGCCACCTCGACAAATATCCGCTGCTCCTGAAGGTCGCCGTTTTCGCCATACCACTTCCTTGGATTGCCATCGAGGCGGGCTGGATCGTCGCCGAGATCGGCCGCCAGCCCTGGGTCATCGAAGGGGTGCTGCCGACGGCGATGGCAGTTTCCAGCCTGGGGGCAAGCACGGTGCTCCTCACCATCATCGGCTTTGCCGCACTTTATACGACGCTCATCGTCGTCGAAATGAGCCTGATGATCAAAGCGATCCGGCAAGGGCCCGATCCGGATGACGAGCCGGACGCCGCACTTATTTCCGAAACCCTCGTACCAGCAGCGGAGTGATCGCCATGATCCTTCATGAACTCATCGACTACGAAACCCTACGCGTCATCTGGTGGCTGCTGCTCGGCGTATTGCTGATCGGCTTTGCGGCAACCGACGGCTTCGATCTGGGTGTCGGCACGCTGTTGCCCTTCGTCGCGAAGACCGACACGGAACGCCGTATCGCAATCAACACGATCGGCCCGGTCTGGGAAGGCAATCAGGTCTGGCTGATCCTTGCGGGCGGCTCCATCTTCGCCGCGTGGCCGCCGCTCTATGCCGTTTCCTTCTCGGGCTTTTATCTCGCCATGTTTGCGATCCTCCTTGCGCTCATCTTGCGCCCGGTCGGCTTCAAGTACCGTTCGAAGCGTGATAGTGCGCGCTGGCGCAACAACTGGGACTGGGCGCTGTTCATCGGCGGCTTCGTACCGTCGCTGATCTTCGGCGTTGCCGTCGGCAATGTACTGCAGGGAGTGCCTTTCCGTTTTGCCGACGACATGCGCATTTTTTACGAAGGCTCATTCTTCGGCCTTCTCAATCCATATGCGCTGCTTTGCGGCCTGCTCTCGGTTGCCATGCTCGTGCTGCACGGCGCATCCTGGCTGGTGCTGAAGGCGAGCGGTCCCGTTGCCGAGCGCGCCAGAAACTATGGAAGTATCGCTGCCCTTTGCGTTATCGTACTCTTTGCCCTCGGCGGCCTTTTCCTGGCGCTCGGCATCGATGGCTATCGCATCACCAGCACCATCAGCCCGGCCGGTCCGTCAAATCCGCTCTTGAAAACGGCGCAGCATGATGGTTCGTGGCTTGCGAACTACAGCACCTATCCGTGGCTGCTGATTGCTCCGGTACTCGGCTTGCTGGGTGCGGCACTTTCGTTTGCGGCAATGCGGGCGAGGCGCGAGGTCTCGACCCTGCTCTTCAGCAAGCTCTCGATCTTCGGCATCATCGCAACGGTCGGCGTCTCGATGTTTCCCTTCATTCTGCCCTCCTCGCTCGATCCGCGATCAAGCCTGACGGTCTGGGATGCTTCCTCGAGCCATATGACGCTTTTCATCATGCTCGTCGTTTCGCTGATCTTTCTGCCGATTGTCGCCGCTTACACTGCCTGGGTCTACAAAGTGCTGTGGGGCAAAGTCGACGAAAAGTCGGTTACCGACAAAAGCGGACACGCCTACTGAGGGAGACAAGATGATGTGGTACTTCGCATGGATGCTCGGGCTGCCGCTGGCGGCCGCCTTCGCCGTCCTTAACGCCATGTGGTACGAGCTCGTCGACGACGAAGCCAAGAAAAAGAAACAATGACAAACAAAAAGGTCAGGCCCAAAATCCCGACCCTGAATGCAGCCTGCCACACCGCCGCCCCGTCCCCATAGCGACTTTGGTCAATCTGGCACAAGGATTGCGTCTTAATACCCATCGGAAGAATGGCGCGTGGGCAGGAGAAGATATGACGGTGTCAGTCACGGATATGATTGGTGCGACATGGCGTCTCGAAGATGCAATCCGGGAGGTCATCGCCGATCCGCAGAGTTTTACCAATGAAACCAAACCTATGAAGGAAAAGGCTAAGGTTCTACCCCATCTTCTGGTGCAGAAATATCCACATCTCTCGGATATCGAAAACGAACTACGCGGCGTCTTCGAAACCTGCCGCCTGGCGATTGACCACAAATCGATCAGTCCGGTCGTTGTAAAGGCAGCGATTGCCATTGCCGACGAATACCGGGAGATCATCATCAAGCTGAAGCACTGAATTTGCTGGTACGCGCGCCCCTAAAAACTTGGGGACAGAGCGCTTCCCCGCTTCGCATTTTCTTGACCTTGCGTCATTCATGGTTGACGTGGCGTTCCGGGGACACTAGCACGCTTCTCGAAGGCATTCTGGGGACGTTTCCATGGAAATCTTTACTGCTGCGGGCCTGACTGCACTCCTGCAGGTCATCGCGATCGATCTTGTTCTTGCCGGCGACAACGCCGTCGTCATTGGTCTTGCTGCAGCCGGGCTTCCGGTCGTACAGCGCAAGAAGGCCATTCTGGTCGGCATTCTTGCCGCCACCGTTCTGCGCATTCTTTTTGCATCCGTGACAGTTCAGCTCTTGAGCATCGTCGGCTTGCTGCTTGCCGGTGGTCTGCTCCTGCTCTGGGTCTGCTGGAAGATGTGGCGCGAGCTTCGCTCCCAGCACGCAAACGGCGGGGAGATTGGTCTGGAAGGCGAAGCGTCCACCGGACCTAAGAAGACCTTCATGCAAGCTGCAACCCAGATCGTCGTCGCCGACGTGTCGATGTCGCTCGACAACGTGCTGGCCGTTGCCGGTGCCGCACGCGACCACCCGACCGTGCTTATCCTGGGCCTTGCGCTTTCGATCGCTATGATGGGTGTCGCGGCGAACATCATCGCCCGCCTGCTCAACCGCCATCGCTGGATCGCCTATGTCGGCCTGCTGATCATCCTTTATGTCTCCCTCGACATGATTCATCGCGGCGTCCTGGAAGTGTGGCCACATCTCTAGCCTAAAGAGCGGACGCAATTGCCCTTTTAAGCGGATCGGCGAGAGCCGCTCCGCTTTTACTTATTCACAAACAGTGATGCTCATAGGTAGCGACTGCGGCACGCCGTTCGCTTGACGCCTAACCTGTCGCAGCCACCTTCTGTGCAAGATGACCGCCAGGTCGTCCCCGTTTTGGATGCGGCCGAGCCGATAACGACCTTCGCGATCGCGAAGCGCGGACAAGTGACGATGTACGCGATACCGAGAGAAGAGCTCGTCCCGGCGCAGGCTATGGTGGCTGCACCTTGCCGAGCATCGGGCCGAGGGCCTTTCACAAACCACATTCTACAATGACAGTGCGGGTGCGGCGAACCGCACGGCCGGCCCTCCACCGCACTCCCCGAGCTGGGCGATTGCGCCGGAACCGCTCATCGTCGCGTCAGGCCCCTAATACGTCGATCGCCAGGAGCACGACAATCTGGGGCTGGGCCTGGTCTTTCCGCGGCATCACTGAGGTCGAGGTCAGCGTCGATGGTGGGGCGAGCTATGAGCGCGCCGCCCTGGATGAGCGGCGAGACTGGGCCTGGCAGTGCTACTCGCAGTCTTGGACGCCGGCCAAATCTGTGCGCGCCATAGACGCGACTGGTGCCGGGCAGCCGCAGGATGGCGCGCGCAACGCAGTAGGATGATCGAGACGACGCGATGCTCGCATCGCGTAATTCGACGTTGCCGAAATCAACGGGCGAGCCACCTGGCGATTGCCAGCTTTTCTTCCTTATGTCGGTTTGCCTTCAAACACCGCGCGCTCGCCGACAAGGCCCTCGCCAACAACATCGAAGAACGCGCGCACGCGAGCAGTCCCTTTCAGGTCGGCATGGGTCACGATCCAGAGCTCGCCTGCTAATTCCGGGATAGGATCAGCAAGTGCGCGCACCAGCGCGTGATGACCGTCGCCGAGATAGCAGGGAAGCAGTGCAACGCCTATCCCGGCTTTGGCAGCGACCAACTGATTGACCAGACTGCTCGTTCGGTAGACGAAGGCGATGCCCGGCGCGTAACTGGCGAGCCAGTCAGCGGCCGCGATCCCGGCGATATGTTCTTCCCATCCGATCAGCGGACGCCCGACCACATCCTCACCGCGTGTTAACGGTCCGCCGATAGCGTCGAGAACCGCTGGCGATGCGTAGAGCGTCCAGCCGACGTCCGCGAGTTTACGCCCCCAAAGATCACCCTCCCTCGGGCGGACCGGACGGAGCGCGATATCAGCCTCGCGGCGAGACAGGCTCAGCACGCGATTATCGATCAAGAGCTCGACGACAATGCCGGGATAGGCTCAGATCATGATGGCCGCGCCCCTCACGGGCGCCGGTCACCGGTCGACGCCTTGAAAGCGTGACTGAAATGCGATTGCGAAAGGCCGGTGAGATTTGCGAGTTCTTCCAGCCTGATATTGCGAAGGCAATTCTGTTCAATAAACTCAATCACGCGTCGAAGCTGCCAGCTTGCAAGCTTGCTTCGCTTGCGTGCAGGCGCTTTCGTGAGCTTCATCACGTCGATAATCAGCGACAAGCAGAGGCCATCGCCATAAAGATCATGCAGGGGCTCTGGATTGATGCATTCTGCGGCGATTAGGTTTGCCAGCGTCAAAACGCGCTCGTCGTAAAAGAGCAGCCGCGCGTCACCCAGCCGCTTCGGATCGATATCCTCCATCAGCCGACGGCCGACGATGTCTGCGTCGAAATGGATATCCAGATGACGGACGAACTGGACATCAATGAGATCGGCCCAAAGTTCCATGCCGGCCGGAACATAGGAGATCGGCCGCCGCACCGTATCCTGCACCAACCCGCTGCTTTTGGCGCCAGCTTGATCATCGAATTGCCGGGACCGCGCAAGTCGAGAAGAATGAACAGCCGTGGATCGCTGGCAACATAATTGCCGCCCGCATAAGGCGCGCACTCGACATCCCACACGTCTGCGACGATGCCGTTCCAGTTCCGGCGGTTCATCCCGCCGACAACGGAAAAGCCTTCAATCTTGTTTTGCATCCGCGGCTGAAACGTCATATCGGATCCCGCCCGACTGGGTCATGATAAACCTTCTTGCAATAATCAAGTTTTCCTATCGAAAACACCGCCGATGGGCAATAGAAAACCGGGCGCAAAAGCGCTGCGCGATAAGCTTCATGTCGGCCGTGTCAAAGCCCGTAAAATCGCTCACCGTTTGATGCCCAGATCTTTTGCTGGTCGGCGGCGGGCAGGCTCTTCATGGCGTGGTCGAGCGTCTCGATCCAGCGGCTGTAATCCGCGACGAGATTGACGACAGGCCAGTCGCTGCCGAAGACGAGGCGATCGGGTCCGAAAATGTCGAACACCGTCTCGAGATAAGGTTGAAGCCGCTCCGGCGTCCAATTCGGCCCGTCCTCGGTCACGATGCCGGAGATCTTGCAATGTACATGGTCGAGATCACGGAAGCGTTCCATGTCGCGCCGCCAGGGTTCAAAGTTGCCGCTTCCGATTTCGGGCTTGGCCATGTGATCGACGATCACCGGCAGATCGGGATAGCGCTCGATGAACCTCACCGTGTTGAGGATATGCCGCGGCTTGATCAATGCGTCAAATCGCAGTCCATGGTCGAGCATGGCGCGGAAAGCCGGATCGAGTTCTTTCTTTAGGATCCAATCCTCTTCAGGCAGATCCTGAAGATAGGGACGGATGCTCTTCAGCTTCGCAAAGCGTGCCCAGTTCCCAAGGTCGTCGGCGGCCGTCGGCGCGAGAAGATCAAGCCAGGCAACAACGCCCTTGATGAAATCCCGCCCGTCGGCAAGGCCGAGAAGATAGCCGGTTTCATGAACGGAAGACGCAGCCGAAACGACAACGACGCCCTCGACATTGTTCTTCTCCATCAGCGGAACGGCATCGCGCGGCCCATAGTCACGATAGAGCACCTTGTCATCCGGCGACATCCAGAGCGAATAGTAAGGCTCCATCGCCAGCGTCCAGAAATGCATATGGCAATCTACGCGCCGCATCGCTTTCCTCCCTCAAATGTCTCTCGGCGCGACAAAGAAGCTCAGAAAACCGGCCGGATCGCAAGTGCATTCAGGTTCGAAATGCGATTGAAATTCCTCTAGCATCAGATACTTTCCAAGGTCATTTAGATCCCGATCGTTCTGGTCCTGTATCCGCCCATGAGCTTTGAATCCGTCCGCGCATTTTTCAGCGCACATGCACCTGAGATCGAAATCATCGAAACCGCCGAAAGCTCGTCGACGGTGGCGCTTGCGGCAGAAGCGCACGGAGTCGAGCCGGGGCAGATCGCCAAAACGATCTGCCTCAGGGTCGGCGATGAGACGATGCTCGTTGTCGCAAGCGGCACGGCTCGCCTCGACAACCGGAAATTCAAGGATGCATTCGGCGGCAAGGGCCGCATGCTGGGACCGGAAGAAGTCCTGGAAGTCACCAGCCATCCGGTGGGCGGTGTCTGCCCCTTTGGATTGCCCGCCCCAATTCCAGTCTATTGCGATGTTTCATTGAAGCGTTTCGACGAAGTCGTGCCGGCCGCCGGTTCCACGCATTCGGCGGTCCGTATCGCGACGGAACGGCTGGCCGAACTCACCAGAGCCAAATGGGTCGATGTCTGTCAATAAGTCGAGTCGGCGAACTTCAAATTGTCAAGAGAACACCTATATTAGCTCGCAAACATGCCATGGTTGTTGCATGACAGGAGATATGATGCAGAGTGCCGTTTCGCGTTTTGCCAAGATTGCGGCGATAGCCGTTCTGACGAGCGCTACCGTTTTTGCTGCCTATAGCGATGCCGAGGCGCGCCGCGCCGGAGGTTTTGGCGGGTTCGGCAGCCGCGGAACGCGCACCTTCCAGGCGCCCCCGGTCACACGCACGGCGCCTGCTCCGGCCGCGCCGATGGAACGTTCGATGACGCCGCGCCCACAGACCCCCGCTGCCGCCCAACAGCCTGCTAACGCGCAGCGTTCCGGCGGTCTCTTCGGGGGGTTTGGTCGTTCGATGATAGGCGGCCTGATAGCCGGCGGCCTGCTCGGCATGCTCCTCGGCCACGGTTTCGGTGGCGGCTTCGGGTTCCTCGGCATGCTGCTGCAGATTGCCCTGATCTTCGGCGCAGTCATGCTTGCCATGCGCTTCTTTGCCAATCGACGCCAGCCGTCCTACGGTGCGGCAGGCGGCCGGAGTGCCTCGTCCTACAGCAATATGTCGTCTAACAGCAATTCGTCGTTTAACATTCCGGCGATGGGCTCAGGTGCTGCAGGCTATCAACAGCAGCAACAGCGCAACGACAGACCAAGCGACGAAATCGGCTTGGCGCAGGCCGATCTGGATCAGTTCGAGGAGCTGCTGACCAAGGTGCAGACCGCCTACGGCGCCGAGGACTATAATACGTTGCGCAAGCTGACAACGCCCGAAGCCATGTCCTATCTTGCCGAAGAACTCGGCGAAAATGCCACCAACGGCGTGCGCAACCGCGTCTCGGACGTCAAGCTGCTGCAGGGTGACATTGCCGAAGCCTGGCGCGAGGACGGTCAGGATTATGCAACGCTTGCAATGCGCTATTCGTCGATCGACGCAATGGTCGATCGTGACAGCGGCCGCGTCGTTTCCGGTGACGATCGCCACCCCGGCGAAAGCACCGAAATCTGGACCTTTGTACGCAGGACCGGCAGCGACTGGAAGCTAGCCGCCATTCAGAGCACAGAGCAGCGCGCTGCCTGAAATATCAGCCCTTGAAGGTGTAGTCGGTGATCGACTGCGCCTTCATTTCAACTGAAAAACCAGGCTTTGACGGCGGCATATAGGCCGCGTCCTTGATCACGCACGGGTCGAGGAAGTGTTCGTGCAAATGATCGACATACTCGATCACGCGGCCGTCCTTGCTACCGGACACGGCAACGTAGTCGATCATTGACAGATGTTGCACATATTCGCAAAGGCCGACGCCGCCCGCATGCGGCCAGACCGGCAGACGGTATTTTGCGGCGATCAGCAGCACGGCCAGCACCTCGTTCAGGCCGCCCATGCGGCAGGAATCGATCTGCACGATGTCGATCGCGCCTTCGGCGATGAATTGCTTGAACATGATCCGGTTTTGGCACATCTCGCCGGTTGCGACCTTGACCGGTCGGATGGCCTCACGAATTTTCCGGTGTCCGGCCACGTCATCGGGACTTGTCGGCTCCTCGATGAAATAGGGCTCGGCGAAGGCTAGTTCCTTCACCCAGTCGATTGCCTGCTTAACCTCCCAGACCTGATTGGCATCGATCATCAGGTATCGATCCGGGCCAATCACCTCGCGGGCGATACGCAGACGGCGGATATCATCCTGGAGATCGCGGCCGACCTTCATCTTTACATGGTTGAAACCTGCGTCGATCGCTTCCTGACAGAGACGGCGCAGCTTTGCATCATCATATCCGAGCCAGCCGGCAGAGGTCGTGTAGCAGGCGTAACCTTCTTTCTCGAGCGTTGCGATCCGCTCGGCCTTCCCCGCCCCGGCATGTTTCAGGATCGTGACCGCCTCGTCGCGCGTCAGCACGTCGGTGAGGTAGCGGTAGTCGACGATGTCTGCGATTTCCTCCGCCGCCATCTCCGCGACCAGCCGCCACACAGGCTTTTCCGCCTGCTTCGCGAGAAGATCCCAGACAGCGTTGACCACGGCCCCCGTCGCCAAATGGATGGCGCCCTTCTCCGGACCAATCCAGCGAAGCTGGCTGTCGCCTGTCAGATGCCGCCAGAATCCACCTGGATTGGCGAGAACCTGGCTAAGATCTGCGCCGACAACCAAATGCTCCATCGCCTTTATTGCCAGGCAGCAGATGTCGTTGCCGCGGCCGATCGTGAACGTGAGCCCGTGGCCCGAAAGCCCCGGCTCGTCCGTATCCAGAATAACGTAGGCCGCCGAATAGTCCGGGTCCGGATTCATCGCATCGGAGCCGTCGAGGCTTTGCGAAGTGGGAAAGCGAAGATCAAAGACACGAAGGCCGGTAATGCCTGTCATGGGTTCCTCCCGAACTGGCCGGGCGGTCAGATCGTCCAGCCGCCGTCGATCGCGTAGGCCTGTCCACTGGTATAGGTAGCACCGGCAAGATAGACGGCAAGGTCGGCAATCTCTTCCGGCGTGCCGAGACGGCCCATCGGCTGGCGAGAAATAAAGGCAGCGCGGGCTGCATCATAGTCGCCCTGCGCGCGCATGCGATCCTGCAGCGACGGGCTTTCGACCGTGCCGGGGCAAATGGCATTGCAGCGGACGCCCTCGGCGACGTAATCGGCGGCAACGGATTTCGTAAGGCCAATCACCGCCGCTTTTGTGACGCCATAGGCAAAGCGGTTCGGCACACCCTTGATGCTGGAGGCAACCGAAGCCATGTTGATGATCGACCCGTCCTTCCGCTCCAGCATGCCGGGAAGCACGGCGCGGATCGTGCGGATCATCGCCTTGACATTGAGGTCGAAAGCAAATTCCAGGTCGGCATCCTGCATTTCCAAAATGGATCCGGCGTGCACGAAGCCGGCGCAGTTGAAGAGCACGTCGACCGCGCCGATTTCAGCGACCAATGCCTTCACCGCCCCTTCGTCGAGCACGTTCAGCTTGTGCGTCGACACCCCGGTGTCGGCGGCAAGCGTTGCCAGCGCATTCGCATTGATATCCGTCGCGTGAACCTTTGCCCCGGCCTGCTGAAAGGCGATTGCGCTGGCACGGCCGATGCCTTGCGCTGCCGCTGTGATCAGAACGGTCTTGCCGGAAAGAGTGATCGTCATGTCTTGGCCTTCTCAGGGTTTTCAATACGTGGGGGTAGAGCTCGGTTTCATCGGTGCCGAACCTGAACGGCGGCTCTTATGGTGTCAATCGAATAGTGAATCTGTCTCTCGCTCGACGTCGATGGGAGACTATATCGAGGACGAGGCCGTCAATTCTTGATTCTCGATTGGGGGACAGTTCCGCCATTACCCCGCGCGTCAGGACACTCACACATTAGCGTTGCGAGGTTGGCGACGAGGTTTGTTCGGATCGCTTTTTCCAAAACGAAACGTCATCTGGAGGAAGGCATATGCTCATTGGACACCAGGGCAAGCGTCCTAAGATCGACCCAGCCGCGTGGGTCGCGCCTGATGCAATTTGCGGTGACGTCACCATTGGCCCGGGCGCACGCATATTGCATGGCGCGCGCATCATCGGAGAAGGAGGTGGCGCCATCCGCATCGGCCGCTGCTGCATCGTCATGGAGAACGCCGTTGTGCGCGGCAGCCCCCGACACTCCTGCTTGATCGGTGACTATTGCCTGATCGGTCCGAACGCGCATGTGACCGGCGCAGAGCTCGAGAACGAGGTATTCGTCGCGACCGGGGCTGCGATCTTCCATGGCGCCCGGGTCGGCCACGGCAGCGAGGTACGCGTCCACGCTACGGTGCATTTGCGCACCCGGCTCGATCCTGGGACCACGGTGCCGATCGGATGGGTGGCCGTCGGGGACCCTGCCGGCATCCTGCCGCCCGATCGGCACGATGACATCTGGGCCGTGCAGGAGTCGCTGAATTTCCCCGACTGGGTCTACGGCTTCGATCGCGCCACACCCGATCTTATGCGGTATGTCACCGAACGGCTATCGGACACGCTGGGGGCGCATGAAAGCGACACAGTGCTTGGTTCATAGTGACGGCACGCCAATATATGCTTTGGCAGCGATCCCAAAGCCGCGTTCAGCAAGGTCGAGCCGAGTTGACAGACTGGCGGCACTGCTTCGACAGTCACGCTAGCATGTGCGCTTCGATGTTGGCAGCGACAAAAGCATCGGGCACAAAATCGGACGATTCGCGTCGATTGACCGCCGCGCGAACACATTCGGAACATTTGATATTCCAAAGTGTTTCCACGACAGCGAACTAAGGAGGGTTCATGCTCTCCATTCAAGAAAATGTCGTCAATTGCACGAAGCGCATCGGCGCATGTGCCGTCGGACTTCTGTGCGGATTGGCGGTTGCCCAACCGCTCGCCAGTCAGTCGGATCGCTGCCAGGCGCCAGATCAGCAGCAGAACCGGGCGCGCGCCCTTGAGAACGGCAATTCAGGACTTACGGATTGGTCGGATACCTCGAAATTGTCTGATTGCAACGGCGTGCTAAAGCCGCCGTCCATCGGCGACGGAGACCTTGTCAAGCCTGCGCCGCCTATTGGCAATACGCCCGTAATCCCGCCGGATTTTCCGAAGCAGTAGGCAGAATTGTGCCCGGATGTACGTGACAACCCGTGGCGACGACAACGACAACGCTGCCGTGGTCGTGTGGATTGTGCTGAAGGCGAGAAGATATCCGTCATCTCTACGCAGACGGAAGCCTTTTCCAACAGCATTACCTTCTCCTGGCGGGAACAGTAGACGACGAGCCAGCAGCTAAGAAGGTTGCGCGATCCGCACAGTGTCTTGATGCTTTTGGGCTGGCATCAGTATTTCGGCGGCACGTAGAGCTCCGGCGGGAGGACCTTGCGTTCGTAGTCGGGGTTAAACACGCGCTCTGGGAGCGTGATGTTCTCATGCGGCACGTCTTCGTAAGGAATCTGCTTAAGCAGGTGGTCGATGCAGTTGAGGCGGGCCCGCTTCTTGTCGTTGCCCTCGACGATGTACCAGGGCGCCTCAGCGATATTCGTGCGGGCGAAGGTCTCTTCCTTTGCCTTGGTATAGGCTTCCCAGCGCACGCGCGATTGCAAGTCCATCGGCGACAGCTTCCACTGCTTCAGAGGATCGTGGATGCGCATCAAAAAACGCATCTGCTGTTCCTCGTCAGTGATCGAGAACCAGTATTTGACCAGCCGGATGCCGGAGCGCACCAGCATGCGCTCGAACTCGGGCACATCGTTGAAGAATTGTTCCACCTGGTCTTCGGTCGCAAACCCCATGACGCGCTCAACGCCGGACCGATTATACCAGGACCGATCGAAGAGCACGATCTCGCCACCGGCCGGCAGATGTGGCACGTAACGCTGGAAATACCATTGGGTTTTCTCTCGGTCCGAAGGAGCCGGCAGCGCCACCACTCTCACCACGCGAGGGTTGAGCCGCTGCGTGATGCGCTTGATCACGCCGCCCTTGCCGGCCGAGTCGCGTCCCTCGAAGATCACGACGACCTTCTCCCTGTGATAGGAGACCCAGTCCTGCAATTTGATCAGCTCGGCCTGCAGCGCCAGAAGAGCGCGGAAGTAATCGACACGCGGCATCGGGGGCGGATGCGACGTGCGATAGATCTTACGGATTTCTTCTGACAGCGCCGGTTCGGAGAGCTCGAGTTCGTAGTCCTCGTCGAGCGTATCGGCCAATTCGGCTTCCAGCCAGTCTGGTTTATCGAGATCATCCTTTGACGTATTCATATCTCTCTCCGATGTGCCCCGCATCATGCCACGCATCGCAATTTATTTCATGCCAGCATGACGGGATTTTGAAGCCATAGTAGCGCCATCCCCTCCTGCAGCATGACGGAGCGATTACACCAGGTAATATTGTTGCGGGAGAGCTCGTACTCTTCGAAGGCCCATGCGCTTGATGAGCTCGATATAGCGGTAATGCAGGCGTGCGTGAAAAACGCATCAGCATAGCGCGCTGCGCCTTAAAGACGACGATCCTCGCGCCATTCTGTGGGTTTGCCCTCACCGCAAATAGGCCGCAAATATCACCGACGGCCACGAGGCGGATGCGGAAGTCGGTCGCGAAAGTCAGTGGGTTGAGTGACAAGACCGGCGACTTCCTTGTCGCCCACGGATTCGCGATAAGATCTCTGCCGAATTCCTAAATTTGACGCACGATGCTTCGGCGTTCATTCTCCGTCCATGATCAGCGGAGTACTTCTGGATCTCGCTGGCGTTATCTATGACGGCGAGGAAGTCATACCGGGCGCTACCGATGCTGTTGCGCGCTTGCGCGAAGCCGGCCTACTCATCCGGTTCGTGAGCAATACGACACGCTCGAACAAGCAGGCGCTCTTGCAGCGACTTGCAGGACTTGGACTTTACGCCACAAGCGATGAGCTCTTTACTCCGGCGCAAGCCGCGCGGGAGTGGCTCGATAAGCACGATCGATCGCCATACCTGTTGGTTCATCCCGATCTCGCGCTGGATTTCCACGACCTGGCAGGAGGGCCACAGAAGGCTCTTGTTGTCGGCGACGCCGGCGAGGCTTTCGATTACCAGACCCTGAATGCCGCATTTCGCGAGCTGGTCACAGGCGCGGAATTCCTAGGGCTCGCGCCAAACCGGACGTTCCAGGATGTTGACGGCAAACTCAGTCTCGACGCGGGCGCGTTCATCGCGGCGCTGGAGTTCGCAAGTCAGAGGCGTGCCACTATCCTGGGAAAGCCGTCACCCGAATTCTTCCTGTCCGCGCTCGCCAGCATGAATTGTCCGAAAGCAAAGGCCGTCATGGTGGGCGACGACGCGGAAACGGACGTCGCGGGTGCCTTGCAGGCCGGACTTTCCAAAGCAGTGCTCGTCCGCACAGGCAAGTATCGTCGCGGGGACGACACACGATTTAAGCCTTCGCCAACTGCAACGGTCGACGATATCTCTGCTGCGGCAGACTGGATCCTCGCGGCACGCAACATTTAATGGCGGCCGTGGCGATACATCGCGGCGGCAGCCGCTTAGCGACGTCAGCTGAAGCTTCTGGTATAGGCATGGCGAGTACCGCCTTTGCGTGGTTTCATTGACGACTTCTTGCAGCCGAGTTCTGCGTGGCGCCCATGGTTAGTCTTCGCGCTTCTCTGACATTCTAAATTTTCTGGCAATGACGGTCGCGTGCTGCGAACGCACATGTCTTTTGCTGTCGAATAGAGGCCAGCCTGATGAGTTCATCGCCGTATGGCCCCGACCCTCGCAAGCACTTCGCCGGGAATCCCATACCGTGTGACGAGGTCCCAGTTGTTGCGGAGTCCGCAGATCTCCCGCTGAATGAACAATGCCCAGACAGCCTCCGCGGCGTCATTCAGGAGGCCTTCTCGATCAGCTGTGCGATTATCGCTCTTTGTCGAGGCGGCAAGTTTTGCAAGTGCCGCCTCGACTTTACGGCCTTGGCGACCAAGTGCATCGGCCCGCTCCGAGGCAAGTTCGTATTCCAAAGGGCTCAAAGGGCTGAATGCGGAATTCGGCCGATCCGAGAACGATCGTGGTGGTCTGAAGCTCACAAGGCGCCTTTCCATGTTAGGATGGGCAAGCTTTGCCGTCAGCTTGCATGTGAGGTGTCGACGGCCCTGATATCCTCCTGATCAAGCGAAGCAACACGACGTTGGCCAATCGCCGACTGCCACCAGCCTGACTTCGTCGGCTTCGAGCGGCGGCAGCGTTATGATACTCGGAAGCGCAAAGAGGAACAGTTATGCCCCACGGAAGTTTGGTACTTTATGAGGCGAGATCAAGAGGAGGAGACCGTGTGGACAATCTCGATTGGCGCTATTTTCATCATATGCGGCATACTCCTCCTGTGTCGGGAGGCTCTTGGCCGACGGCCTCTCAGCGACCCTCACCAATCATCCCTTAGCGGGCGGACACTGGAACCTAGAAGCCAAGGGGTTCGATTTCTAGGATTGACGAGGAACTGGCTGGGTGTGGGCATGATCGCGGCCGGAGCAGCGTTCTTATTGCTGGTCGCATTCACGTAGTGCGTTTTGTCGATCGGCATGGTGAACAGCCACGTAGCAAAGCCGATTTGCGGCGCGCGCCGGCAAAGGCGGTGGTGGTCGTGACGCCTGCGACACGGCAAAAGGCCAAAAGATTGACCGGCAGCCCCAGAGGTTGCCCTTCCGCAATGTCTTTTCGTCGGGGG
Source organism: Rhizobium sp. 007 (assembly GCF_015353075.1). Classification (NCBI taxonomy): domain Bacteria; kingdom Pseudomonadati; phylum Pseudomonadota; class Alphaproteobacteria; order Hyphomicrobiales; family Rhizobiaceae; genus Rhizobium; species Rhizobium sp. 007. The sequence goes on along the minus strand of NZ_CP064188.1, from coordinate 1,187,111 downwards.
CATATCGCGAGAAGTCGCAGAAATTCAGATAGAGCGCTGCCGTGCGAGTAGGCGCGCCAAAGGCCAAGGCCCTTTCAGTCGATGTCCTTCAATGCGTCGAGAGGGCCGGCCAGCGCCGTGCGGGGTTTGATGAGTTCCGGCCGGATCATGTGAACGGTTGGCGCAGGACGCGGCTCTTCCATGACCTCGAACGCCTTTGCCAGCATGCTCTCGATATCCTGCCTTATCATGATCACGGGAAAGGGCAGGAAAGAGGCGAAGGGATCGTAGTCGTAGCAGCCGACCACCATGTCGGAGAAGGTCTCGTGCGGATGACCAGCCATGAAACGGAGGAAACCTTCGAAGTTGATGGACGAATTAACGAAGAGAGCGCGCGGCAGCCGGCCTTCCCGTTCGTAGAACGCTTCGAAGGCAAGGCGCGTGTTGTTTGGCGAATAGCCCGTCGTTTGAATGCAAATGTCGGGGTCGCCTGCGAGCAGGTCGCGTTTGACGGCGCGAAAGCCGCGGATGCGCTCGTGGCTCGCATGGTCGTTGCGGCCGCCGAAGAGGTAGAGCTCTTCGGGTGCAAGGGGCTTATCGGCCGGAAATTGGCGGATGATCGCTTCTGTCAGCATCCGCGCGCCCTCGTAGTTATCGCTGATGACGGAGGGAACCTTGCTGCCTGGAAGATCGATGTTGATGTGCTTCAGCCCTGCTTTTTCGCAGACCTCGTGTACGCCGTCTGGATCGGTCGCGCCGCAGATGAAGAGCTCATCGATCGAATAGGAAATGAGCGTCGCTGCCGTTTCGCGCTCTTCCTGGGGATCGCGGCTGGCGCTGACGACGATGGGGCACTGGCCCTTGCTGCGCACGTGCGCCTCAAAAGTCTGGGCCATAGAAGAGAAGTAGCGGTTGTCGTGGACCGGCAGCAGCAGACCCACCAGGCCGGACCGGGAACTGCGTAGTCCCTGGGCCTGGCGGTTTGCAGTATACTGGTACTTCTCTGCAAGCTCACGGATCAGTGCGGCGGTCGCTTCCTTGATGCGGCGCTTGCGCCAAGTGCCGTTCAGCACGGCGCTGACTGTCGAGGGCGAGCTGCCCGACAGCACCGACAGATCGTAGATCGTCGCCTTCTTCCTCATGGCGTTCTTCATTCAAAACCCTCGGATTTTCCTTAGTGCCGATTTCGAAGCGGCGAAAGGCGTTTCCGCTTGACGAAAGTATAACTCTGACCGATAGTCTTTGCACTATCGATTGTGCAAAGAGAAATATCGATTGTGCAACGTAGGGCCGCTTGAGGAGGCGGCTTCGAAGGGAGGCGGGAATTCACATTCTTCGCCAGCTACTTGCAACGGGAGGCCGGCGGTCTTCAGCAGGCCCTGTGCCCATCTCGAAACGATGGAGGAGGAACAAGATGAGGAAATTGCTTGTCGCCGCATTCGCGGCTTCGCTGTCGCTGGCGGCCGCTTTCGGCGCCCTGGCGCAGGAGGCCGGTAAGGTTGGTGTCGTCGTCAAGATCGGCGGCATCCCGTGGTTCAACGCGATGGAGGCCGGCATTAAAGAGAAGGGTGCCGCGCTCGGTATCGATGCCTTCATGATTGGCCCGACCAGCGCCGACCCGGCGCTGCAGGTGCGCGCCATCGAGGATCTCATCGCCCAGGGCGTCAAGGTGATCGGCGTCGTGCCCAACGATGCGAAAGTGCTGGAGCCGGTTCTCACCAAGGCCAAGGAAAACGGCATTATCGTCATCACGCATGAATCACCCGGTCAAAAGGGCGCGGATTGGAATTTCGAACTCGCCTCGGCAAACGGCTTCGGCGAAGCGCATGCCGAGCTTCTTGCAAAGAAGATGGGCGGCAAGGGGAAATATGCAGTCTTCGTCGGCTCGCTCACCGTGCCGCTGCACAATGCCTGGGCCGATGCGGCGATTGCCTATCTCAAAGAGAAATATCCGGAGATGGAAGTGGTCGGCGAGCGCTACGGCGTTGCTGAAGATGCCGACAAGAGCCGGTCGACCGCGCTCGACCTGATTTCGGCCAATCCCGACCTCAAGGGCTTCCTCGCCTTCGGCAGCCAGGGGCCGATCGGCGCCGGCCGTGCCGTGGAAGAGCGCCGCAAGGTTGGCGAGATCTTCGTACTCGGCCCCTTCTCACCAGGCCAGGGCCAGAAACTCATTAAATCCGACGCGATTTCCGGCGGATTCATGTGGAATCCGAAACAGGCCGGCGAAGTCTTCGTGACACTCGCCGACAAGCTCATGAAGGGCGAGGAGATCAAGGCGGGTGACGAGATCGAAGGCCTCGGGAAGATCAATCCGACCGGAAATGATATTATCGTCGACCAGCTCGTGACCATCAACAAGGATACGGTCGACGAACTCGCGGCCATGGGCCTCTAAACCTTTCGAAGGCACCTCCCAGACCGCCGGGCTGGCTGCGGCTGGCTCGGTGGACTGCGAGCATGGCCGGCGGACCACTACGGCAGGCGCGATATGGAATCTCCAACTGGCGCAGACGCCCAACGACCTCTGTTGTCGATGAAGAACATCAACATGACCTTCGGCGGTGTGCGCGCGCTCCGCGACGTCTCCTTCGAGGTGCGACCGGGCGAGGTGCATTGCCTCGCCGGCGAAAACGGTTCCGGCAAGAGTACCCTCATCAAGGTCATCACCGGGGTCTATCGCCCGCAGGCCGGTGCTGCAATCGAATATGACGGCCAGCCCTATACGCATATGTCGCCAGTCACGGCGCAAGCCTCCGGCATTCAGGTGATCTGGCAGGATCTCGCACTCTTCCCGGAAATGTCGGTGGCAGAAAACATCGCTTTCCAGACCGTGCTCGGCCATCGCCCGCGCCGGGTCAACCACAAGGCCATGCGCGAGACCGCCGAACGCGTGTTGGCGCGCCTCGGCGTTACCCTCGACGTCGATCTGCCGCTGCGCGAATACGCTGTCGCCCAGCGGCAGATCGTGGCGATCGCACGAGCCTTGGTCGGCGAGGCAAAGGTCGTCTTCATGGACGAGCCGACTGCTTCGCTGACGCAGTCAGAAACCGACCATCTGCTTGAGATCGTCCGTAATCTTTCCGCCTCGGGCGTCGCCGTCGTCTTCGTCAGCCACCGACTGGCCGAGGTGCTGGAAATATCGGACCGTATCACCGTGCTGCGCGACGGCAGGCTCGTCGGCGTCTATCCGGCCGAAGGCATGACGCAGTCGCGCATCACCGAACTCATGACCGGCAAGATTTTCGACCACGCCGTGCGCGCCCAATCGCATGATGGGGCTGCGCCTGTCATTGCGGTTGAGGGGCTGACACGGCGCGGTGAGTTTAGGAACATCTCCTTCTCCGTCCGCCGCGGCGAGACGCTCGGTATCACCGGCCTGCTGGGCGCCGGCCGCACGGAACTGGCACTGACGCTCTTCGGTATGCGCCGTCCCGATCGCGGCACAATCAGGCTTGATGGCGAGCCCGTGCGCTTTTCCTCCAATCGGGACGCGATCGCTGCCGGCATTGCCTATCTCTCCGAAGACCGACTGTCGCTTGGGCTCATCCAACCGCAGTCGATTGCCGACAACCTGGTGATTTCCTCCCTGCGCAAGATTCTGTCCCACGGGTTCATTTCGGAGCGTAAGAAGCACGGTCTTGCGGCACGCTGGATTGCCGATCTCGCAATAAGGATTGGGCTGCAGCAGGATGCCATCTCGACTCTCTCGGGCGGCAACCAGCAGCGTATTGCCATCGCAAAATGGTTGGCGACCGACCCTAAGCTGCTGATCCTCGACGCACCTACGGTCGGCGTCGACGTCGGTGCGCGCGCCGGTATCTTCGACATCGTGGCACGGCTTGCGCAAAGCGGGCTTTCCATCATCCTCATCTCCGACGAGGTGCCCGAGGTCTACTTCAACGCCGACCGGGTGCTGCACATGGCACAGGGGGAGATCGCCGGCGAATACGATCCGCGCGCGACAGCGCTTAGAGACATGGAGGCTGCCGTCTATGCGTAGGCTCTTCCGCACCCATGCGACGGAGATCTGCCTGCTTGCCGTCATTGTTCTGATCGGCGCCTTTCTTTCCTTCGCGACGCCGCGTTTCTTTACGCTCGGCAATGCCTTCGACCTTTTGAACATCAGTTCAGTCAACATCATCTTCGCAGTCGGTCTGCTCGTTGTATTGATCGCGGGCGGCATAGACATCTCGTTTGCGGTCGCCGCCTCGGTCGTGCAGTACGTGACCGCCCTTATCCTCGGCCAGGTCGGCGGCGGAGGCTGGGCAAGCGGGCTGCTGATCGCCGGCGGCATCGGCACGCTGCTCGGCGCCTTCAACGCTTTCCTGATCCACCGGTTCAAGATCATCTCGATCGTCGTTACGATCGCCACCTTCAATATTTACTTCGGACTTTTGATGTTCTTCACCCGCGGCGTATCGATCTACACGCTGCCCGACTGGTGGACGGAGCGGATCATCCTCTACGAACGGGAGATGGCTGACGGCAGCTGGGCCGAAATCCGCCTTCCGGTCCTTGTCATGGCAATCTGCGTTGCGGCGACCTGGTTCCTGATCCGCCACACGACGACCGGGCGCCAGCTTTATGCCTTCGGCGACAATCCCGAGGGCGCGCGCCGCTTCGGAATCTCGATCGGCGCCATGCAGTTCATCGCCTTCGGCTGGTTGGGGCTCATGGCCGGTATTGGCGGATTGATCCAGGCACACTATGCCCAGGAAGTCGTGCCAAATGCGCTCTACGGCCGCGAGCTGGATGTGCTTGCCGCCGCCGTGCTCGGCGGCGCCCGCCTCGGTGGCGGCAAGGGCTCGGTGCTCGGCTGCGTGCTCGGCGTGCTGCTGATCTCGATCACCCAGAACGGCCTCAACCTGATGGGCGTTTCACCCTTCGCGTTCAAGATGATTATTGGCGCCATCATTCTCGTCGCGATCACGCTCTCGAATTCCCGCATCGAGCAGCTGCTTCCTATCCTGAAGAACGAGCGGAGGCGCAGATGACGACGCTTGTCCGGCGGACTCGCCACCTCCTGGGATCGGAAATCGCGGGATCGGTCGTCGCCTTCGTGTTCGTGGTCGTGGTCTTCGGCCTCGCTTCGCCGCAGTTCCTGTCGCGGGCCACCTTCGGTTCCGTTGCCTTCCAGCTTCCGGAGCTCGGCCTTCTTACTCTTGCCATGCTGCTGCCGATCTTGACGGGAGGGCTCAACCTCGCGATCACCTTCACCGCCAACATCGCAGGCCTCACCGTGGCTTGGACGCTCCAGGCCAACGGCGGCGTCGACGCGGGACCGGGATCCTTCCTGCTCGGCGTGGCGCTTGCGCTTGCAGCAGGTGCGGCAAGCGGCGTCGTCATGGGTCTTGTCATTGCCTATACGAAGGCTCACCCGATCCTTGTCTCGCTGTCGATGATGATCTTCCTGCGCGGGCTCGGCGAGTTCTTGACCCGCGGCGGGGACGTGTCGGGCTTTCCCGCCTTCCTGCGGCCGTTCGGCCATGGCTCTGTGATGGGAATTCCCGTGCCGCTCCTCATCTTCATCCTGTGCGTCGCGCTCTGGCATGTGCTGCTATCGCGCACGAGGCTTGGCTTCAACACCTACATGATCGGCTCCAACATCGAGGCGGCGCGCTATTCCGGGGTCAACACACGCAGGGTCATCGTTCTCGTCTATACGCTGTCGGGCGCGATGTGTGCCGTCGCCGGCATCATCATGCTGGCACGCTTCAACTCGGTGCGCGTCGGCCACGGTGAGTCCTACCTGCTCATCACCGTTCTCGCCTGCTTCCTTGGCGGGGTAAATCCCTTCGGCGGCTTCGGCCGCGTGATCCCGGTCTTCGCGGCGCTTGTGGTACTTCAGCTGTTTTCGTCCGGGCTCAATCTTCTCGGCGCCAACCAGCATCTGGCGACGGCCGTGTGGGGTATCCTGCTCGTCGGCGTCATGATGCTGCGCTGGCTTGCCGGACACTTCAGAACCGTTCTGCGCAGAAAGGAATGAGACGATGCAAGGCTTCGGCGTACATACCAGCATGTGGACAATGAACTGGGACAAGGCAGGCGCCGAAAAGGCGATCGCAGCTGCGGTGTCCTACAAGATGGACTTCATCGAAATTGCGCTCCTCAACGCACCCGCCGTCGATGCGCCACACACCCGGGCGCTTCTCGAAAAGCACAGCCTGCCGGCCGTCTGCTCGCTCGGGCTGCCCGAGCACGCCTGGGCGTCGGTGCGGCCGGAGGCGGCAATCGAGCATCTGAAGGTCGCGATCGACAAAGCGGCCGACATGGGCGCATTGGCGCTATCCGGCGTCATCTTCGGCGGCATTGGCGAGCGCACTGGCGTGCCGCCGACGGAGAAAGAGTACGACAACATCGCCCGCGCGCTGACGGCCGCCGCCAAGCACGCCAAGTCCCGCAGCATCGAGCTCGGCGTCGAGGCAGTGAACCGCTATGAAAACCATTTGATAAATACCGGAAGGCAAGCAGTCGAGATGATCGAGCGCGTCGGCGCTGACAATATCTTCGTGCATCTCGACACCTATCACATGAACATCGAGGAGAAGGGCGCTGCCACGGGCATCCTCGATGCGCGCGAACATCTAAAATATATCCACCTGTCTGAAAGCGACCGTGGCACGCCCGGCTACGGAAACGTCCCTTGGGACGAGATATATACAGCACTTGCGGCCATTGGGTTCAAAGGCGGCCTTGCTATGGAGAGCTTCATCAACATGCCAGCGGAAGTCGCCTACGGTCTCGCAGTCTGGCGTCCTGTCGCCAGGGACGAGGCAGAGGTGATGGGCAACGGCCTGCCCTTTCTGCGCAATAAGGCGAAACAATATGGCCTGATCTGAGGCCTTAGGACGCGCAGCGCAAGATGGCGCAAAAGGCAGAAAGGATTATGACCGGGGTGGCTGCAACCTTGACGCCGGCAAGACGGACGTCACGCCGAGTCAGCGCCAGTGCCGTACGGCGCATCTGGCGAGCCCATGGTCTCCAGCTGCATCGCTATCGCCAGTTCAAGCTCTCCAACGATCCCAAGTTTGGCGAGAAGCTCAGCGACGTGGTCGGGCTCTACGTCGATCCACCCGCTCATGCCATCGTTCTCTCTGTTGATGAGAAGAGCCAGATCCAGGCGCGCGACCGCACCCAACCAAGCTGACCCGCCAGCGGCTCAAGCGCGGCGCCTTCCGTTCGGTGGTCGATCTTCAGGAGGCCATCAACCGGTACGTCGCTGAAACCAATGCGCGTCCCAAGCCTTTCACCTGGACGGCTGATCCGGATGAAATCATCGCTGCCGTTAGGCGTGGGCACCAAGCGTTAGATTCCATCCCTAGCGCCAGTCGTCGAGCACGAAGAGGCCGGCGCGACTGTAACCCGGCTCATTGGGCCGGTGCATCGTGACCCCTTGGATTTCGGTTCGAAAGCCACGCCCGACCAAGTGCCGGTACGCCTCGTGGCGGGCCATGTTCACCCCGGCCAGCAGCTTGGGCATCCCCTCCGCTACGGCAAGCGCCTCGCAGGCATGCAGCAAGCTGTCGAAGGTCTCCCCAGCCGCCGATCCTGGACGCACGGTCCCGAACTTGATGAAGCAAGCACCGTCGCCTGCTTCGCTGCGCGGCCCATGGTGGCACACGGCAAAACCGTCCAAGCCCGCACCCCCCATATCGCCGAGCAGGACCGTCTCCCCAAGCTCATGCGCCTCTACGGCCTGGATTTCCGGCCCCAGGTCGAGCCCGTCGTAAAGGGCGCCGGTCAGGTCACGGCAGGACTTCAGGCATTCCACTCTCTGCTCCTCTGTCAGATCGGAATACCGCGACCAGCGCACCGGCTCGGTCTGGTTGTGACGGACCGGCGCCGACATGATGGCCGTGAGGAAACGAGCCCAGTATCCGTACTTCTGGTACAGGCCCACGTGCTTGGCGCTCTGGGCGAAGGTGAACAGGCCTGCATGCCGCGTGCCCCATTCATCGAAGCTCGCCGTGACGGCCTCGACGAGCCGCGCGCCGATGCCCCGGTCCCAAAGGTCGGGGCGGATCGTCAACGGTCCGAAGAAGCCGACGCTGCCCCAGCGGGTTGCGAAGTTGGAGCCCACCAGTTCACCGCCCACCTCCGCGGCGAAGGCGGCGACGTAGGGCGCCTGCCAGCGGCCGCGTACATAGTCGCGGTCGGACCAGAACGTCTCTGGTTCGGGTGCTCCCAAGAAGGTGCCAAAGGCCAGCCGGAAAATTCTTTCGGCTTCCGGCAGATCGGTCTCGGCCAGCGCGCGGATGGCTACGCTCGGTGCAGCCGTTCCCATATCGCCCTCCCTGGTTCGCTAAGGTATGCAGGCCCGATGCGCTGCCCAAGGGCGCTGCGGTCGGGCTGTAGTCTACTCTTCTCCAGACGAATGGTCACGTCGCATGGGAGATGTCGGCCACCGGATCGGTCCTCTGGCGTTTGGTACCATCCGTCAGGCTTCTGCCACTAGTCTTTCGCGATGAAGCCGGACGAGCTGGTGGAGATGGTTCGACGTTCGAGCAGATGCGCACCATGCGCTATGGCCATACCGGATGCCGACGCCAGACGGGGCGAACGCCGCTCACGCGCGCTGTTGACTTGGTATTGCGTTGCCATGAAAAGGCTGGCTTCGGATGTGAGAACATTTCCCGCATCAATTTTCAGGATTGGGCCTCTATTCGAAGAGACTTGGGAGAGCAGTGCCAATGTCGTCTTTCCTCCGCTCCATTGCGCGCTAATTGCTTCAAAACAACCAGCCGGTAAGAAATGGCAAGCACCGCAGACACCTCAAAACAAACCGGCAGCTCAAATCAGACTGGTGATCGCACCGCCGCCGAATCTGCGCAGCTGCCGCAGAGCGAAGGATTTCCAGCTGAAGGCGCTGAAGGAGAAACCGGGGCTCACGAGGGAGAATCCGGATCTTCATCACCGTTGGAACAATCCAAAGAGGCTGTGAACCCTTCCTCGCCTTTTGCTCAAAGCGCACGAGCCGTTCGTGACCTGATGGCCGCCCTCCGTCATGATCTCCGTGCGGTTTTGCGAAGCAGCCCGTTCTGGATGAGAAAGGGCATCGCAACCATCAAGAAAAGACAACAGACGTCTGGCACTCGAACGCCAAATGAGAAGTTTCGGCGGGTATCTGCTGCTTTTGCATCGCTTTCTTCCAAAGCGCGGTCCCGCACGGCAGCCATTCGAGCCGGACTGACCGGCATAAAGCAGGCCCGTCCACTGAAACTGCGGTCATGGAAAGGGCTCGCCGCGCTCGCTCCTTTGCTCGGCTTGCTGATCGTGGCCGGCGTTCTGACTTGGGCGTTGAAGGATGTGCCGTGGCAAGAGATTGCCGATGGTTCCATGAAGCCCGTCATTGTATTGGAAACGGCGGACGGCGAACCTCTTGTTCGGCAGGGGCCCTATCAGGGACCCTATGCAGGGTACGAACAATTCCCCCCTCACCTCGTGGATGCAGTGCTTTCAATCGAGGACCGCCGGTTTATGGATCACCACGGCATCGACCTGAAAGGCATTGCGCGCGCGCTAGTACGGAACTTTGAGGCAGGCTCGGTCGTCCAGGGGGGAAGCACGATCACGCAGCAGTTGATCAAGCTGCAGTATCTCGAAAGCGACCGAACGCTGAAGCGAAAGATCCAGGAACTGGTGATCGCGTTCTGGCTGGAATGGAAGCTCGGCAAGCAGGAGATCCTGACGCGGTACCTGAATTCGGTCTACCTCGGTTCCGGCGCTACGGGAATGCCGGCAGCGGCACGGATCTATTTCAACAAGGATATCGGTGCGCTCGATATTCCAGAATCGGCGATGCTGGCAGGTCTGCTGAAGGCTCCGAGCCAGTTGAACCCGATCGACAATTTCGAGGGTGCACGCCAACGCACGGCAACAGTGCTCGACGCGATGGCCGCCAACGGCAAGCTTACCCCGCAAGAAGCCGACGCCGCCAAGAATGAATTTGCCGAACTGCACCCCACGACACCGACGCCGCGCTCCGGCAGCTGGTTCGCCGATTGGGTTTCGCCACAAGCGAGCGAGATCGCGGGTTCCTCTCCCGGCTCGACGACAGTGCGCACGACGTTGGTACCGCGCCTGCAGGAAATCGCCGAACGGGTGGTGAGACAGGCGCTCGATGAAGAGGGAAAGGCTCGCGGCGCATCGCAGGCGGCGCTGGTCGCCATGACGCCCGATGGCGCGGTTGTCGCAATGGTCGGCGGACACGACTACAAGACCAGCCAGTTCAACCGTGCCGTCACGGCGATGCGTCAGCCAGGCTCCACATTCAAGTTGTTCGTGTACTATGCTGCGTTGAAAAAGGGGCTTTCTCTATCGGATCAGGTCCTCGACGGCCCTATCGAGATAAACGGATGGTCGCCCCAAAATTCCGGGGGTGGTTACCGCGGTTGGGTTACGCTGGCGGAGGCTTTTGCTCGCTCGTTGAATGCCGCCACCGCAGCCCTTGCCCAGGAGGTGGGACTGGACAGTGTCGCCGCGGCAGCCAAGGAGCTCGGCATAAACGCGGCCCTGACGACGGCACCTGCCTTGTCGCTTGGTGCTTCGGAGGTGAGTTTGCTCGATCTGACCGGCGCCTACGCATCGGTTCGCCTTGGAAAGGCGCCCGTCGAGCCGTGGGGTATTATCGAATTTCAGGCATCTGGCCAACCCAGAGGCTTCCGCGTGGGTGCGCAAGTGCCTGCGGCTATTGATCTCTCTCCGTATCAGCCGGACCTTCTTGCGTTACTGCAGTTGGTCGTTGAGCGTGGGACTGGCCGCGACGCCGATCCCGGCATGTTTGCGGCCGGCAAGACAGGTACCAGTCAGGACAACCGTGACGCCTGGTTCGTCGGCTTCACGGACGCCTTGGTCGCCGGAGTCTGGGTCGGGAACGACGATGACGCGCCGATGAAGGGTGTCACCGGAGGCGCACTTCCGGCTCGCATCTGGCGGGAATTCATGCACGCGGCGATGGCTGAGCCTGCTCCGCAGATCGATCCGGATACAGGAATGATGACAAGCGAAGAGAACGCCGCACCGTCCTGCAACATCACGGCCTGCTCCCGCAGTTATCGTTCGTTCCGCGCTTCCGACTGTACCTACCAACCCTATTATGGCGCTCGGCGTCTTTGCGAGAAATAGCCCAACCCGCTTGTTGCTCTCCGCGACGAAGATGGGAAACCGCAGAGACCCGGCAGCGCGAAGCACAAATGCAGGAACGAGGGATCTGGCAACAATATTTCCCGCCTTCGAGGCTTTCCTCTTTGCCACCGCATCGCGCCTTCAAGCGGCGGTTACGGGCACTGGCGGGCGGCCACCGCCCGAAGGGTCATCTCGGCGATCTTGGTGCTTGGTCTATTCGCATGCCTCGTTCGACCGGCGTCGGCGCGCATGATCGCCCTTGCCGTCCAAGTCTTCGCGCTTTTCGGAGCATTTGGAGCCTTCACCATCGCCATCGGATTTCGACCACAAACAACTGGCAACTAGGTGTTTCACCTGGTCTTGCTGGTGGCGGGGCGTTGCGTCGCTTTCAGATCGAACAGGCCGTGACGAACAATGGCTGGGCTTCATCGCGAAGGCCGTCGCTGCTGCTGGCTGGCCAAATGCCTCCGCTCGCACCGATCTCAAGGATCGGCGATCTTGCCATCCATGAGATGAATGCGCCGCCCCATACGGGCCGCCATATCGAGATCATGGGTGACGGCGATAACCGTCTTGCCGCGTTCGCGCACGAGCCCTTCGAGGATCAAAAAGACCTGCTCGGAATTTTGACTGTCGAGGCTTCCCGTCGGCTCGTCCGCAAGCAGGATGGGTGGATCATTCGCAAGCGAACGTGCGACAGCGACCCGCTGGCGTTGACCGCCGGAAAGCTGATCTGGCCTCTTATCGATATGGCCGGCAAGGCCGAGCGATGCCAAGAGTTCTTCAGCCCGCGCCTGCATGGCCGACCGGCTCAAACGACCAAGCTTACGCATCGGGATCTCGACGTTCTGCCGCGCCGTGAATTCTGGCAGGAGAAAATGGAACTGGAAGACGAAGCCCAGCATAGAGAGGCGGGTTTCGGCGCGTTCCCTTTGGTCCATCGGATCGGTATCTCTGCCGCCAATCGAAAGCCTGCCGCTCGTCGGCTCGTCGAGCAGCCCCAACAGATAGAGCAGCGAAGACTTGCCGGAACCGGAAGGTCCAGTGATTGCAACGAATTCCCGCTCACCTATCGTCAAAGACACATCCTCGACCAGCGTTACGGGGACGGTTTCCGTCAGGATGCGTGTGAGGTTCTGCGCTTCAATCAAGGCGCTCATGTCGCACCCCTTATGATATCCACGGGATTAAGGCGTGCAGCACGCCTAGCCGGGAGATAGCCGGCAAAAGCCGCCGAACTGAGCGCGAAACCAGAGGCGATCACGTAATGCAGAATGCTCCAGGCAATCGGCAGGCGTGTCATTTCCTGTCCCGTCGCGGCAAGCTCGAAGCGCACCAGGGACAAGGCATAGACGAGCGCGAAGCCAAGCAGCCAACCGAGCGCCGATCCGCCGGCCCCGATGGCGACACCTTCGAGCAGAAACAGGCGCCGCATGTCCGCCTCGGCAAAACCGAGCGACTTCATGATGGCGATATCGCGCGCCTTTTCGTGAGTAATCGTCGAGATAATATTATAGATGCCAAAACCAGCGACCAGCATGATTGCTGCGACAACGGTGTACATGATGACATTGCGGATCACGAGCGCTTCGAGGAGCGATTCATTGGCCTCCTGCCAAGCCTCGGCCCTGTAGCCGAGTTCGGCCTCGATCCGGCGCGCCACCACTGGTGCGTCATCGGGATTGGCAAGCTTGATGCGGATCTCATTGATGGCGTTGGTGCGCGCGCTCAAGATCTGCGCGTTCTTCAGCAGTACATAAGCTTCGCCCTCATCCCGCGCGGTCGTGCCGGTATGAAAGAGGCCGACGATCTTGAAATTGCGCGTGAGTCCCTCGGACGAAACCGCGGCGACTGTATCGTTCAGTCCGGCGCCGAGGCGTTTTGCCATCGTATCGCCGATGACGATATTGTTCCCGCCTGCCGCAAGGGCTCCGAAACTTCCCTCCACGAAATCGCCGAGGATAGGTGAAACGCTGCGCTCGGCGACCGGTTCGATGCCGATCACCGATGCTCCGACCTCGCGGCTGGAGTAACGAATGACACCTTGCAGCTTCAGGTCTGGTGCGAGCCGGCCGGGTATCCATGCCTCGAGCCAGGAGCGCGCGGCAGTCGGATTGATGATGCCGCGGCGGTCCTCCCGCGGCCTCAGTCCGAAGATCTCCGTCGTACGGAATACGGTTTCGGCAGGCTGCCGTCGCGCCGTTCGCTGCTCGTCGGTGATCTCGACATGCGGCATGGTATTGATCAACTGTTCCACAAAATCGTCCTGGCCGCCCTGCATGAGTGCCGCCATGGCGATGGAAAAGCCGACACCGACGGCAACGCCGAACACGGCAACAAGTGTCTGCCGGCCGCGGCCGGCAATATGGGTGACGGCGATCTCGAAAATCAGCCGCATCGTAACCTCACTTCGCAGCACCGGTTATCTTGACCCAGGCCCCATCCTTCAGATCTTGCGGAAACGGTGAAATCACCCGCGCCTTTTCATCCAGACCGGACCTAATCTCGATGCCACTCGGGCCGCGGATACCGGTTTTGATCTCACGTAGCCGGGCAGAGTTTCCTTCGACGGTGAAGACCTTCTCAGTCTGCATCGCAACGGTGGGGACCAGCAATGCGTTTTCCGAGACGTGGACGATGACGTTCACATCGGTCGACATACCGATCATCAGCGGCGTGTCGTCGGGAAGACGCAGCTTCACGCGATAAGTCTTCGTCACCGGATCGCCCTTCGGCGTTATGCTGCTGACGGTTGCATCGAGGGTCTGATCCTTGAAGGCATCCGATTTGAGCAGGGCCTTCTGCCCCAGCCGGAGCCGCGGAATATCCTCCTCGTTGACATCGGCGACCACGAGCAGCGGTTTTTGTTCCCCGACCCAGAAGAGCGCCGTTCCTAGATCTGCGACCTCGCCCACCTCGCCGTCCTGGCGAAGCACGACACCATCGATCGGAGCGCGAATGATATAGCTGTCAAGGCGCGCCCTTTGGCCGGCGGCCAGCGCCTTGAGCTGCTCCACCTCACTGCTTGCCCGGTCGACTGACTGCTGGGCTGCGGTGTTTTTCTCCAGCATCAAATTGTAGCGCCGAAATTCCTGCTCCGCCAGCGCGAGCCGCGCCTCGAGTTCGGCAAGGGCCGCCCTCGCCTCGCTATCATCGAGGCGAGCAAGTATGTCGCCCTTTTTTACGGCTGCACCTTCGCAGTTGCATTGCTCGACGATCCGTTCGCGCACCAGCGGCGTGACTTTTGCCCAAGTGAGAGGTTCGACAACGCCACTGGCATAGACGATTTCGGCAGCACTACCACGCGCGGGGACGACGACCGATACGGGGATGGGGCGCCAGACGTACCAAGCAGCCAAACCGCCTGCCACGGAGAGGGCGACGACAACGGAAAGCAAGCGGAACGGTTTCACGCCATCTGCCTTGAACTGCTGCTGTTGCCGACCCTATAGCATTAGACCGACCGTCGGTCTATGAATACAGCTGAAGAATTCGGCCGCAGCATCGAATTCCGCTCCGCTAGTCAGGGGAATATACGAAAGAAACGAGCGCCGCTATGCGTGTCAAAAAACACCCAGAAATCCGCTCGGGCGAATTGTTGGATTGCGCTCAGCGGCTCTTCTTCGCTCATGGCTACAATCATACCACGATTAACGACATCATTCGCGAAGCAGGCGTGTCGAAGGGTGCCTTCTATCACTATTTTCCTTCCAAGGAGGCGCTGCTTGAAGCATTCGCTGCCCGCCTTGCCCGCGAAAGCCTTGAAGAGATTCGACCGCTCCTCGACGATCCTACGCTCGACGCCGTGGGACGGCTGAACACCTTGTTCGCCGGATCGCGGCGCCTCAAGGTCGAGCTTGCCCCGCAACTGCGAACAGTATTCGATGTCATTTTCCGCCCGGAAAACATCGTGCTGTTCCACCGCATCGATCAGGCTGTGACCCGCATCGTGGTCCCGCTTTTGGCCGATGTTCTCCGAGAGGGAACAGAGGAGGGTCTCTTCGATGCGCCAGACCCCGAAGCGTTCGCAGAGATGCTTCTTCTCTTTCGGCTTTCCCTCAGCAGCGTGATGCACGAGGCCCTGATAAGGAGCCGCGAGGGCAATATCGAGCAGGCCGTGAAGATGCTCGACGATCGCCTCAGGCTCTATGGTACTGCCATCGATCGCATCCTGAAGTTGCCCGAGGGAACGATCGAAGTAACTGAAACGAGCTTTGTCCGAGCTTTGCTTGATGACTCTCAATAAAATAGGAACCGTTGCGCAAACCTCTGCCGGATGAGATTTAAGCGACCGACCGGATGGTTGGAATATCCGCAGCGCGATTCTGTTCTCCTCGCTGGAATCCGGCTTGGGGCCGGCTGAACTAGCAAACGGCATGTGACCGATCCCCAGCGAATAGCGTTCCATTCGCATTCGAACGGTGTTTCGAAGCCGGATTCGGCGCGCTGCGAAACGTCGCTTGCAATGTTTTCCCGCCGAGTCATAATAATTTTGCACACGTGCTCAATTTTGTCACGCGGTCGTTACGCAGATCCCCTAGAGCGGAAACCGTTCGCGCTTTTCATGGGATCTCCGGGCCGGCCGTCAGCAATGGTGATGGCCCGCCAAGAGGCTCGCACCAATCTCTGGGGAGATGAAGAGATGACTATTCTGCCGACACTGAAGTGCATGACCGTCGCGGCCGCCATCCTAGCCTCGACGACCGCCCTGTCCTTTGCCAAGGATCTGACCGTTACGGTCTGGGCCGGCGGCACAGGCCCAAACGACGTCTATCGCCTCGACGCAATCGATATTGCAGCCGAGCAGCTTCAGCGGGAAGCCGCTATCAAGGGCGAAGACCTCAAGATCAAGGTCGAGAAAAAGGCCTATAGCGGCTGGGAGGACTTCAAGCAGGCGATGACGCTTGCCGCCGAGGCGAAAACCGCTCCGAACATCGTCGTCACCGGCCACGAGGACATTGGCCCCTGGGCACAGTCCGGCTTGATCGTGCCGATTGAGGACTATGTCGACCTCGATTCCTGGCCGCTTAACAACATCTATGAAAACCTAATGGACATTGCCTCCTTCAGCGGCACGGTCTACGGCATCCCGCAGGACGCCGAGTCCCGCCCGATGTTCTTCTGGAAGCCTCACATGAAGGCGATCGGCTATAACGATGCTGATCTCGACGCTCTGCCGCAGAAGGTCCAGGACGGCAGCTACACGATGAAGAACCTGCTGGAAGACGCCAAGAAGATGCAGGACAAGGGCCTCGTGCAGCCAGGCTATGGCTTCTACCCGCGCTACACCAACGGTCCGGATTTCTGGCAGTTTTACACGAGCTTCGGCGGGACGATGGAAGAAGACGGCAAGCTGGTCTTCGACAAAGCTGCGATGCAGCGCGCGTACCAATTCTTCGCCGACGCTGTAAAAGACGGCGTCACCAAGAAGAACCATATCGGGATGCCGGCCGACCAGTGGTGGAAGGAAGTGGCTTCCGGCAAGGCCGGGATCTGGCACGGCGGCACCTGGCATTATGCCCGCTACGTCAACCAGGAAGGCTTGAAGGACTTTTTCGGCAACGTCATCTTCACGCTGATCCCGGCCGGCGAAGGCGGCAAAGCCAACACGCTGACGCATCCGCTCGTCTATCTTCTGACCTCGGGCCACGACAAGGACGACACCGAGATTGCCGCCCAGTTGATCAAGATCGCCTCCGAGCCGCGCATCAATGTGCTGCATGCGGTCAAGTCCGCTCATCTCGGCATTTCGAAGTCGGAAACCGAGATCGAGCTCTACTCCTCCGACCGCTGGACGCGCGAAGCCACCGAGCGGCTTCTGCCCTACGCCAACGCGATGCCCAACAATGCCGATTTCGGCACCTACTGGAACATCATGTGGAAGGGCCTCGAGGCCTCCTGGACAGGCGCCAAGAGCGTCGATGCTGCCGTCAACGACGTAGAAGGCGAGCTGAAAAACACGCTCGGCGACAAAATCATCATCCGCTAAGCGCAGGCAAGCCTCCGGGCGGCCTCATCCGCCCGGACATTTTGCGGAGGCTTTCATGAGATCGTCCAGAACGCTCGGGCTCATAATGATCGCGCCGGCCGCGATCATGATTGTGCTGTTCTTCTTGATGCCGGTAGTGCTAACCGCCGTCTTTTCCTTCACGAACATGACGACCGCCACGGGCATTTCGGGCGGCGCCTACCAGATCGCCCCAAATTCGCTCATCGCGCTCAAGGACGAGATGCCGGAGGTCGTGCAGCAGCTTACCGAGCCGCGCTACGCGATCGACGAGGAGGGTATCAAAGGCGTCGAGGGCCTTGCGCTTGGGCCTGGCATCGCCACGGAGCTGCGCGAAAAACATCTCGGTGAGGTCTTCTCCTCGCGCCGCGAAGCCGAGCGCATGATCAAGGATCTTAACGACCGGCCGTCGACCCGGGACGTCAAGCAAATCTCAGAGCAGTTCAACCGCTCCGTTGCCAATCTGCGTTTCTCGAGCAAGGAGGACCTTTTCGCCTCGCTCGACAAGTTCGGCTTCAAGATGACGTCGGAACAGAAGGAAGGCCTCGCCAGCGCGACCTATACCGGCTGGAGCTGGACGACGGAGAACTTCTCGCGCATCGCCTCGTCACCGGACATGGCGCAGATCCTTTTCAACACATTGCTCTACGTCGCCCTTGTGCTCGTGCTCTTCAACACGAGCTACGCCATGCTCCTGGCGATCTGGACTCACTACATGCCGAACACGCAGGCAACGATTTTTCGCTCCGTCTGGCTCCTGCCGCGCATCACGCCCGTCGTTATCTATGTGCTGATGTGGAAATGGCTCGCCTGGGATACCGGCTTCATCTCCACCTTCATGGGCAAGTTCGGCTACTCGCCGAAGAACTATCTTCTCGACAACGCTTATAACGCTTGGCTCTTCGTGGTGCTGATCAACGGCTTCATCGGCGCCTCGATGGGCATGCTGGTCTTTTCCTCGGCGCTGAAGGCGATCCCGAAGAGCCAGTTCTTCGCAAGCGAGGTGGACGGCGCCAGCCGCTGGCAGCAGATCCGCTACATCATCCTGCCGCAGATGCGCTGGCCGATCCTGTTCGTCACCTGCTACCAGACGCTGTCGCTGCTTGCCTCCTTCAACGAAATCCTCCTTTCGACCCGCGGCGGGCCGGGCAAGGCGACCGAAGTCTGGTCGCTTGCCGCCTATCACACGGCGCTCAATAACTATGCCGGCAATCTGGAATATGGCCTTGGCGCCGCTATGGCGCTGGTCCTCGTGATTATCGGCATCATCCTGTCGCTCGCCTATCTGCGCGTCTTCAATTACGCCACGCTGGTTGCGCGGCCGCTCATCGAGGATTGATCATGGCGGAGAAATCGCAGCCCTCGGCGAACTACCGCACCTGGCCGGTCGTTCTGGCGCTCGCCATCGTCAGCCTGCCGCTGGTGCTGATGTATGCCTATCTCTTCATCGATACGATCACCGACAAGCAACCGGCGGCGCTGATGCCGGATACGCTTACCCTGCGGCACTGGACATTCCTTTGGCAGACGCCGCCTGGAAGGCCGAACATCTGGCTGGTGACGCTGAACACGCTGATCTTCACGGCGAGTACGACGGCCGTCGTACTCCTTGTCTCTTCCATGGCGGGCTATGTGCTGTCGCGGTTGAACGTGCCTGCCCGCGGCTTCTTCCTTGCCGGCGTCATGGTGCTGCACGCCTTCCCGTCGGTCACACTCATCATCGCGATCTTCATCGTACTGCAGATGGTCGGCCTCTATAATTCACTGATCGGCGTCATCCTTGTGAAGGCCGCGATCGACCTGCCACTCGGCATATGGCTGATGAAAGGCTTCTACGACAGCGTGCCCTGGGAGATAGAAATGGCCGGTGTCGTCGACGGCGCCTCGCGCTTCCGGGTCTGGCGCAGTCTCGTGCTGCCGCAGGTGCGTCCGGCGATCATGGCGCTGGCGCTCTTCTCCTTCCTTTCGGGCTGGGGAGAATTCATCCTGCCGCAGGTATTGGCCCCAGGCGGTCAGGTACAGGTGCTCTCGGTCTACCTTTCGGGGCTGATCGCCGATGACAACAATTTCGACTTCGGCACCTTCAAGGCGGTAGGCGTGTTCTACGTGATCCCGGTGCTGCTGCTTTACGGATTCTTCCACAAATATCTCATGAATATCTATGGCGGCGGGAGCAAAGGCTGATGCGTATCCTCCTCGACAATTTCTCGAAGAGCTTCGGCGCCACCAAGGTCATCGAGAACATGAACCTGGAAGTGGCTCACGGCGAGATGCTAGCCCTGCTCGGTCCGTCAGGCTGCGGCAAGTCGACGACGCTCTTTGCCATCTGCGGCATCCATCGCCCGACCGGGGGCCGCATCCTGTTCGGCGACCGCGATGTTACCGATCTTCCGAGCCAGGTGCGCAATATCGGCGTCGTGTTTCAGTCCTACGCGCTCTATCCGCACATGACGGTTGCCGAAAACATCGGCTTTCCGCTGAGGGTCAAGGCAATGCCCTCAGCCGACATCCGCAAGGAGGTCGACCGCATCGCTGCTCTCGTGCAGATCGGCAACCTGATGGGCCGCCGCCCCTCTGAGCTTTCCGGCGGGCAGCAGCAGCGCGTGGCGCTCGCCCGCGCGCTGATCCGCAAACCGGACGTCCTGCTTCTCGACGAGCCGCTCGCCAATCTCGACGCAAAGCTCCGGCTGGAGATGCGCTCGGAAATCCGTCGCATCCAGCGCGAGACGGGCATCACCGCGATCCTGGTCACCCACGACCAGGTGGAAGCCATGAGCATGTGCGACCGCATCGCCATCATGAAGGAAGGTGAGATCATACAGATTGCAACACCGGCAGAGATGTATAACGACCCGCGCACCGCCTTCGTTGCCGGCTTCCTGGGAAACCCGCCGATCACCTTCCTGCACGGCGTGGCGGCAAAGGGTGTCTTCTCCATTCCAGGCAGCGAGATCAAAGTTCCACTCCCCGCTTGCGTGGACGCCTCGGATGGCGCCAAGCTGATACTCGGCGTGCGGCCGGAGCACTACAATCCAACCGGCGACGTGCCGGTCACAGGCGTCGTGAACTTCGCCGAAACGCAGGGCCGTGAAAATCTTTATGACGTGCGGCTTGCCGGGGGACCACTGCTGCGCTCCATCCAGCCGGTCCGCCACGACATCAAGATCGGCGACGAGGTCACCTGGGCAATCGACAGCCGCAACGTGCTCATTTTCGACGAAGACGGACGGAGGCTCTGATGCAACGCGATTTCTCAGCCTTCTTCGAGCGCTATGGCTGGCCCGCCGGCAAGGGCCGGCTGCCTCTCTGCATCGGCCATCGTGGCGCAAGCGGGCATGCCCGCGAAAATACGCTCGCCGCCTTCCGTCTGGCGGCGGACCTCGGGGCAGAAATGTGGGAGCTCGACACGCAGTTGACCAAGGACGGCGTAGTCGTCGTTTCCCATGACGACCATCTCGAGCGCGTCTTCGGCGTGGACAAGCGTATTTCGGAGATGATCGCAACCGAGCTTGCCGCGCTGGACGGCGTCGACGTCCCGACCTTCGAGGCGGTCGCCGCCCTTGGCCGCGCGACCGGAACCGGGCTCTATATTGAGCTGAAAGCACCGGGAAGCGGCCTCCCTTGCTGGCAGCAACTGCTCGAAAAGGGCCAGCGCTTCGCCTGCCTCGGCTCCTTCGACATCGCACAGGTCCGCGAGCTTCGCGAGGCCGGTTGCGACTTTCCGCTGTCTGTGCTTGTTCGCGTCGGCGATAATCCGCACGTGATCGGCGACGAGGCGGATGCCGATATCTTGCATCTTTGCTGGGAGCGCGCCGGCGAGCGGCCGCAGGATCTGGTCACCCCGGCACTGATGGAGCGCGCCTTCGCAACAGGCCGCGAGATCGTTTTGTGGCATGAGGAAAGACGGCCGATCCTCGATGAGATCATGAAGCTGCCGGTGCTGGGTATCTGCACGGATCTGCCGGATATGATGCGCACCGTGCCGGGTGGGGAAAGAGCGTTTGGCAGACAAGGATAAAGGACCGCGCAGAGTAACGTCCTTCGACGTGGCGCGTGTTGCGGGCGTCTCGCGCGCGGCCGTATCGCGCGCATTCACGCCGGATGCGAGCGTTTCGGCGAAGACCCGCGAAAAGGTCTATCAAGCGGCCAAGGAGCTCGGCTACCGCGTCAACTACCTCGCGCGGAGCCTGACGAACAAGCGCTCCGATCTCGTCGGCGTCGTCGCCGCCGGGCTGGACAACCCATTCCGCACGCTTCAGATCGAGCATCTGGCGCGCACGCTCATTTTCCGCAATTTCCGTCCGATTCTGTTGCCGACCTCCAAGGAGGCGGATACCTCGACCGTCATCGGCCAGCTTCTGCATTATGCCGTCTCCGGCGTAATCGTGACATCGGACGCGCCGCCGACGGAAATCTGCGAGCAGTGCGCCGCCGAGGGCGTGCCGATCGTGCTGATCAACAAGGGCGACGAGATTCCCTTTGTCGACCGCATCATTTCCGATGACCACACCGCCGGAAATCTGGCCGCCGATCACCTGGTCGATAAAGGCGCCAGGCGTCTCGCCGCAATTGCCGCGTCCTCCGTCTCCTACACGGCACGCCGCCGCAGCGAGGCCTTCCTTTCCCGCTGCCGCCAGCGCGGCCTCGAGGCGCAGCTCTTCACCGTCGCCCTAAACGACTATCGAAGCGGCTTCGACGCGGCATCCGGGCTCATCTCCTTGGGAATCGACGGCGCCTTCTGCGCCAACGACTACATGGCCTGCGGCGTGATCGACCGTCTGATGTCGGGCCGCAGCCGCCAAGACGTACCCGCCATGCGCGTGATCGGCCATGACGATATTCCCCAGGCAAGCTGGTCTGCCTATGAGCTCACAACCATCCGCCAGCCGTGCGACCTTCAGGCCGACCAGGCGATCGGCCTGCTGATGAGCCGGATGGCTAAGCCGGATATGACGGCGCGCGTAGAATTCACACCCGTTTCGTTGATCAAGAGAAGGACTGCCTGATGAGTTCCGCATTCGATCTCTCCGCCCTTGAGGCCCGCGCTGCGGCTGCGATAGAGATCGCACGTCATGTCGGCCGCGAGGCGGCCCGCTTCCGCGCGGAAATGGGTTCGGGATTGAAGGTCGAAAACAAGGGCCTGCAGGATTTCGTGACCGTCGCCGACCGCAATGCCGAGCGGGCCATTCGCGACGGGCTGCTTGGGCTGTTCCCGCAAGACACCTTTGTGGGTGAGGAAAGCGGCGGCGGAGCCGGCCGCGCTGGAACCTGGGTAGTCGATCCGATCGACGGTACAACGAACTACATTAGAGGCTTCCGCCACTGGGGCGTATCGATCGCATTTTGCGCCGAAGGCCGCCTGGAGATCGGCGTCGTTTACGATGCCGCCAAGGATTCTGTCGTCTCGGCAATCCGTGGCAGCGGCGCGTTTCGCGAGGGGACACCCATTCGTGCTGCAGCGACGAGCGATCCGGCCAATGCCATCTGCATCCTCGGCCATTCGCGCAAAACGAGCTTCGACGAGCACCTTGCCATCTCCCGGCGCCTACATGAGCGCGGAATGGACTACCGCCGCATGGGCGCGGCCGCGATCGACCTCCTACGTGTCGCCGAGGGTGCGGCCGATCTCTATTACGAGCGGCATCTGAACGCATGGGATATGCTCGCAGGCGCACTGATCGCTTGCGAAGCGGGCGCGAAAGTCGCCATGCCCGCGTTACCGGCTCTTCTGTTCGAAGGCGGCCCGGTCGTCGCCTATTCGCCGGGGCTTGCCCGGGAATTCGAATTCATCATGGAGATCGAGGGTTTGGCGCCGATGACGGACTAACCAGACTGCCATGCGCAACGCCCAGGCGGGGCGGGCTGCGCTTGTCGTCACGAGCAACCGCGTAAGAGGAGATTGCCAATGAAAACCGTCTTTGTTCTCTTCGATTCCCTCAATCGCCACATGCTCGGCTGCTACGGCGGATCTCGAATACCAACGCCGAACTTTGACCGCCTTGCCGGGCGCTCGATGGTTTATGACAAGCATTATGTGGGCTCGCTGCCCTGCATGCCGGCACGACGGGATCTCCTGACAGGACGTCTGACTTTTCTGCATCGCAGTTGGGGCCCACTCGAACCATTTGACAATGCCTTTCCAGAGCTTCTCAAGCAGAAGGGCGTGCATAGCCACCTGATCACCGATCACTACCATTATTGGGAAGACGGCGGCGCGACCTATCACAATCGGTATTCGACCTTCGAGTTCGTGCGAGGTCAGGAGTCGGATCCGTGGAAGGCAATGGTGCAGCCTCATTGGGAGCGTCTTCGGGAAAAATATCACCAAGCACAGACCGGCAGCGGCCCGATCAGCAAGTACGGGCCATACATGATCAATCGAGAATTTATCAGGCAAGAAAAGGACTTTCCCTCTGTACAGTGCTTTGCGCATGGTTTGGAGTTTCTCGATCTCAATCGCGAGGCTGATGACTGGCTACTGCAGATCGAAACATTCGATCCGCACGAACCCTTCTTCGCGCCGGAGCGCTTCAAGGAACCTTTCAAAACCGGATGGAACGGGCCCATCCGTGATTGGCCCCGCTATGGACGGGTTGAGGAACT
This sequence comes from Rhizobium sp. 007, assembly GCF_015353075.1. Taxonomy (NCBI): domain Bacteria; kingdom Pseudomonadati; phylum Pseudomonadota; class Alphaproteobacteria; order Hyphomicrobiales; family Rhizobiaceae; genus Rhizobium; species Rhizobium sp. 007. Next base: position 1,163,395 of record NZ_CP064188.1, on the reverse strand, counting down.
GCCGGAAGAAGCTGATGAACTCAGAGCGAACTATTACGCGATCGTGTCGCTATGCGATTTTCTGCTCGGCCAGCTGCTCGATTACTTCGATGCGCACGATATGTGGAAAGACACCGCGCTCATCGTCACAACCGATCACGGGTTCCTTCTCGGGGAACACGATTTTTGGGCCAAGAACCGTATGAACATGTACGAGGAGATCGTACACATCCCCTTGTTCATCCATGATCCGCGCTGGCCTGCTGCGGGAAGGATTGACCGGCTGACCCAGTCCATCGACGTGGGGCCGACATTTCTCGATATATTCGGAGTAGATGCCCCGCCTGAGACAGAAGGGCAGTCACTTCTGAAGCCGAATTCCAAGGATGCAGTTATCTTTGGCTATTTCGGCGGCGCAGTCAACGTAACCGATGGCCGCTATACCTACCACAGGTTTCCAGCCGATCTCCTGAAGCAGGATATCTATCAGTATACGGTTATGCCTACGCACATAACGCGGCCATTCACGCCGGAAGAGCTATCAGGAGCGACGCTGGCCAAGCCGTTTTCGTGGACCAAGGAGGTTCCTCTGCTGCGGGTGCCGGTGACCGAAAGATCGCCGATGTTCGACAATTATGGACCTGGAGCATTGCTTGAGAAACAAACGCGTCTCTATGATCTGGCGATCGATCCCGGGCAGGAGACGCCCCTTCAGGATCCCGCTCGGGAACGGTGGATGCTTGAGTTGATGAAGGCCCTCATGCGATCAAACGATGCGCCTGCGGAAGCCTTCAAGCGCCTCGAACTATAAGTGACGTCATCGCCCGGACGTCGCTGGTGAGTATCTCGCGGCGTGCTTTTTTCGCTGGCGTTCATCTGCTTTTCGAAAGCTCTGCATTCACGCCCGCGCGGCGCCGCAAGCGTTCTGCCGCGAAATCCACGAAGGCACGCACCCGGGCGGAAACCATGCGCCCTTGCGCGTGAACGATGTGAACTGGGACCGGCTCGCGCTCGTACTCTGCAAGCATCACCTTGAGACGGCCGGCCTGTATCTCTGGCGCCACTTGGTAGGACTGGAAGCGGGAAAGCCCCCAGCCCGCCACAGCGGCCGCGATCGCTGCGTCATTCGTGTTGCAGATGAGCCTGGCGCTTATGGGCACGCGAATGCTGCTGTCCTTTCCGAACAGCCACTCTGAATGGCCAAAAAGGCCGTCGCGTCCGATAATTCTGTGACCCGCAAGATCCTCCGGCTTTTTTGGCTCGCCCTGACGGGCGAAATAGTCTGGCGAACCGCAAAGCACCTGCCGGATAGACCCGATCCGACGCGCGACGAGGCCGGAGGCGGGAAGTACTGCGATACGCACGGCAACGTCCAGACCTTCCTCAACCAGGTTGGTGACGCGATCGACGAATACGGTTTTGACCTGCATGGCAGGATAAAGATCGAGAAAATCGAGTATCACGGGAAGCACGTGGATGCGCCCGAAAAGCGCAGGCGCCGTCACGGTAAGCAATCCCGCCGGATGCGTGAAGCTGCCCGCCGCATTGGCCTCCGCCTCGGCAATTTCCGCGAGTATCCGTCGACAGTCGGTCATATAGCCTTCGCCAGCTGCCGTCAGCTTTAGCGAACGGGTCGTGCGGACGAGGAGTCGTGTACCGATCAAGCTTTCCAGTTTGGATACCGCTCGCGTTACCGATGGAGGGCTCATATGCAGGACTTTAGCCGCTGGCGCGAAACCGCCGCTGTCCACCACCTGTACGAATACCCGCATCGCCTGCCACCGGTCCATCAACCTCTCCTTGGCCGAGTCTATTATTTCAACTTGTGAAATGGTTTAGTGCCTTCTTTCACTCTTACCATCATTGATCTTAATAATCATCATGCAGCCGACCTTATGACTCAGGAGGCTGACATGAAGCTCTACTATCATCCGCTGTCGGGCCACGCCCATCGTGCGCGACTCTTTCTCTCCCTGCTTGGCATCGACCACGAGCTTGTGCTCGTCGATCTGGCGAAACTGGAGCACAAGCAGGCTGAATTCCTCAAGCTGAACCCGTTCGGCCAGGTCCCGGTACTCGACGACCACGGCACCATTATTTGCGATTCCAATGCCATTCTTGTCTATCTTGCGAAGAAGGCAGGACGGAACGACTGGCTTCCCGAGCACCCCAAAGGTGCCGCCGCCGTCCAGCGATGGCTATCAGTGGCGGCCGGTCAGATCGCGCATGGTCCGGCGCAGGCGCGGCTTATCAACGTTTTCAAGGCACCCTATAGCCCGGAAGAAGTCATCCCGCGCGCTCATGCCATACTGGTGCTCATAGAGGCTGAGCTGGAAGGCCGGGACTGGATCGCTGCCGACCGAGCGACGATTGCCGATGTCGCCCTTTACAGCTACGTGGCCCGCGCCCCGGAGGGCGACGTGGATCTCAAGAACTATTCAAACATCCGCGCCTGGCTAAGCCGTGTCGAGGCACTGCCCGGCTTTGTCGACTTCCAGAAGACCCCAGTCGGCCTTGCGGCTTGAGGAGTATCGCTGTGGAAGGCCCGACTTTGTTTGCGTCGCCATGGCATCATGGCGAAATCGCTCTCCAGACGCGGCTCGGCGTCGAAGCGCGAATGGATGAGGTCGGGCGCCGCGTCGTGCGCGATCATCTGATCGACCAGCACAGGGAATTTTATCCGCTGCTACCGATGGTGGTCTTGGGGGCCGTGGACCGAGAAGGCGACGTCTGGGCCACTCTTCGTTCAGGTCGGCCGGGCTTTCTCCATGCGCGGGATTCCCGCAGGCTCTGCGTCGAGCTGGAAAGGGAGTTTGCCGATCCCGCCGAAACCGGCATGGACCACGGCTCCCCTCTCGCCCTTCTTGGCATCGATCTCGGCACGCGCCGCCGCAACCGCTTGAACGGCACATTGCAGAGGCATGCGGGCGGCTTCGATGTTTTGGTCGATCAGAGCTTCGGCAACTGCCCGAAATACATCCAGCTTCGGCAGGTCCGGTTCGTTCGCGATCCGGCGCGACTCTCTTCCGTGCCACCGCGTGAAAGTTCTTGGCTTGACGATGCGGCCCGCGCACTGGTGGAGCAGGCGGATACCTTTTTCGTCGCTACCTATGTAGACGTTTCCGGAGCACGACAGGTCGATGTGTCGCATCGCGGCGGTCGTTCGGGCTTTGTCCATATCGGCGAAGACGGGTGGCTGACGATTCCCGATTACACTGGCAACCGCTTTTTCAACACACTTGGCAATATCATGCTCAAGCCGTACGCCGGGCTTGCGTTTTTTGACTTTTCGACCGGCGATCTCCTGCAACTGACCGGCGAGGCCGAGCTGTTATTCGATCACCCTTGCGTCAAGCCCCTAGAAGGGGCCGAACGCTACTGGCGTTTTCGTCCACGCCGTGTTGTGTGGCGCGCTGACGCACTGCCGATCCGCTACGACTTTGCCGAATGGTCACCATTCGCACTCGCCACCGGCACTTGGTAGCAGTCGCCGAGAGGAAGAGCGTCGCACCCGGCAAATTGCCGTCTCATCTTCGGCGGCACCCACGTATAAAAGCATAAACTAATTTAGATAGTCGATTTCCTCGACGTGCTGTAGAATCGAATGTCGGGCGCCCAAACTGGGAGATTATCGGACTCTGGGTTAGCGCTCTCGCGAAAAAATGTCATTCTTGTATGTTGGCAAATGAAATGGAACAGAGATTAGCCGCGATCCTGGCGGCCGACATGGCAGGCTACAGCCGGCTGATGGAGATGGATGAAGCAGGCACGCTCGCCCGCTTGAAAACTCACCGAATCGAACTGATGGACCCCGCGATCGCGAAGAACAAGGGTCACATCATTAAGACCACGGGTGACGGCATGCTTGTCGAATTCCAAAGCGTTTCTGATGCGGTAAAGTGCGCCGTGGAGATCCAGCAGCGTATGAAGCGGCGTAATTCGGACGTGCCGCAAGATCGGCGGATCGAATTCAGGATCGGGATCAACCTCGGCGACATCATTTTTGACGAGCAGGATATTTTTGGTGATGGTGTGAATATTGCTTCTCGGATCGAGCAATTGGCCGACGTCGGCGGCGTCTGCATCACCGCGGCCGTAGCGACACAAATTGTCGACCGGCTCGAAGTCGCCATCGAGGATTTGGGAGAAAAGACGCTCAAGAATATAAGCCGTCCGGTTCATCTCTTTCGTGTCGGGCTCGAAGCGTCCGCCCTGCCCGGTCAATTGGATGACCTGGATGCGAAACGATCCGTTGCGAAACCTTCTATCGTTGTGCTGCCATTCATCAACATGAGCGGCGACCCCGATCAGGAATTTTTCGCCGACGGCCTTACAGAGGACATCATTACCGAACTATCCCGCCGTCACGAGCTGTTCGTCATTTCGCGCAATTCGAGCTTTGTCTATAAAAACCGCGCCGTGAACGTACGCGAAGTCGCGCAAAAGCTTGGGGCTCAGTACTTGGTGGAGGGAAGTGTTCGCAAGATAGGCGACAGGGTGCGTGTGACCGTCCAGCTCATCGATGCAGTCAGCGATGCTCATATTTGGGCGGACAAATACGATCGGAAGCTTGACGACATATTCGCGATACAGGACGAGGTAACGGGCGCGATAGTGGCGACTTTGCCCGGTCGCGTCGAAGCAGCCCAACGCGACCAGCTTACACGAACAAAACCAGCGAATATGGCCGCATACGAGTGCGCGCTTGCCGCCAAGGTACTGCATCACAAGGGCACTGTGTCGGACAATCAGCAGGCGCAATTGCTTATAGACAGGGCCGTCGCGCTCGACGCAGGTTATGCCCATGCCCATGCGTGGCGGGCGTGCATTCTGGGCCAAGCCTGGGTCAACGGCTGGTGCGAAGACAAGGATGCAGTGTGGGATGAGATCGTTGCCGCGTTGGATCGGGCGCTGGCGCTGGATGACAACGACGCCGACGTCCACCGAATTTTGGCAGCGGTGAACGTGAACAATAATGCCTTGACCACAGCGCGGTATCACCAGGAGCGCGCGCTTTCCCTCAATCCAAATTATGACCTGGTGGTGGTTCAGCAAGGCGAGCTGCTGACGTGGCTCGGGCGGCCCGAAGAGGGGATAGAATGGATCCGTAAAGCAATGCGGCTCAATCCTCATCACCCCGAGCGGTTTTGGAGCCACCTCGGAAAATCACATTTTGCTGCGCATCAGTACGGCGAGGCGATCGAAGCATTTATGCATCTGTCAGTTATGGATCACGTCCAGCACGCCTTCGTCGCTGCATGCTACGGTTGGCTCGGTGATGAAATCGCCGCTACAGGTCATCTGGAGAAAGTAAGAGCGCTTGCCCCGCAATTTGACATACCGTCATTTCTTGCAACGATGCACTACGCTCAGGAATCCGATGTTCAACACCTTCGCGAAGGCCTCGTCAAAGCGGAAAACAACCGCGACGACACATCACCAAAGGCAGTTTAAATTGCCTGCCAGATCCAACACTCACGTCGGGCTTGCTGGGGCGGCTCGCCGCAGCCTGATGGGCCTGCCGAACATGATGACGTTGCCGCCAAGCGCGAAGATGAGGCCGAGCACGGCTTCGGCGGTCCAGACGTAGCCTTCGAAGAGTGTCGAGACCGTCAAGGCGACGAGCGGAAACAGCACTGTCGCATAGGAAGCGCGCGCCGGACCCCATCGGCCAACGAGCGCCAGATAGGCGAGGAAGCCGACGACGCTTCCCGGGATCGCAAGGTAGAGCAGCGCGCCCGTATAGACCGGCGATGGATCGAAAGTAAGAGGCAGGCCGCGGACAAGTACAATGGCGCCCAGCGCCGCCACGCCGCAGACCATCGCATAGGCCGTCGTCGACGAAAGATCGAGCCCCAGACTTTGATGGCGAGCTGAGAGGAAATTGCCGAGCGAGAAGCAATAGGTGCCGGCAAGTGCCAGCAAAAGGCCAAGTCCGCCCTGAGGCGTGGTGTCGAGCGCGCGCATCTCATCTGCAAAAAGAAGCATCAGGCCGACGAGGCCAACGGCGCCTGCCAACATCACACGGGCGCTCGGGCGATTTCCTTGAAGGAGCCAGCCGTTCGCCGCGTTAAATAAGGTTGCCATTGCAAAAACGACCGAGACGATGCCGCTCGGCAGCATGCCGGCGGCATAATAGAAGCAGAGGAAATTGCAACAGAACAGGCAAAGGCCCTGAGCGCCGACTGTCAGCCAATGATTCAATGGCGGTGGCGGCAGGCGCCGGCGCAGCGCCAGCAATCCAAGCAGCAGAATGGCTGCGAGCGCGAAACGGTAGAGGATCGAAACCTCCGCGGGCACGATGCCGACCTGCAGCTTGATCGCAAACCACGTGGTGCCCCATATAAGGACGGTGAGAACGAAGAGAAGCGGCGCCATTAGCTGTCTTTCCTGTCGGAGGCATCGAACGGCGCCTTCTATGGCGCTGCACCACCCGCCGCTATCATAGACTTGCGCGACTATCGAAATCTTGCGGTCTTCGGCAGCACCCAGTTGCAGGAGATACCGCCGCGGCCTTATGAGAAAGCATGCAAACGGGATCGATTTCATCCGCTTTGGAAGGTGTAGGCGCCAAGCTGCTGCGGCAGGTTGATCTCGGCGGCGGCCTGACGATTGCGCAATGGCGAAACTTCGCCAACAGCCGCCTTGCCTATCGCGATCCCGGGCACCACACCGTTAGCCTTTATCTCGATGGTACCGTGCGCCGCATGGACAGCGGTCAGACGGGGATAGGCTCGTCGGGAGCGCTCTGTCTGCTGCCGGCAGATGGTGACAGCGCCTGGCATGTACTCCGAGACGTCTATTTCTGTCACATCTACATCTCTCAGGGCCGGTTTCAGAGGCTGGCCGGCGAGGTTTTCGATCGCGACAGTCGGACGTTGACGCTTCCCGACCTGAGTTTCTTTTCCGACGGCTTCATTGCGGACATCATCAACCGGGCGATCCTGCCCAACGACTGGTCGGAAAGCGCCAATCGCCTTTTACTTGCCCAGGCGGCTGATCTCATCTTGCTCGAAGTGCTGCGCAAGAACGGTCCAGTCCGGTCCAGCAGCCTTGTCCTCCAGGGCGGGCTTTCACCCCACGTTTTGAAACGCATTATACAATTGATCGATGCCGATCTCGCCGGCGACCTCAGCCTCGACCGGCTTGCCGCGGAGGCAGGCCTCAGCTCCTATCATTTCGCCCGTATGTTCAAACTGACCACGGGCCAGACGCCGCACCGTTTCGTGCATGAGCGGCGGCTTGCGGTGGCTTATGAGTTCATACGCGCTGGCAAAGCCAGCATCACGGAAATCGCAGCCGCCTGCGGATTCTCGACACCGGCGCATTTCGCCGCAAGCTTCAAGGCGAAATTCGGCACGAGCCCGTCCGCTATCCGCGTCTGACGGCACGCAAGAACGTGCCCAACGCGTTCACCGGATGAAGCACTTGCTACCGGTTATCGGTAGCCTCCGGAATCGGCCCGACGGCGGCGGAAGAGAGCGGGAGTCGAACCCACAAAAGACCGTCTTTCGGACCCTCGGCCCACGGATCCCCAGACCTCGGGACTGCTTGCGTCATGCATGGCTCAGACGAAAGAATTTGCTCGGAAAAATCGTTGCGATGGGTTATTCCGCAGCAATAATCATCGGTTAAGTGGCGGACGGCGAGGCCGTATTGCGCGTCGCTGCTTAGTCCTCCTCTGCCATACGGTGGACGCGGCGGTCAGTCTCGCGTGCCGCTTGGCCCCCGTCGATGGCGCGAATACACAAAACTGGCCAAACGTGCCTTGCCTAAGCTGTTAATCTCTTGGAAGCTGCAGCTTGAGGAGATGCCGGTGCGTTAACGCGTCCGGCAATGCAGATTCGAAAGATTTACTTGTGGTTGTTTCATCCCCCCGCACCTTTTTGACATCCCTGTTTCACGCAGCTGTCGGTGCCGCCGATCCCCTGTCGGGTATCAAGGCGCATCTGCCTGCGAAGCCAAAAGGCCGAACGGTGGTGATCGGGGCGGGCAAGGGAGCAGCGCAAATGGCTCGCGCGCTTGAAAGCGTCTGGGACGCGGCGCTCGATGGCGTGGTCGTGACGCGCTACGGCTACGGCTGCGAAACACAGAAGATCGACATCATCGAAGCTGCCCATCCGGTGCCGGATGCCGCTGGTCTTTCCGCATCGAAGCGGTTGGTCGAAGCGCTAAAAGATCTGACGGCGGACGATTTGGTGATTGCACTGATCTGCGGCGGTGGCTCGGCGCTTCTGCCGGCGCCGCCCGAAGGCCTGACGCTTGAAGGTGAGATCGCGCTCAATGAAATGCTGCTGGCTTCCGGAGCGCCGATCTCGGCCATGAACGTCGTGCGCAAGCATCTATCCACCATCAAGGGCGGGCGGCTCGCGGCGGCCACAAAAGCGCGCGTCGTCAGCCTGATCGTCTCGGATATCCCGGGAGACAATCCCGCGCATGTCGCCTCAGGTCCCACCGTTCCCGATCGTTCCACCCGGTATGAGGCTATCGAGATCGTCCGGCAATATGGCCTGCAGCTTCCGAAGGCAGCGCTCGATCACCTGGGCTCCCCGGCTGCAGACGCGCCCTTTCCGGACGATCCGATCTTTGGCGGACACGAACATCACATCATCGCTTCGGCCGGTGTGTCGCTCGAGGCCGCCGCTCAACTGGCGAAGTCCAATGGCATCACCCCCGTGATCCTGTCGGATTCGATCGAGGGCGAATCTCGTGACGCTGCACTGGTGCACGCGGCAATCGCCCGTGAGGTTCTTGGCCGCAACCGACCGTTCGAAAAGCCAGTGGTCATTCTCTCGGGCGGCGAGACAACCGTGACACTGCGCGCCAAAGGCGGCAGAGGCGGGCGCAACGGGGAATTTGCGCTTGCCGCCGCACTCGCAATCGATGGACACGACATCCATCTCCTGGCAGCAGACACCGACGGCATCGACGGCTCGCAAGACAACGCCGGCGCATTTGCCGATGGCACCACCGTCAGGCGCCTGCGCGAAGGCGGCCTCGATCCCCGCCGCCTGCTTGATGGCAATGACAGCTATTCGGCCTTCCAGGCTATCGGCGACCTCTTCGAGACTGGCCCGACAGGCACCAACGTCAACGATTTCAGGGCATTCTTGATTCGTTGATGGCGGAGCCAGGCGCCGGCGTCTACATTGTCGGCACCGCTTGCCTGCTTTCCCGGCGGAAAGCATCCGGGCTCGTCGACATCCATTTGCGGAAGGCCCGGAAAAATGCGCTGGGTTCGGAATAGCCGAGTTGTGTGGCGATGTCGCCGATCGTCTTTGGCGTATTGAGCAGCAAGTCGACGGCCATATCTCGGCGGATATCATCTTTGATGCCGGCATAGCTCTGCCCTTCGTCACTCAGGCGATGACGCAGGGTGGAAACCGGCATGCGCATGTCGGCCGCAAGGTCCACGAAATTCGACCATGCAGCCGGCGGCAGCCTGCTCAGCCTCCGGCGGACACTGGAAGCGAGCCCGGCATCGTAGCGATAGCGCACGAGGATGTTCGCCGGTGCGCCACGCAGGAACTGTTTTAGTGCCTGCTCGGTCCGCGAAACCGGCAGGTCCAGCATGGCGCTGTCGAAACCCAGCCGACTGACGGGTTGAGAGAATCCGACGGGGGCACCGAAGAAGAGCCGGTAATCGGCTCCCTGTTTTGGCTCATCACAGCGGAAATCGACGAGCCGGATGGGGATCCGGCGGCCCACCAGCCAGCACGTGATACCATGCAAAATGATCCAGTAGGTGCGATAGGCGAAAGCCGAGCGAGGCCCGCCGGCGTCCGCAAGCTCGATCTCAGCCAGGCCGTCGCGGACGACGAGTTCGCCGCGCGGATCCTCCAGGACGACATTGAGGAAGCGCAGTGCCCGGCGTAACGCCTGGCCGAGGCTTCGTGCGTGCAGCACGCAGTGACAGAGCAGCGTGAAGCTTCCGCTGCGCATCGGCCTTCCTCCCATTCCGAAGAATTCGTCATCGAGCTCGGCCGCAATCGCGAGCCACAGTGCACCATAGCGCTCGGCCGATATCGGCTGGTCGACACGCTGAGGCAGTCCGAGCGCAGCAATGAGCGGGGCTGTCGGTTTTCCTATCCGGCGCAGGCTTTCGAGTGCCTCTTCGACGAATCCCGGTGCGATCATGCGCCTTTCGAGTTCAGTCATCCCCTTCCCTCTCCGTGTGGTAAAATTGTCCAAAAATATGAAGCAGTTCTGTCATCGCTTGCAATAGTGGGACGACATAAAGTCCGTGCTATTCTGGCTGGGCGCTACATGAGAGGAGCATCGTAGGGCTGTGGGAGATGATCATGCTGATTCGTGGAGGAACCTTCATCGTCACAGGCGGCGGGTCCGGTCTCGGCGCAGCAACCGTGCGGATGCTGGTCGAAGACGGGGCGCGCGTCGTCATTGCGGATCTTAATGAAGAGGCAGGTGAGATGGTCGCCGCAGAGCTCGGCGCGCAGGTTTCATACCTGTGTGCCGACGTGACGAGCGAGGAAGATGGTGTGCGCGTTGTCGCCGCTGCGCTCGATACCTTCGGTGGCCTGCGTGGGCTCGTCAACTGCGCCGGCGTTGCCCCGGCCGAAAAGGTCATTGGACGCGATGGGCCGCATCGGCTCGAAAGCTTTTCGCACGCGATCGGCATCAATCTGATCGGCACGTTCAACATGACGCGCCTCGCCGCGTCAGCCATTCAGCAACAGGAGCCGGATGGCGAAGGCGAGCGTGGCGTCATCATCAATACGGCCTCGGTTGCCGCCTTCGACGGCCAGATCGGCCAGGCGGCCTACTCCGCCTCCAAGGGTGGTGTGGCCGCCATGACGCTGCCGATTGCCCGCGAGCTTGCCCGCCACGGTATTCGCGTCCTCTCAATCGCTCCCGGCATCTTCGAAACACCGATGATGGCAGGCATGCCGTCTGAGGTTCGCGAATCACTCGGCAGGAGCGTGCCCTTCCCGCCGCGGCTCGGCCGGCCTGCTGAATTCGCCGCCCTGGTGCGCCATATATGTGAGAACAGCATGCTGAACGGCGAGGTCATTCGCCTCGACGGCGCATTGCGGATGGGCGCGCGTTAGGCGCTACCAGGGAGGAGTAAAATGCCATTGCAGGATCCTGTCGTGATTGTCGGCTCGGCACGCACCCCGATCGGCGGATTTCAGGGCGAGCTCAAGGATGCTACGGCGCCCGCGCTCGGAGCTTGCGCAATACGGGCCGCACTTGAACGCAGCCGCGTCGAGGCCGTGGCCGTTGATGAAGTGGTGTTCGGCTGCGTGCTGCCAGCCGGCCAGGGCCAGGCGCCGGCGAGGCAGGCGGCCATCGGCGCTGGCCTTGCCTTTTCGACCGGCGCCAGCACCATTAACAAGATGTGCGGCTCCGGCATGAAAGCCACGATGATTGCTCATGACCTCATTGCCGCAGGAAGTGCCTCGGTCACCATCGCCGGCGGCATGGAAAGCATGTCGAATGCGCCCTATCTCCTCGATCGGGCACGTAGCGGCTACCGGCTCGGCCACGGGCGCGTTGTCGATCATATGTTCCTCGACGGGCTTGAGGATGCTTATGACAAGGGACGTTTGATGGGCACTTTCGCGGAAGACTGCGCCGAGGCCTATCAATTCACACGCGCCGCACAGGATAGCTATGCGATCGCCTCGCTGACGCGGGCGCAAAAGGCGATCGAGGCCGGCTATTTCGACGAAGAGATCACACCGGTGACCATCAAGACCGGCAAAAGCGAACTGACGGTTGCGCGCGACGAACAGCCGGGCAAGGCAAAACTTGAAAAGATTCCGGCCCTGAAGCCTGCCTTCCGCGACGGCGGAACCGTGACCGCTGCCAATTCAAGCTCGATTTCCGATGGTGCGGCGGCCCTGGTCCTCATGCGCCGCTCGCAGGCCGAACGCCGCGGATTGCAGCCGCTTGCCACGATCACTGCCCAGGCCACCCATTCGCAGGCGCCCAATCTCTTTGCAACGGCGCCGGTCGGTGCTCTTGAGAAGCTTTCCGATCGCGCCGGCTGGTCGTTTGATACAGTCGATCTTTTCGAAATCAACGAGGCTTTCGCCGTCGTCGCCATGGCTGCGATGCGCGATCTCCATCTGCCGCACGACAAGGTCAACGTGCACGGCGGCGCCTGTGCGCTTGGCCATCCGATCGGTGCGTCGGGAGCACGTATCATTGTCACGCTGCTTGCGGCTCTTGAGCGATACGACCTGAAGCGCGGCATGGCCGCACTTTGCATCGGCGGCGGCGAGGCAACTGCAGTCGCCCTCGAACGGCACTAAGGGAGGAACGCAGATGATCCTTTCCGACCTGCAGCAGCAAATTCGCGATCTCGCGCGCGATTTCGCCCGCGAGCGCCTGGCGCCGGGCGCGGCCGCCCGCGACCGCGATCACGCCTTCCCTCGCGAGGAACTGAAGGAGATGGGCGAGCTCGGCCTGCTCGGCATGCTCGTTCCGGAAGCCTTTGGAGGCTCCGACACCGGCACTGTCGCCTATGCTGCCGCGCTCGAAGAGATCGCCGCCGGCGACGGGCCGTGCTCGACCATCATGAGCGTCCATAGCTCGGTTGCCTGCGTGCCGATCCTGAAATTCGGCAATGAAGAACAAAAGCAGCACTTCTTGCCAAGGCTTGCGAGCGGCGAATGGATCGGCGGTTTCGCACTGACCGAGGCGCAGGCGGGCTCCGATGCCTCAAACCTGCACAGCCGCGCGCGCCGCAACGGCGATCATTATGTGCTCGACGGGGCCAAGCAGTTCATCACCTCGGGCAAGAATGGCCAGATGATCATCGTCTTCGCGGTCACCGATCCCGAAGCCGGCAAGAAGGGTATCACCGCCTTCATCGTGCCGACCGATACACCCGGTTACGAAGTCATCCGTGTCGAAGAAAAGCTTGGCCTCCATTCGACCGATACCTGCCAGATCGCCTTCAACGGCATGCTCATCCCCGCCGAACTCAGGCTCGGAGCGGAAGGGGAAGGATACCGCATCGCGCTGGCCAATCTCGAAGGCGGGCGGATCGGCATTGCCGCGCAGGCGGTTGGCATGGCACGCGCGGCCTATGAGGCGGCGCGCGACTATGCGCGCGAGCGTGTCGCTTTTGGCAAACCGATCATCGAGCACCAGGCCGTCGCCTTCCGTCTTGCCGACATGGCGACGCAGATCGAGGCCGCGCGCCAGCTCGTCCTCCATGCAGCGGCATTGCGCGAAAGCGGCCTGCCTTGTCTTTCTGAAGCGTCGATGGCGAAGCTCTTTGCCTCCGAAATGGCAGAGCGGGTCTGCTCCGACGCGATCCAGATCCATGGCGGCTACGGCTATATGGCCGATTATCCGGTCGAGCGGATCTACCGGGATGTCCGCATCTGTCAGATTTATGAAGGAACGAGCGATGTGCAGCGCATGGTGATTGCGCGCAATCTGTAAACCAAGGATGCGCCGTCCCCTCCTGGAGGAGAGGAGCGGACGGCAAAGGGAGGAATGAGACCATATGGCGGAATTCGCTCAACTGAGCTTGCATGTCCCCGAACCCGCCGTCCGTCCGGGCGGCCAGCCTGATTTTTCCAACGTCAAGATCGCCAAGGCAGGCGCGGTGCCGCGCCCTGAGGTGGATGTCGCGTCTGAGGACATCCGCGAGCTCGCCTATTCGATCATCCGTGTACTTAATCGCGACGGTGAGGCCGTCGGCCCGTGGTCGGGCATGCTTTCCGACGGCGAACTGCTCACCGGCCTTCGCCACATGATGAAGCTCAGGGCCTTCGACGCCCGCATGCTGATGGCGCAGCGCCAGGGAAAGACATCCTTCTACATGCAGCATCTCGGGGAGGAAGCCGTCAGCTGCGCCTTCCGCAAGGCGTTGCGCAAGGGCGACATGAACTTTCCGACCTATCGCCAGGCGGGACTGTTGATCGCCGACGACTATCCGATGGTCGAGATGATGAACCAGATCTACTCGAATGAGAGCGACCCGCTGCACGGCCGGCAGCTGCCGATCATGTATTCCTCGAAGGACCACGGTTTCTTCACGATCTCCGGAAATCTCGCGACGCAATATGTTCAGGCAGTCGGCTGGGCGATGGCGTCGGCCATCAAGAACGACAGCAAAATCGCCGCCGGCTGGATCGGCGATGGCTCGACAGCCGAATCCGACTTTCACTCCGCGTTGGTTTTCGCCTCCACGTACAAGGCTCCGGTGATCCTCAATATCGTCAACAATCAATGGGCGATCTCGACGTTCCAGGGCATCGCCCGCGGTGGCTCCGGTACTTTCGCTGCCCGCGGTCTCGGCTTCGGCATCCCGGCGCTGCGTGTCGACGGCAACGACTATCTCGCCGTTTATGCCGTTGCCTGCTGGGCAGCCGAGCGCGCCAGACGGAATCTCGGCCCGACGCTGATCGAATATGTGACCTATCGCGTCGGCGCCCATTCGACGTCGGACGATCCGAGCGCTTATCGTCCGAAGACGGAGTCTGAGGCCTGGCCGCTTGGCGATCCGGTTCTTCGCCTGAAAAAGCATCTGATCGTCAGGGGCGTCTGGTCCGAAGAACGTCATCTTCAGGCGGAGGCCGAGATCATCGACGAGGTGATCGAGGCGCAGAGAAAGGCCGAGCAGCACGGCACACTGCATGCCGGGGGCAGGCCTTCCGTGCGCGACATCTTCGAGGGCGTCTATGCCGAGATGCCGCCGCATATTCGCCGCCAGCGGCAGAAAGCGGGATACTGAGATGGCCAGAATGACGATGATTGAGGCCGTGCGCAGTGCCATGGACGTATCGATGGCCCGCGACGACAGCGTCGTGGTGTTCGGCGAGGACGTCGGTTACTTCGGCGGTGTTTTCCGCTGCACGCAAGGGCTTCAGGCAAAATACGGCAAGACCCGCTGCTTCGATACGCCGATCAGCGAATCCGGCATCGTCGGAACGGCGATCGGCATGGCGGCTTACGGGTTAAAGCCCTGCGTCGAAATCCAATTTGCCGATTACATGTATCCTGCCTACGACCAGATCACTCAGGAGGCCGCCCGTATCCGTTACCGCTCGAACGGCGATTTCACCTGCCCGATCGTGCTGCGTATGCCAACCGGCGGCGGTATCTTCGGCGGTCAGACGCACAGTCAGAGCCCGGAGGCGCTCTTTACTCATGTCTGCGGCCTGAAGGTTGTCGTGCCTTCCAATCCTTTTGATGCCAAAGGCCTGCTCATCTCGTCCATCGAGGATCCGGATCCGGTGATGTTCCTGGAGCCGAAGCGGCTCTACAACGGTCCCTTCGACGGTCATCACGAGCGCCCTGTCACCCCCTGGTCGAAACATGACCTCGGCGAAGTACCTGAGGGACATTATACCGTCCCGATCGGCAGGGCGGAGATCAGGCGGTTGGGATCGGCCGTGACAGTCATTGCCTATGGTACCATGGTGCATGTGGCGCTTGCAGCTGCGGAGGATGCCGGCATCGATGCCGAAGTCATCGATTTACGAAGCCTTCTGCCACTCGATCTCGATACCATCGTACAGTCGGTCACGAAGACCGGCCGCTGCGTCGTCGTCCATGAGGCAACGCTTACGTCTGGCTTTGGTGCCGAAGTGGTGTCGCTCGTGCAGGAGCATTGTTTCTACCATCTGGAAGCGCCGGTCATGCGTGTCGCCGGTTGGGACACGCCCTATCCGCACGCACAGGAATGGGACTATTTCCCCGGGCCTGCGCGTGTCGGGCGGGCACTTGCAGAAGTCATGGAGGCGTAAGCCATGGGCGAGTTTACGATCAAGATGCCCGATGTCGGCGAAGGCGTGGCCGAGGCTGAGCTTGTCGAATGGCACGTGAAGGCCGGTGACCCCGTGCGAGAGGACATGGTGATCGCCGCCGTCATGACGGATAAGGCGACGGTCGAAATCCCTTCTCCCGTTACCGGCACCGTCGTCTGGCTCGGTGCAGAGATCGGCGACCGGGTCGCCGTGAAGGCGCCGTTGGTGCGCATCGAGACGGCCGGTGAAGGCGGCGAGATTCGAACCGAAATCCCTGCGGCTGTAACGCCCGCGAAAGCTCCTGAGCCACCGTTGCCTGCTTTAGATCTCACAAAGGGAACGGTACCGAAACCCGCTACCGCGCCTGGTGCAGTTGCTGCGGTGCCCGCCGAAAAGCCGCTCGCCTCCCCTGCCGTCCGGCTCCTTGCCCGGGAGAACGGCATCGATCTCAGGCAGGTGACGGGAAGCGGTCCTGCCGGCCGTATCCTGCGCGAGGATATCGACCAGTTTCTCGCACACGGCGCGGCCCCCTTCCCGGCGCAAGTGGTTCCAGGAAGAAAGACTGCGACGGAAGAGATCAAACTTACCGGCCTTCGCCGGCGCATTGCCGAGAAGATGTCGCTGTCGGCCTCCCGCATTCCCCACATTACCTATGTCGAGGAGATCGACATGGCGGCGCTGGAGGAACTGAGAGCCACCATGAACCGCGACCGCAAGCCGGAACAGCCGAAGCTTACCGTCCTGCCTTTCCTGATGCGGGCAATCGTCAAGGCGGTTGCTGAACAGCCAAACCTCAACGCTACCTTCGACGATCACACAGGCGTACTCACCCGTCATGCGGCCGTCCACATCGGCATTGCAGCGCAGACGCCCGCCGGGCTGATGGTGCCTGTCGTGCGACATGCGGAGGCGCGCGGCATCTGGGATTGCGCCAGCGAGATGAACCGGCTTGCGGAGGCCGCGCGCACGGGTTCAGCGACCCGTGATGAGCTCGGCGGCTCGACGATCACCATCAGTTCGCTCGGCGCGCTCGGCGGCATCGTCTCGACGCCTGTGATCAATCATCCCGAAGTCGCCATCATCGGCGTCAACAAGATCGCCGTCCGTCCGGTCTGGGACGGCACGCAGTTCGTGCCGCGGAAGATGATGAACCTCTCCTCAAGCTTCGACCATCGCATCGTAGACGGATGGGATGCTGCCACCTTCGTCCAGCGCGTCCGGGTTCTTCTCGAAACGCCGGCACTCATTTTCATCGAAAGCTGAGTTTTATGAAAGAGATCGTCTGCAAGCTCCTCGTCATCGGCGCCGGTCCTGGAGGCTATGTCTGCGCCATCCGGGCGGGCCAGCTCGGCATCGACACCGTCATCGTGGAGGAGAGCAAACCGGGCGGAACCTGCCTGAATGTCGGCTGCATCCCGTCCAAGGCGCTAATTCATGCG
Organism: Rhizobium sp. 007; assembly: GCF_015353075.1. Classification (NCBI taxonomy): domain Bacteria; kingdom Pseudomonadati; phylum Pseudomonadota; class Alphaproteobacteria; order Hyphomicrobiales; family Rhizobiaceae; genus Rhizobium; species Rhizobium sp. 007. The sequence continues at coordinate 1,146,246 of NZ_CP064188.1, read as the reverse complement.
GCAGAAGAGTTCGCCGTAGTCCGCCGTATGGCTGCCGGAAGGAGCCCGATCGGCATCCGTGTGGGGGACGCTGCCATCGACCTGGCGAAAACCATCGGTTGGAAGGATGGTATCGTTGGCCGGCTCACCAGCGGTGTCTCAACGCTGCTTCATAAGGCGAATGTCAAGATCGTCCACGGACGCGCGGCTTTTCGCGACGGCAAGACCGTGGAGGTGGAGACGGAAACGGGCGCGCAGATCATTCGCGCCGACACCGTGGTCATCGCCACCGGCTCGGAGCCGGTCGACCTTGCAAGTCTTCCCTTCGGTGGTCGCGTCATATCCTCAACCGGGGCCTTGTCGCTTAAGGATCTGCCGGAGAAGCTTGTGGTTGTCGGCGGCGGCTATATCGGCCTCGAGCTCGGTACCGCCTTTGCCAAGATGGGCTCCGAGGTGACCGTTGTCGAAGCGATGCCGCAGATCCTGCCGCAATATGATGCCGATCTCGTGCGCCCTGTGCTACGCAAGCTCGGAGAACTTGGCATTCGCGTGCTGACCGGTGCAAAAGCGAAGGGGCTCTCCGGCGACGGAAATGCACTCTTTGTCGAGGCGGCGGATAGTCAGGAACAGCAGCTGCCGGCCGACCGCATCCTGGTCACCGTCGGACGCAAACCGAAAACCGCAGGATCGGGGCTGGAAGAGCTCGATCTAGATCGTTCAGGGCCTTACCTGCGCATCGACGAGCGCTGCCGCACGTCGATGCGCGGCATATATGCGATCGGCGACGTCACCGGCGAGCCGATGCTTGCCCATCGCGCCATGGCGCAGGGCGAAATGGTGGCCGAGATTGTGGCCGGCCGGAAGCGTGCCTGGGACAAGCGCTGCATTCCGGCGGTTTGCTTCACGGACCCGGAGATCGTGACGGCGGGTCTTTCCCCCGGCGAGGCTCGTGCTCAGGGCTATGAGATCCGCGTCGGCCAGTTTCCCTTCAGCGCCAACGGCCGCGCCATGACGATGCATTCGGACGAAGGCTTCGTGCGCGTCGTGGCACGGGCCGACAGCAATCTTGTCCTCGGCCTTCAGGCCGTCGGCGCCGGGGTTTCGGAGCTTTCGGCCACCTTCGCACATGCCATGGAGATGGGCGCGCGCCTGGAGGATATCGCCGGTACGATCCATGCCCATCCGACACGCAGCGAAGCAATCCAGGAAGCAGCCCTTAAGGCACTCGGCCATGCATTGCACGCATGACGCGTAGTTGACGGTCCGTAGATTGCGATGGTGGGATTTGCCCGCCGATGTCAGAGCCTAGTTCTTGCATCTTCCATTTCCGCGCGAGCCGGGAATCGCGTCTTGTGAGCACGGCAACAGTGCTTTTCGGTCTGGCAGCCGTCATGTGAGTTTCTCGCAGCTTTTGGTAAAGTCCTCCCCGAGAGGGGAGACGATCCAAAGACGGGAAGCACCCCGCCTGGATACGCCGGTCGGTCACGATACGGCCAATCATTGCATGGTCGGCAACTGCTTCAAGGGATTGGCGAGCGGCACACCGAGCGGCTCGAAATGGCGCTCATTGGCCGTCAGCTTCTCCATCTGGCGGTGGCCTTTAGCCACTGCCTGGTTCTTGCCTCTGGATCGCTGTTCAGCGTGATGTCGGTCACAACGGCCGCGCTGTCTGCGCCATGGGCAAAGACGCCGTCGATGCGATCGACATTCAGCCCGCCGATGGCGACAAGCGGCAGGCCGGCGATGCGTGTTTTCCATTGGCTGAGCCGTTCCAGCCCTTGCGGCGCCCATTTCATCTGCTTCAGGATCGTCGCATAGATTGGGCCGAGCGCGACATAGTCCGGCTTTGCGGCGAGCGCTGTCTCCAGCTCGGCTCCGTCATGGGTCGAGAGCCCGAGCTTCAGTCCGGCCTCACGGATCGCTTGAAGATCAGCTCCGGCCAGATCCTCCTGTCCCAGATGGAGGAAATCGCATCCCTCCTCGATCGCCAGTTGCCAGTAGTCGTTGATGATCAGCTGGCATCCATTTGCGGAGCAGATCGTCTTTGCGTTGCGGATATCAGCACGGATTTCTGCCTCCGTCCGGTCCTTGATGCGGAGTTGAACCAGCTTGACGCCGAGCGGGACCAAGCGGGCTATCCACTCTGCACTGTCGACAATCAGGTAGAATGGATCGAGCCTCATGCAAAGACCGCCCTACCGATCACCGGTGTCGAGGGCACGGCCATCTCGCGCGGCTCCAGCATACCGGCACCGAATGCCTGATGGCCGGCCTCGATCGCCCTGGCGAAAGCCACGGCCATGGAGACAGGATCGCCGGCGCCCGCCACAGCGGTGTTGAGAAGAACCGCATCAAAGCCGAGTTCCATGACGGTTGCTGCATGCGAGGGCCTGCCGATGCCGGCGTCGACAATCAGCGGCACCTCGGGAAAATGCCCGCGTATGGCCCGAAGGGCAGAAAGATTGAGCGGCCCGGCGGCACTGCCGATCGGCGCGCACCAGGGCATCAAGACCTTGCACCCCGCTTCCAGCAAGCGTTCCGCCACGACAAGATCATCGGTCGTGTAAGGGAAGACTTCGAAGCCCTCACCCGAGAGGATACGCGCGGCTTCGACCAGCCCAAAGACATCGGGCTGCAGCGTATCGTGATTGCCGATCACCTCCAGCTTGATCCAGTTGGTCTGAAACACCTCGCGCGCCATCTTCGCCGTCAGCACCGCTTCGGAGACGCCATGGCAGCCGGCCGTATTGGGCAGCACACGTACGCCGAGCGCCCGGATCATGTCGAAGAACGCACCACCGTTCCGGCCGCCGGCGGTTTCACGGCGCAAGGAGACGGTGACGATTGCGGTCTGCGATCGCTGGACGGCTTCAGTCAAGATTGCCGGTGAGGGATAGCGAGCCGTTCCGAGAAGAAGGCGGGACGCAATTTCGGCTCCATAAAGGTTCAGCATGGCTCAACCTCCCTGCATCGGCGTCAGGATTTCTATCCGGTCATTCTCGTCAAGCGCATGGTCAGCCCGATCCTCCCGGTGGACGAGCTCGCCGTTGACGGCGGTCGCGAGCCACTCGCCTTCGTAGTCCATCAGCCTCAGCAGCTCGGAAAGCGTCTTGGCACAGATATTCTGAGCTTCGCCATTGATGATCAGTCTCATGAAAACATACCTTCTTGTTGGCTTACTTGTTGGAGTTTGCCGAATACAAGCTCCGCAGCTTCCGCCGCCATTGCCGGTGCCAGCAAAAAACCGTGACGATACAAGCCGTTGACGAATACTGTGTTCGCGTCGCGGGCGGCGCGGGGAAAGTTGTCGGCGAAGGCGGGGCGGATTCCGGCCCCGGTCTCGACGACGGTTGCGTCCGCAAAGGCCGGATGAAGCGCGTAGGCGGCATTCAGCAGTTCCAGCAACGAGCGTGCCGAAATCGGCCCGTCGAAATCGGTTTCGATCATCGTGGCACCGAGCATGAAAAGCCCGTCGCCGCGGGGGACGATGTAGAGCGGGATGCGCGGATGCAGCAGGCGAACCGGGCGGGCAAGGTCCACCTCCCAGGTCTTGAGATAGAGCATCTCGCCGCGAACGCCGCGCAGCCCGCCGGCCTTGCCAATCTGCGCCGCACCCGTGCAGTCGACACAGTCGTCGAAGCTGCCCTCGTCGGCATCTCGAACGAACGACACGCCCTGCGTTGCAAGCCTCTCCCTCAACCTTGCGAGCGTCCGGCGGGGATCAAGATGGGCTTCGCGAGGAAAGAACAGGCCTTGCCGGAAGCGCCCGGCAAGGGCGGGTTCCAGCCCAGCAATGGCCTTCCCATCGAGCCATTCGCAACCGGTCGTGCGGCTGGCGAAGCGTTGCAGTTCACCAAGATCGCGGGCCGGCGCGACCACGAGCGTACCATTGCGTCGCACTTCTCCCGGCACCATTACCTCCCACCGGTCGGCGGCATCGAGGCCCTGTAGAAGCACAGCCTCGCCAGCACTTTCCCGCTCGCACCAAGGCGCCAGCATCCCGCCGGCAAACCAGGATGCGGCACCCCTGAAACCCTCATTCGGATCCACGACCGTCACACCAGCACCGCCGGCGTGAAGCGCATGGGCAACCGAGAGGCCGGCAACGCCGGCCCCTTTGACAAGCACGCGCATCTCAGTCGCCCGAATGCTGAAGCGCTTCGACCGGAACGTAGAGATCGCCGCCCTCGCGGAATTTTGCCGCCATCGCATCCAAGCCCTCCTTCTGCGCCTCGGCGCGAATGTCGTGCGAAATTCGCATGGAGCAGAATTTCGGGCCGCACATCGAGCAGAAATGCGCGACCTTGTGCGCCTCTTTCGGCAGCGTTTCGTCATGGAAGCTGCGGGCTGTTTCCGGGTCCAGGGAGAGATTGAACTGATCCTCCCAGCGGAACTCGAAGCGGGCGCGTGACAGTGCATCGTCGCGAAGACGCGCGGCCGGATGTCCCTTGGCGAGGTCGGCGGCATGCGCTGCGATTTTGTAGGTGATGACCCCGATCTTGACATCATTCCGATCGGGCAACCCCAGATGCTCCTTTGGCGTGACATAGCAAAGCATGGCCGTCCCGAACCAACCGATCATCGCAGCCCCTATGCCTGAGGTAATATGGTCGTAGCCGGGTGCGATATCCGTCGTCAGAGGGCCGAGCGTGTAGAAGGGCGCCTCGCCGCAGACGGCAAGCTGCTTGTCCATGTTTTCCTTGATCTTGTGCATCGGAACATGGCCTGGCCCTTCGATCATCACCTGGCAGTCCTTCGCCCAGGCAATCTTCGTCAGTTCGCCAAGGGTTTCGAGCTCGGCGAACTGCGCTGCGTCATTGGCATCGGCAATCGAGCCCGGCCGCAGGCCGTCGCCGAGCGAGAAGGAGACGTCATAGGCGCGGCAGATATCGCAGATCTCCTCGAAATGCTCGTAAAGAAAGCTCTCACGGTGGTGATGCAGACACCACTTCGCCATGATCGAGCCGCCGCGCGAGACGATTCCGGTCACCCGGTTGACGGTCAGCGGGATATAGTGGAGCCGCACGCCGGCATGAATGGTGAAATAGTCGACACCCTGTTCCGCCTGTTCGATCAGCGTGTCACGATAAACCTCCCATGTCAGGTTCTCGGCAATGCCTTCGACCTTTTCCAGCGCCTGGTAGAGCGGCACGGTGCCGATCGGCAATGGCGAATTGCGGATGATCCATTCGCGGATATTGTGGATGTTGCGGCCGGTCGAAAGGTCCATGACCGTATCGGCACCCCAGCGCGCCGCCCAAACCATCTTTTCGACCTCTTCGGCCATCGACGAGGTGACGGCGGAATTGCCGATATTGGCGTTGATCTTCACCAGGAAGTTGCGGCCGATGATCATCGGTTCGGCCTCTGGATGATTGATGTTGGCGGGGATGATCGCGCGGCCTGAGGCCACTTCCTGCCGGACGAATTCAGGTGTGACATAGTCGGGGATATGGGCACCGAAGCTTTCGCCGTCGCGAACCATGGCCTCGCATTGTGCCTTTCGGCCGAGATTTTCGCGGATGGCGATGAATTCCATTTCCGGCGTGATGATGCCGGCACGCGCATAGGCAAGCTGGGTGACGGCCCTGCCGTTCTTGGCCCGCAGCGGCTGGCGCTGGCCGGGAAATTCGGGCGTCAGCCGCTCACCGCTGGCAAAACCATTGTCTTCCGGGCGCACGTGGCGACCCTGATAGGCCTCGACGTCGCCGCGGGCCAGCACCCAGTCGCGCCGAAGCTGAGGCAAGCCCTCTTCGATGCGAATATCGGCCCCCTCGACCGTATAGGGGCCAGACGAATCATAGACCGCGACTGGCGGCTCGCCTGCGGTCGGATGAACGCTGATCTCGCGCATAGGCACGCGAATGCCGGGATGGATATCTCCCGCAACGTAAACTTTGCGGGATGCCGGCAAAGGGCCGGTGGTAACGCTCGGGGTAATGGTCTTTGCGGCAATATTCATGGTTTGAGGCTCCAAGTTGTGATTGGAGACCCAGTCCTCAGCCGGAATGATGGAAAGACGCCGGCATGGATTCCACGCGTGAATTCCAAGCCTTTCGAGCGCTCGCACCGTCCCTACGCCAGTATGAACTGGATCAGGTTCAACGGGTCACTGCGCGCGACAGCAGTATCTCAGCCCCTTGCCGGGACCCCCCTGGTGAATGTTCAAAGGTTAAGGTCGGGTGTCGCCGGTGTCAAGACGAGCGGCTCAAGTCACCCTCCTTTGCAGTCAGCGAGCCAGCCACCCGCCGTCGACCGGCAGGACGGTGCCGTGGACGTAGTCGGACGCCGATGAGGCGAGAAACACCGCCGCACCGCCGAGTTCGGCGGGCACTCCCCACCGCCCTGCCGGGATGCGTGCCAGAATGGCGGTACTGCGGTCCGGATCTTCGCGGAGCGCCGTCGTGTTGTTGGTGACAAAGTAGCCGGGCGCGATGGCGTTGACGTTGACGCCTTTGCCTGCCCATTCGCAGGCAAGCAGCCTCGTGACGCCGGCAAGGCCGCTCTTCGAGGCCGTGTAGGACGGAATCCGGATGCCGCCTTGGAAGGACAGCAGCGAGGCGATGTTGATAATCTTGCCCCTGCCCTTTTCGATCATGTGGCGGCCAGCGGCCTGAGATAGGAAGAAGGCCGTTTTGAGATTGGTGTCGATGACGGCGTCCCAGTCTTCCTCGGTGAAGTCGATCGCATCGGCGCGGCGAATGATACCGGCATTGTTGACGAGGATGTCGAGTGCACCGAAGGCCGAGAGCGTTTCGGCGACGATACGCTTTACCGGCGCGATCGTGCCAAGATCGGCCTTGATGGCATGGAAGCGTGCCCCAGCCTCCGTGACCATCGCCTCGGTTTCATCCATAGACGAGCGGCCGACGGCGGCAATCGAGGCACCTGCTTCCGCAAGCGCCATCGCAATGCCCTGCCCTATGCCAGTATTGGCGCCCGTGACAATGGCCACGCGACCGGAAAGATCAAATGGATTTGCCATTGGACTTACCTTAAATCTGCGATCGCGATCTGATCCATGTCGGTGAAGCTCTTGTTGTCACCGGCCATCGCCCAGATGAAGCTGTAATTCTTGGTGCCAGCACCCGAATGGATCGACCACGGAGGCGAGATGATCGCCTGCTCGTTTGCGACCAGCATGTGCCGGGTCTCCTGCGGTTCGCCCATGAAATGGAAGACGCGCTGATCGGTATCGAGATCGAAGTATAGGTAGGCTTCCATGCGCCGGTCATGGATGTGGCTCGGCATGGTGTTCCAGATGCTGCCCGGCTCCAGCATCGTCAGTCCCATGGTGAGCTGGCAGGACTGGCAGACCTCGGGATGGATGAACTGGAAGATTGATCGCTTGTTGGCAGTTGCCGCTTCGCCAAACGTTAGATGCCGAGCCTGTTCGCGCGTCAAGAGCACCGTGGGATGCGGTTGATGTGCCGGCGTCGAGACGAGGTAGAACTTGGCGGGATTACCGGCATCAGCACTTTCGAAGCGGATGTCCACCGCGCCCTTGCCGATATATAGGCAATCGTATTTCGCGATATCGTACGCCTTGCCGTCGATCAGGACGCGGCCTGCTGCCCCGATGTTCAGCGCACCGAGCTCGCGTTCGGCAAGGAAGGTTTCCTGGCCGATTGCCTTTGGCGCCGACAACGTGAGTGCGGCGCCGAGCGGCATTGCGCCACCGATCACCATGCGGTCGTAATGCGAATAGGTAAGCCTGATTTCGCCACCTTCGAAGACGGTGTCGACAAGAAAGTGGCGTCGCAGTGTGTCCGTGTCGTAGGCGCGGACGGCCTCGGGATGGGAAGCGTGTCTTACGTCGACTTTCATTGAAAATGTCCTTTCTTTTCAGTGCATACCATAGGTTTTTTCGCATCCTCGATAAAGTAATTCGGGTCCCAGATTTCGGCCCTTTCGACCTCGTGCAGAAGTCTGCCGAGATGGAGGTCCATGGCCTCGACGGCACCCTTCTTGTCGCCCTTGCGCATGCAGTCGATGACGGTCGAATGCTCCTCGATGACGCGGGCGAGACGGCCATCCTGCGGCAACGTCAGGAGGCGGTAACGGTCGCTGTGCACCTTGACCTGCTCGATGATTGCCCAGATGCCGGAAAAGCCGGCGATATCGCTGATCAGTTTGTGGAAGTCGATATCAAGCCGGTGGAATGCCGTCACCTCGCCATTGCGAAGGCAGGCGCCAAGATCGTCGAGATTGCGATCGAGCAGACGGATGCCGGCGGGCGTCATCTTGTCCACGGCATGGCCGACGGTGGTTATCTCGAGGGCTTTGCGCACAAGGATGGCTTCATAGAGCGCGCGGCGCGGAATGCGCGAGACGAACGTGCCGGATTGGGGAAAGATATCAACGAGGCCATCGTCGCAAAGACGTAAGATCGCCTCGCGGATCGGCGTTCGGCTGACGCCGAAGTGCGCCTCCAACTCCTTCTCGCTCAACAAGTCCATGGGCTTGCGCCGAAGCGAGAGGATGTCGTCGCGCAAAACATCGTAGACCAGGGTTGCGGCGCGGGGAGCTGTGGCACGCTGGTGGGAAAGTTGGGTTACGCCCGCCAAGGAACGCTTCTTGCGCGCTTCGCTCATTGGCCACGCATTTTGTCAAATCGCAGTTTGAAATACCGACTGACTTGCACCGATTGCCCTCCCGCAGGCCTTCGGCGGAAGTAGTATATTAGTATCTGACTCCGGGCAAACGGAAAATCGCACGATGGAAAAGCGAATAGAGAAGGGCCGCCTGAGAGCGGCAAATGTGCGCAACCAGGAGGCTTGCTTCTTAGGTGACACTGAGTCGGTAGCGCGCCGAAAAGTCGCCTTCCCACCACATGGGGAAGTTCGTACCCCATTTATTGTTGTGCAGGTTGAAGCGCACGCCGTCGGCAAAGTCAGGTAACGCTTTGCAAAAAGTCATAAAATCCCAGCTTTGCGGTGCGACGAGCGGCGTGTCGAATGGTTGGATGGACAGCACAGTCCCATTCATGTCGCCACGAACGCCGCTAACAGCCTGGAGTTGAGCGCCGCCGCCTCGAGCAATATCGCCGCTTTTGTGCCAGAGCCCCATCTTGCGCAAGCTCCATTCGGCCCTTGCTTGCGGTGTGAAGGAAAGAAAGCTTGCCTCCGGCATGCGGTTCGCCGCTTTTGAATGCATCGTCACCCGAAACTCAAGGACATCGCCGTGCGCTAAAAATTGCAGCATAACATACTCCGGCGCGCCGTATCGGCTGACCGCTTCATCGGGCATAGCAAGCAGCACCCCTGCTCGACCAGCTGCCTTCAAGGCAGGCATGTAGGTTCTCGACAGCGCAGCACCGGACCTGGCAAGCCCCGGCTTGTCGTGATCGAGGATCGCCCATTCCTGACGATGCGTAAGATATGTATCCATATGCCGGCCGACATCGCTGGCGTCATAGCTCTCGTATCGATAGGCAATCAGCGATCCGCTGCGACCGGCAATCGTCCTGCCGGTAGGCACCGTAAGAGCGGAAATGTCGCCGGTTACAGGATCGAGATCAATGGCCCAACCGCCGGCCGAAAGGCGCTGCTGGCGCTCGCCCACCGAGATCATGACGGGCGCGGAAAGCTCGGCAAGAGCGGCCTTTGCGGCCCTGGCATCGGCGCCATCCAGCTGCCGTACGGCTTCATCAAGATAGGAGCGCTGCTCATTCCAGGAGGCTTCGGCATAGGCAAACCGGTAGTCGCTCGCCCGGGCTGTTTCGAAATCCTCGCGGGACCAGGCCTGGTCGTCTCGGAGATAGGATTTGATGTCGACGCCACAGGTATGTTCCGCAACCAGAGTAAGCTTGCGGCCGAATGCGAGCCGGGCGGAATTCAGGCCCTCAGCTGCAAAACGGTCATAGAGCCGCTGCAACGCGAGAAACTGCGCGGTTTTCTGCGGATCGCTGGCAATGCCGTGAATCCAGCTGTCACCGAGCTCGAGCTCCATACGGGGAAAGCGTTCGCGTTTTTCCCAAAGAAGCGCCCCGTAGTCCTCAAGCGTCGCTGCACGGATAATCGCATCGGGATCACGCTGGTGCATTTGCCGGTAGACATCGGCTGTCTGCGCCACGCTTTGCGGGCCAATATTATCGCTCGTGTGCGCAAAGCCCAAACCCTCGGAAACACCGTCCGGGAAGTATGTTTCGCCATAGGAACGCTGATACATCACAACGATCTCTTCGCCGCCGGGCGCGCGCCAGCGAAAGATATCAGGCACCTGCGGCGGCGGCGAAGCAGTGTTGACGCCGAGATGCAGGAAACGAATGCCGGCTTCGGCAAGCAGCGGCACCATGCCGAGTGTGTGTCCCGGCACGTCCGTCATCTTCGCTGCAATCGTCTTCTTGCAGAAACGCCGATCCAATTCCTGCGAGTAGGAAAGACCGGCCCGGAAAAGATCGGGCGACATCAACTCCGTATGCGTGGTGAATGGCAGGCCGTGCCAACGGATGAGACCGCGTTCGATTGCCCGCTCCAGTTTCGCCACCTCTTCCGGCCGGCACGAATTCAGATAGTCCCAAATCAACCAGGCACCGGTGGTCCAGATGAACTTCGGATCGCCTGGATCTTCCGCGTAAAAATGGTCGCCCGTCTCGATCGCCTGCGGAATGAAGCGCTCGTGATACTGGCGGCGGACCTTTTCCGCATGGTCGGTGAAACCGATGTCGAGATGGGTCTTGAAGACCAGATGCACACGCTTTTGCGTCATGAACGTTCCATTCAGCCAACCGTGCCGCGCACGACGAGACGGGTGCTCAGCGTCTCGATCAAGCGTCCGGCGTCGGGTGTCTTGAGCCGCTTGAGGATCAGCCGGACGAGCGCCCGGACCCGATCTGTCAGATCGATCCGGACGGTGGTGAGGTTGTAGCTCTTCCAATGCGATTGCGGGATGTCGTCGAAGCCGACGATCTTGACATCGCCCGGCACCGACAAGGAAAGCTCGTGACGCAACGCATCGATTGCGCCGAACGCGCCGACGTCGTTGGAGGCAAAGATGGCATCGGCTCCATCGCCGACACGGAAGAGGTCCACCGTCGCGCGATAGGCGGTATCGTAGGTGTAGTCGCCAGGCACGACGATCGGCGGCGCCATGCCGCGCCCTACAAGAACCTGCGTGATGATGCGTTCACGCTCGGTATTGGCCAGCGATTGCGGCTTTCCGCCAAGATAGGCAACGCGGCGGGCGCCATAACCCTGCAACAACGCAACGGCCTGCTCGATGCCCTCTTTCTGCCGCACGACCAACCGGTCGTAGAGGCTGGCAGACGGCTTTTTGCCAAACTCTTCTGCATCATCATAAATGATGTAGATCGGCACTGCGCGATCGAGAAATCCGCAAAGCACGTCCGGCTCCACGTTCTCCGTAAAGGCAATGACCGAATCCGGATTGAAACCGCGCATATAGGTGAGCAAGGTCTGGTCCATGCTCAAATCGGCCTTCGCCTTGAACAGCAAAGTGGCAAAACCCTCCGCTTGCAAGGCCGTCGTCAGTGCATCGATTTCCTGGCTTTCCCAGGGACTGCACACGTCGGGCACGATCATGCCGACAAGATGCGATCGTCTCGTGACGAGCGAGCGCGCCGCCATATCCGGCGTATAGTTCAACTCCCGAGCAATCTGCAGAATGCGGTCGCGCTTTTCCGGCTTCAAAGATGCATTGGGGTTGAACGCGCGCGAAACGGCAACCCGCGAAACATTGGCTTCACGCGCTACTAGATCAGCGGTCGCACGTGCCATTTTTTTGTCGCTGCGTTCATTCATGAAGATAACTGGCGCTGGAATTGAAAACGTGTTCATTCATCGTGCACTTGAGAGCGGCAAATCGTCAAGCGCGACGATGCAGTTTTCACGGGAATGCGCAGCTCTGCTGCCTTTTCCGTCTTTCGTCCATCGAATATTCCAGCGTGCGCAACCGCAGTGTTGACAAAAATGAAAGCGTGTTCATTCTGATGGCTGGATGAGGTGGGGCGTGGCTTGGAGGAGGATCCGGTCCGTTCCGATGCACCGAACCGAAAAGCGTCTGGTCGACAACCGGGCCAAATCCTAGGGAGGAATTGCAATGCGCAAGGGCATACAGTCTTTATTGCTTGGCGTTTCGGCGGCAGTGGCCCTGTCGGGCTCTGCCATAGCCACCGATCTCGACATCACCTGCCGCTGCGTCGTCGGCGGCGTGAACAGCGGTACGGCCGAATGGATCCAAAAGAAAATCATCCCGGCCTTCACCGAAAAGATGAAGACGCAAGGCAAGGACGTTACTGTCAAGCTGACCCAATTCGGCGGCGAAGATGAACAGTTGACGCAGCAACTGGCGCTCGACTTCTCGACCGGCGCCGGTCCGGACATTTCAGCTTTCGACGGCTTCCTCATTCCGAGTTTCGTTCAGGGCGGGCTATTAAAGCCGCTTGAAGAAATAGCAGGTCCGGACGTAGCCAGTTGGGATGGCTGGAGCCATATCGCCGATGGCACCAAGGCTCTGATGAGCTACCAGGGCAAGCCTTACGGAATTGCGCTCGGCACCGATGCACGCATGATCTTTGTGCGCAGGGATCTCTTCCAGAAAGCCGGTCTTGATGCAGAAAGCTGGCAGCCGAAATCCTGGGGCGAACTGCTTGACGCTGCACGCAAGATCAAGGCTGCCGATCCAGATTCCTTTCCACTGCAGCTGAATGCCGGCGTTTCCATGGGCGAAGCAACGACCATGCAAGGTTATTGGATGGCGCTTCTTGGCACCGGCGAGCAGGTCACCGACGAAAATGGAAAGTACATCGTCGCCAGCCAAGGCATTCTCGATACGCTGAGGCTTTACAAGACCATCTATGTTGACGACAAACTTGGCGATCAGCGCGCCCAGCTCTTGGCAGACGGCCGCAACCGTACCTTTGCAAATTTCCGCGACGGCAAGACGGCGATGCTCGTCGAAGGAGACTGGTTCTACCGCTCCGTGACGGCACCGGGGGCCGAATTTGCCGTCGCCGACCGCGACAAGGTCATGACCTGGAAGAAGATGCCGGCCGCACAGCCGGGCAAGGGCCTGCGCGGCCAGGATTTCGTCACCATCTCCGGCGGAACGGGCTTCGTCATCAACCCGCATACGGATGCGCCGAAGGAGTCCTGGGAACTGCTCTCCTTCATGAACAGTCAGGAGCAGTTGACAGCGTTCCAAGAGATCCAGCCGGCGATCCGTATCCGTGACGACGTCGCAATCCCGAACTCGCCGTTCCTGACGGAAACGGCAAAAACGCTGCTGCCGATCACGACGGCGCGTCCCAACGACGCCAATTACAATAAGGTGTCCACGGAGATACAGCGCATGACGGAAAGCGTCGTCTCCGGCGAAATGTCGCCTGAAGACGCGATGGCCCAGTACAAGGCCGCCATTGTCGCCATCGTCGGCGAAGAAAACACCGTCAGCCGTCTCTGACCGGTCGGAACTGGACCCGGCCGGATTTACGGCCGGGTCCAATCAAGCGGACGCCGCAAACCGTCATCGGGTTTTCAAGCATGAAGAAGTTCTCCCTGCTTTCCACGCGCGCGGGCGCAGTTTTTTTGGCACCCGCCGCCGCACTGGTCGGCGTCTTCGTCATCATCCCCTTCTTCTGGGTAATCTTCGTTTCCTTCACGAACCGGACGCTGCTCGGACGAACGGCGCTCGATCCGGATTTCGTCGGTTTGCAGAACTACGTCGCGCTTTTTAATCCGGCGACCTTCTTCACACGCGGCCAGTTCGGCTTTTCATTGGTCCTGACGATTCAGTTCGTGTTGCTGTCGGCACTCGTCGGCCAGGCGCTGCTCGGCCTCGTGCTTGCCTGGCTCAGCCAGTCCGTCTCACCGTCCGTCAAAGCCTTTCTGCAGACGACCGTGATTGCGGCCTGGATCCTTCCGGAAGTGGTGATCGGTTTTGCCTGGTTTGCCTTCCTCGACTATGACAACGGCACGCTGAACATGATCATGCGCAGTCTCGGCCTGCCGCCGGGAGATTGGCTGCTGCAGCAGCCATTCTGGGTGATCGTTTTCTTCAACACATGGCGCGGCGCCGCCTTCTCGATGATGCTTTTCAACTCGGCTTTCCAATCGATCCCGCCAAGCTATTTCCAGGCCGCCGATGTCGCCGGCGCAACCTCCTGGCAGAAGCTGCGCGATATCGCCCTGCCGCTGATCCGCGGCCATGTTGTTACCGACCTCATCCTGATTACCATGTGGACCTTCAACGTCTTCACGCCCTTCCTGCTGACAAACGGGGGGCCATCCTACCGCACCGAAATTCTTTCCATCTATACCTACCGGATCGCCTTCAAGGATTTCGAATTCGGCAAGGGTGCCGCCGTAGGCGTCGTCATCATGCTCATCAATCTGGTATTCGCACTCGCTTATCTGCGTATCGCCCGCAAGAAGACGGCGGAGGCCGAGTGATGCAGATAGCGCGCGCAGTCTATGTGCGGCGCTTGGGCTTTTCGGCTGTTGCCGCGCTGCTCGGGGCCATTTTCGCGCTACCGCTCGTCTGGTTCGCCTTTGCGCCGTTCAACGCGCGCGCCGAGCTCGGCCTTGCCATCCCCAAGCCGTTCACGCTGGCGAATTTCGCAACCGTCTTCCAAAACAGCTTCGCCATGCAGGCGCTGTTCAACAGTCTCGTCCAGGCCTTCGGCGGCGTCGTCTTCGTCGGCACTGCCGCAACGCTCGCAGCCTATGCGCTCTCCCGCTCCTCAGTCCCGGGCAAGGGCGCGGTCACATATATCCTGCTACTCTTTTCTTCCGTGGTGTCAGGTTCGGCGGCAATGGTGCCGATCTTCCTGATCATATCGGCGGCGGGTCTCATCGACACGCATCTTGCTGTCATCCTTGTCTTTGCGGGCGGGCTGCTGCCGACAGCGATGTTCATCCTGCGTGATTTCATCGACGCAATCCCTCGCTCTTACGAAGAGAGCGCCATGGTCGCCGGCGCATCGCCGCTTCAGGCCTTCTTCGACGTGGCGTTGCCCGTCATCCGGCCCGGGATTGTCGTGGTCGTCGTCTGGGCCTTCGTGAATATCTGGGGCAGTTTTCTCATCCCCTTCATCCTGCTGCGGAGCGACAGTCTGATGCCCGCCTCCGTGGCGATCTACTCGTTTTATTCCGAAGCCGGCACGCCGATTGTCACATTGCTTGCCGCCTATTCTCTTCTCTATTCGCTGCCGGTCATCGTGCTCTACCTCTTCGTAAACTGGAAGTTCGGCTTCCGGTTCTTCGGTGGCATCAAGTCGTAATCGGAAGATCAGTCTCATGGCCTCTGTCGAATTCCAGAACGTCTCCAAGAGCTTCGGCGCCTTCAACGCCGTGCCCGACATCAGCTTTTCGATCGCCGACGGCGAATTCGTCTGCCTGCTCGGGCCTTCAGGCTGCGGCAAGACCACCAGCTTGCGCATGATCGCCGGCCTGGAAACGCCGACCTCCGGCAAGGTGCTGATCGGCGGCAAGGACGTCACCTTTCTCCACCCAAAGGACCGGAAGATTTCGATGGTCTTCCAGGACTATGCCCTTTATCCGCACATGAACCTTGCCGACAACATCGCCTATCCGTTGAAGGTCCGCGGCGAGGCGGAAGACAAGCGTCATGCACGGGCCAAGGAAGTCGCCGACGTGCTTAAGATCGGCGATCTCCTCAAGCGCTTGCCGAGCCAGATTTCCGGTGGGCAACAGCAGCGCACCTCGCTTGCCCGCGCTCTTGTCTATCCAAGCCAGGTCTATCTTTTCGACGAGCCGCTCTCGAACCTCGACGCCAAGCTCCGCCTCGAGGCCCGCGGCTTCCTCAATCATCTGCAGCGCGACATGGGTATGACGGCCGTCTACGTCACCCACGATCAGGCCGAGGCCATGGCGCTTGCGACCCGCATCGCGGTCATGGACAAGGGGCGTATCGTGCAATTTGCCCCGCCGATCGAAATCTACCGCCGCCCGGCAACCACATTTGTCGCGAATTTCGTCGGCAATCCGCCAATGAACCTCGTTCCAGTCGAAGCCATGGTCGCAGAAGACAGGCTGCAGCTTCGTGCCGAAGGGCTGACGCTTGAACGCCTTGCGGTCTCCGCGGCCATCGCACGTGCGGCAGACGCAAAAACGATGACACTGGGCATCCGCCCCGAGCATCTGCGCATCGCACGCCCGGATGATGCGAATGTCATTTCCGGCATGCTCTTTGCGAATGAAAACATGGGGCCGGAAAGCCTGGTGACGATGGAGCGACAGGACTCAGGACGCGTGACGGCCCGCATCTTCACCGACGACGAAATCAAGGTCGACAACCGCGTGGCGCTTTCCTTCGATGCAGCGCATGTGACACTTTTCGACGCCACCGGTGCACGCATTCCCGTCATTGGCGAGTAGGCAGGCATCGAATGCGCGAAATCGCCGTCCATGTCTCCCGCGCCGATCAGGTTGACAACCCCTATTTCTACGTAGCCTTCGACGTTCCCGTAGGGACGACGCGGATCGACGTGGCAATGCGCTATGCCAAGGCCGAGAATTGCATTGTCGACCTCGGCCTGCTTGATCCGCGCGCCACCGACTATCCATCCACCGCCGGCTTCAGAGGCTGGAGCGGCGGAGCGCGCGATCGCTTCTTCGTTGCGACGGACGATGCCACGCCCGGCTATCTCCATGGCGAGATGCCAGCGGGTCGCTGGCAGGTGATGCTCGGCCTTTACAAGGTTCCGGCGGAAGGTGCCGATGTCTTCCTCACGATCGATTACGACAGGGCGAAGCGCAAACTGGAACCGCCTCCATCCCGTACGTTCCCGGTGCGCAAGGGCGCCGGCTGGCATCGTGGCGATCTTCATTGCCATACCTACCATTCCGATGCCGCCGGCTCCCCGGACCTACTGCATGAAGCAGCAAAACAGGCCGATCTCGATTTCCTTGCGATCGCCGACCACAACACGATCGCCCAGCGGCGCTATTTTCATCCGAACTCCTCAGCCGACCTCGTCTTCGTTCGCGCCATGGAAGTGACGACCGGCGCCGGCCACGCCAATGTCTTCGGCGTCGACGACTGGATCGATTTCCGCATGACGAAGCCAGGGGACGCCCATACACTTGCGCGTCTGGTGCATGAGCGCGGAGGCCTTCTGTCCATCAACCATGACAAGCCGACGATCCCTTGGGACTACGAGCTTCCGGAGACCGACTGCATGGAGGTCTGGCAATCCAACTGGATGGCTTGGAACTGGATATCGCTCGAACGCTATCAGCAGCGCCTTTCTTCCGGCCTGAAGATTTCTGCCATCGGCGGCAGCGATTTCCACCAGCCCGCACGCCTGATGCCGGAGGGTCCGCTTGCACTTGCACGCCCGACGACCGTCCTTTGGCTTGAAGAACTCTCCGAAGAGGCAATCCTTGCCGCCATGAAGGCCGGCCACGGCTACGTTACCGAGAGTCCATCCGGCCCTCACCTGGCTCTTACCGTCAACGGTAAGCCGATGGGCGAAACAGTGTCCGGTCCGGTTTTTGCTGAAGCCGAAGTGGGTGGTGCAAAAGGCGATCGCCTCGTGTTTCTGGACGCCACCGGCGTGCTTGTCGATCAACCGATTGAGGACGATGCTTGGACGGGCCGCTTTTCCGGTAGGCCGAAGACCTTTCTGCGCGCCGAAGTCATCGCCGAGGCGAGCCGCGCGCGGCTTTTATCGGAATTCACAGCGGCGATATCTGGCAGGAGCCTGCCATGGCAGCTTCGCGGTTCCGATATCCACAGCCAGCCGATCCGCCGCGCGCTCAGCAATCCCGTCTATATAGAAGCCTGATTTGGCGCCATATCCAAGCGCAGGACCACCAAATAGCGTGCGCCGCGCACCAAATCGCTCAAACTTTGTGCATTGCAGAATCTGCCCAAAAATTCGCTTGACGCGTCGGCCAATTTGGTCTGGATTGAACCAATAATCAATTGGTACGGACCATTTGCCAATGGACGAAGCCGCCGGGAACTCAAACCTTGCACTGGACAAGCTCCGGACGCTGCTGCGTTCCGACGGACTGGATGCGGACGGCAAGCTGCCGACGGAGCGCGCGCTTTCGCAAACCTTTGGCGTTAGCCGCCGCGCTGTGCGCCGTGCACTGGAGGTCCTGGAAGCCGAGGGGCTAATCTGGCGGCGTCAGGGTTCGGGCACCTTTGCCGGGCGACGTCCCGATGGCTGGAGCGAGCATGTCGGTTCGATCGTCGCCGGGACCGACCTGATGGAAGTCATGGAAGTGCGTTTGCGCGTTGAGCCGCAGCTGGCCCAGCTTGCCGCCATGCGCGCCAAGGCCGCCGATATCGAGCGCATGTATGAGCTCGTCAAGAAGATCTACGAAAGCACCGATGCCGACGGCCGCGAACTCTGGGACGGCGCACTGCATCGGCAGATCGCCCAGTGCGCCGGCAACCAACTTTTCCTGGCGATCTTTGATGTCATCAACAGGGTGCGTCAGGACGAGGCCTGGCAGACGATTCGCGAGCGCGCCCGAAGCGCCAGCAAGACGCGCACGGTCACTTACGGCCAGCATACCGCAATCATCGAGGCGATTGCTGCCCGCGACCCTGCCAAGGCGGGCGAAGCCATGCGCCAACATCTCTTCACGCTCCAGGAAAGCCTGATCCGCATTACCTCGCTAGACCACCACGAACCGAAGACAAAACAAGAACTCGCCTAAGCGAGCCGGACGCTGAGAGGCAGACACTGCCCCTGAAGAAGCAAAGAACGACAGAGGAGAATGGCATGACGATCGCCAGATTCGTGACGACCCTTCTTTCGGGCGCGCTGATTGCGCTGCCCGCTTTCGCTGCCGAACTAAAAATCGGTCTGCAGGATGATGCCGACGTGCTTGACCCCGCACAGTCACGCACCTTCGTGGGCCGCATCGTCTACACGGCAATGTGCGACAAGCTGGTCGATGTTACACCCGACCTGAAAATCGTGCCGCAGCTTGCGACCGAGTGGAAGTGGTCTGGCGACGGTAAGCTGCTGACCATGAAGCTGCGCGAAGGTGTAAAATTCCATGACGACACGCCGCTTGATGCCGAAGCCGTCGTCGCCACGATTGAGCGCAACATGACGTTGCCTGAATCGCGCCGCAAGAGCGAGCTCGCCTCTGTTGAAAAAGTCGAAGCAGTCACACCCTATGAAGTGAAATTCACGCTGAAGAGCCCGGACGTCACCTTGCTTGCCCAGCTTTCAGACAGAGCCGGCATGATTGTCTCGCCAAAGGCGGCAAAGGAACTCGGCGCGAATTTCGGCAGTCAGCCGGTCTGTGCCGGACCCTTCAAGTTCGTCGAACGCGTGCAGCAGGACCGCATCGTGCTCGAGAAGTTCAAGGATTACTGGAACAAGGACAATGTCTTCATCGACAAGGTCACCTACCTGCCGATCCCTGATACGACCGTACGCCTTGCCAACCTTCGTTCTGGCGACCTCGACATGATCGAGCGACTGGCCGCCACCGACGCAGCTTCGGTCAAGGAGGATGCGAGCCTGACCTACGCGGACGTGGTCAATATCGGCTACATGGCGCTTTATGCGAACATCGCCAACGGCCCGCGCGCCGACAATCCGTTCGGCAAGGACAAGCGACTGCGGCAGGCCTTTTCGCTTGCGATCGACCGCGAGGCGCTGAACCAGATCGTCTACGAAGGCACTGCCGTGGGTGGCAATCAGCCGTTCCCACCCAATAGCCCGTGGTTCGACAAGGACATTCCAGTGCCTGTCCGCGATCTCGACAAGGCGAAAGCGCTCGTGAAGGAAGCCGGCTTCGATCGCGTGCCCGTAGAAATGCAGATCCCAAACAATCCGGTCGCAGCGCAGATGATGCAGATCGTCCAGTCGATGGTCGCCGAGGCAGGGTTCGACGTCAGTCTGAAATCGACGGAGTTTGCGACCCTTCTGTCCGAGCAGACGGCAGGCAACTACCAGCTCAGCCGCTCCGACTGGTCCGGCCGCGTCGATCCCGACGGTAACATCCATCAGTTCATCACCTGCAAGGGCGGAATCAACGATACCAAATATTGCAACCCTGAAGTCGACAAGCTGCTGAATGAGGCCCGCGCCTCGACCGACGATGCAGTGCGCAAGCAGAAGTATGACGCCGCCGCAGCAATTCTCAACGAGGACCTGCCGATCATCTATCTCGGCCACCAGTCCTGGATCTGGGCGCTGCATAAAAACATTACCGGCTTCGTCCCCTCGCCGGACGGCATGATCCGCCTCGCCGGCGTGAAGAAAGCCGGCTGATCCAAACAGACCCGCATGGCGGACCAGTATCCGCCATGCTCCCGGTGCCGTGTCAGGACCTGCTCATGTACACCTACATTACCAAGCGGCTTCTGGTCGCCATTCCGACGCTGCTGATCATCTCGATCTTCGTCTTCTCGCTGCAGAAGCTTTTGCCGGGCGACCCCATTCTCGCCATGGCAGGCGAGGAGCGCGATCCGCAGGTGATCGAATACCTGCGCGAAAAATATCGGCTGAACGATCCGGTACCCTATCAGTACGTCTCGTGGCTCGGCTCGGTTCTGAAGGGCGATCTTGGCATATCGCTGCGTACCAACCAGCCGGTTGTTGAACTTGTGGCGGAAAAGCTGCCGGTCACCATCCAGCTCGCGATCATGTCGATGATTTTCGCTTTCGCCATCGGCGTGCCGATGGGGATTTTAGCCGCGGTCAAGAAGAATACGGCCTTCGACTACCTCGCAAATCTCATCGCACTTTCAGGTCTCTCGATCCCGAATTTCTGGCTCGGCATCATGCTGATCCTGCTGGTCTCGGTGAAGCTCGGCTGGCTTCCCGCCTCCGGTTACGAACCCTTCTTCAGCAACCCGCTACGCTCGATTGAAACGATGTTGATGCCATCCTTTGTACTTGGCAACGCACTCGCCGTCACGCTGATGCGTCACACCCGCTCTGCGATGTTGAGCGTACTCAGCGCCGATTACGTCCGCACCGCCCGGGCGAAGGGGCTTTCCGAGCGCTCCGTCGTGCTTGAACACAGCTTTCGCAACGCCGTCCTGCCGATCGTCACGCTGAGTGCACTGCTCTTCGGCGAATTGCTTGCAGGTGCGGTATTGACCGAACAGATCTTCACCATTCCAGGCTTTGGCAAACTCATCGTCGATGCCGTCTTCAACCGCGACTACGCGGTCGTCCAGGGCGTCGTGCTTTGCACGGCAATCGGCTTCATTCTGATGAACCTGTTAGCTGACATCGTCTATGTCCTTCTCAACCCGCGAATGAGGGCAACCCTATGACCGCTCTCGACCAGATCACCATTGCAACTGATCAGCGCCCGCCAAGCCGAGCCTGGCGCAAGCTGAAGGCGAACAAAGGAGCGATCGCAGGCCTCGGGATCATCGCCTTCTTCGCCATTCTCGCAACAGCAGCGCCGCTATTGCCGATCCCGGACCCTAACGCGACGAGCTGGTCTGCAATCCGCAAGGCGCCGTCAGCAGCCCACTGGCTCGGAACCGATGACATTGGCCGTGATATTCTCTCCCGCATGGTCTGGGGCGCACAGGCCTCACTGATGGCGGGTGTCTTTTCGGTGGCGATTGCGGTTGTGATCGGCGTGCCGTTCGGCCTCATCTCCGGCTATTTTGGCGGGTGGACGGACCAGATCATCTCCCGCGTCACCGAAGCCTTCCTCGCCATGCCGTTTCTGATCACCGCGATCGCACTTGCGGCGTTCCTCGGCCCAAGCCTGACGAATGCGATGATCGCCATTGGTCTTTCGGCCATGCCTATTTTCGTCCGGCTGACCCGAGGCCAGGTGCTCGCCGTCAAGACGGAGGAATATGTTGAGGGCGCACGTTCCATCGGGCTTAGACACTTTAGCATCATCAGCCGCTATATCCTGCCGAATGTCTTTGCGCCGATTCTCGTGCAGGCGACGCTGACGATTGCGACAGCGATCATCGCCGAAGCGAGCCTTTCCTTTTTGGGCCTCGGTCAGCAGCCGCCTGCCCCCAGCTGGGGCTCGATGCTCAACGTTGCCAAGAATTTCCTCTCCCAAGCGCCCTGGATGGCGATGTGGCCGGGTGCGGCAATCTTCCTCGTCGTGATTGGCTTTAACCTTCTCGGCGACGGCCTGCGCGATGCGCTCGACCCGCGCGAAGCATGAAAGGATTTTGAAATGACCGCGTTCACCACCCGTCCTGAGATTTTGGGCACCTTCGGCGTCGTCACATCAACCCATTGGATCGCCTCCGCCGTTGGAATGAGCATACTCGAAAAAGGCGGAAACGCGTTTGATGCAGCTGTCGCCGCCGGCTTCGTCCTGCAGGTCCTCGAGCCGCATCTTTGCGGACCGGGCGGCGACATGCCTGCGATCTTCTATTCGAAGAAGAAAGATAAGGTCGAAGTCATCTGTGCGCAGGGGCCGGCTCCGGCCGGCGCCACAATCGAGCACTATACGTCTGAAGGTCTGAGCCTCATCCCAGGCAACGGCCTGCTTGCCACCGTCATTCCCGGCTCTTTCGATGGGTGGATGCTGATGCTTCGAGATTATGGGCGCCTGACCGTCCGCGACATCCTTGAACCGGCAATTCATTATGCCGAGCACGGTCACCCTGTCCTTGAGCGCGTGTCTGCGACAATCTCCGGCCTTGCATCTTTTTTCGAAAAAGAGTGGCCGACCTCGCATGAGACCTGGCTGCCCCGCGGCTCGGTCCCGGCGCCGCATTCGAACTTCAAGAACCCGGTGCTTGCCGAAACCTGGAAGCGCGTCATCGCAGAGGCCGAAGCAAAAAAAGACCGCGAGGCGCAAGTCGGAGCTGCGCGCGATGCGTTCTACCGCGGTTTCGTTGCCGAGGCGATTGACAGATATGCCGGCTCGACGGAGGTGATGGATGCAAGCGGCAGTCGGCACAAGGGCGTCATCAGCGCGAACGACATGGCAAAATGGTCGGCTGCGATCGAAGAGCCGCTGATCTATCAGTATCACGACTGGACGGTCGCAAAGATCGGCCCATGGGGCCAAGGCCCGGTGTTTTTGCAGGCGCTCTCGCTTCTGAAGGAGATCGACATCGCCGGAATGGACCCGGCGGGCGCCGAATTCGTCCATACGCTCACCGAGGCGATGAAACTCGCCTTTGCCGACCGTGAAATCTATTATGGCGACCCGAAATTCGCGGAAATCCCGATCGAGCATCTGCTCTCGGATGCTTATGCGAACGCGCGCCGGAAGCTGATAACCTCCGAGGCATCGCTTGAATTGCGCCCCGGGCGCATTCCCGGCTTCGAAGCTCAATACGAACTCACCATGGACATGCTCAACGTCACCTCGAAGACAGGCGCCGTCTACGAGCCGACCATGGCGCATCTTTCCGAAAAGCGCGGCGACACCGTCCACATCGACGTGATCGACCGCGAGGGCAACATGGTTTCCGTCACGCCGTCAGGCGGTTGGCTGCAGTCCTCACCGATCGTGCCAGGTCTCGGCTTTTGCCTGAATTCGCGTGCGCAGATGTTCTGGCTGAAGCCCGGCCTGCCGACGTCGCTTGCGCCAGGCAAGCGTCCACGCACGACGCTGACGCCATCCTTAGCTCTCTACGAAGGCCGGCCCACGCTCGCCTTCGGCACGCCCGGCGGCGACCAGCAAGAGCAATGGCAGCTCTCCTTCTTCATGCGCTATGTGCATCACAAGATGAACCTGCAGGCCGCAATCGATCAGCCTCTCTTCCACACGTCGCATTTCCCGGGCTCCTTTTATCCACGTACCCGCGAGCCGGGCAGCCTGATGGCGGAGGCAAATTTCGGCACCGAGGTTCTCGATGCGCTGCGCAGGAAGGGCCACAATCTGACGGTCGCCGACCCATGGACCATCGGCCGCCTCACCGCTGCGCGCCGCGACGCCGATGGCCTGATGCGGGCAGCCGCAACGCCGCGCCTGATGCAGGCCTATGCTGTCGGGAGGTAAGCCATGACCTGGTCGATCGTTGCCCGCGACCCTGAAGCCGGCCACTTGGGCATCGCCGTTGCCAGCCGCTTCTTCGCCGTGGGCGGCCTCGTCCCGCATATTCGCGGCCGCATCGGCGCGGTTGCGACGCAGGCTTTCGTCAGCCCGCTTTACGGCATCGACGGGCTTGCCGCGCTTGCGTCAGGACAGGCTCCGGCGGATATCCTGCGTGGACTGACCGCCCGCGACGAAGGCCGCGATCAGCGGCAGTTCCACTTGATCGACGCCAGGGGCCGGAATGCAGCTTTTACGGGCGCACGATGTATCGACTGGGCAGGCCATCTTATTGGGGACGACATATCCGTCGCCGGAAATATGCTGGGCGGACCGCAGGTGCTCGAAAAGACGCTCGCCGTCTACCGCAAGACGTCCCGGCTGCCGCTTGCCGAGCGGTTGCTCGAAGCCATGCAGGCCGGCGAAGATGCAGGGGGAGACAAGCGCGGCAGGCAATCGGCGGCCCTGCTCGTTTATCGCGATCAGGATTACGCCTGGCTCAATATCCGCGTCGATGACCATGCCGATCCGCTTGGCGAACTTCGCCGCCTCTATGCCGTCGCCCAGGAGCGCTATCTGCATGTCGCCGAGACGATGGCGACGCGCCAAAACCCGAGCGGATTGATCGACCGCCGCGTGATCGACGAAAAGATAGCCACCCTTGAAGCCGCACGTATCGCCGAAGGCCGCCCTTCGGCCTCCTTTGCAACGCCGCTCAAGCTTTGAAACGCAAACGATAAAGCAGGGAAACGAAATGGGTGAAGCCGCAAAATCCGTGCTCTCGGTCAAAGACCTTACGACGTCGTTCCTCGTCGATGGCCAGTGGAAGCCGGTGGTCCGCAACATCGGCTTCGATGTGATGCCGGGTGAAACGGTGGCCATCGTGGGCGAAAGCGGCTCCGGCAAGAGCGTCACCTCGCTCTCGATCATGCGACTGCTGGCCAGGAACCAGAGCCGCATCGACGGCAAGATCGTCCTGAACGGCAAGGATATCCTTGCACTTTCCGACAAGGAGATGCGGCGCGTGCGCGGCAATGACGCCGCAATGATCTTTCAGGAGCCGATGACGAGCCTCAATCCGATTTTCACGATCGGCCGGCAGATCTCCGAAGCGCTCACGTGTCACGGCGACATGACCCGGTCCGAGGCGCGGGGTGAAACGATCCGTCTTCTGGAAAAGGTCCGTATCCCGAATGCTTCCTCGCGCTTCGACGAATATCCTCACCAGTTTTCCGGCGGCATGCGCCAGCGGGTGATGATCGCCATGGCGCTTGCCTCCAGGCCGAAACTTTTGATTGCCGACGAGCCGACGACGGCGCTCGACGTAACGATCCAAGGCCAGATTCTTGACCTCATAAAATTGCTGCAGGAGGAGGAAGGCATGTCCGTTCTCTTCATTACCCATGACATGGGCGTCGTCGCCGAAGTTTCGGACCGGACGATCGTGATGTATCGCGGCGAGGCCGTCGAGACGGGCCCGACCAGTCATATCTTCCTCCGTGGCAAGCACCCTTATACGCGCGCGCTGCTTTCCGCCGTGCCGCGACTCGGTTCAATGGCCGGACAAAAATGGCCGCTCCGGTTTCCTGTTGTCGATACCGCGACTGGCGAGCGGAGCGAGCCGGTAGCAGTGGCAGATACGGTCGTCAGCAAGACGCCGGTCCTCGAGGTCAAGAACCTCACCACCCGCTTTGCTGTTCGCGGCGGGCTTTTCGGCGCAAAGACCGGCGCCATCCATGCGGTCGAGAATGTCTCCTTCGATCTCTTTCAGGGCGAGACCCTGTCGCTTGTCGGCGAATCCGGTTGCGGGAAATCGACCACAGGCCGCTCCATCACCCGCCTCGTCGAACCGAACGCGGGAAGGGTCATCCTTGACGGCTATAATGTGACAGCCCTTGATCCATCGAGCCTGCGCCGCATGCGGCGCAGCATCCAGATGATTTTTCAAGATCCGTTTGCAAGCCTCAATCCGCGGATGACTGTGGGGGCAGCGGTCGCAGAACCGATCATCGAGCACGGCCTCGCCAGCCGCGTCGAGGCGCGCAACAAGGCCGCCGACCTATTGGAACGTGTCGGTCTGAGCGCGGATATGATGGCGCGCTTTCCGCACGAGTTCTCCGGCGGTCAGCGTCAGCGCATCTGCATTGCCCGGGCGCTGGCGCTCGATCCGAAGGTGATCGTCGCCGATGAAAGCGTCTCGGCCCTCGACGTCTCGATCAAGGCGCAGGTCATCAATCTGATGCTGGACCTGCAGCAGAGCCTCAACCTCGCCTTCCTGTTCATCTCGCATGACATGGCCGTCGTCGAACGCGTCAGCCATCGTGTTGCGGTCATGTATCTCGGTGAGATCGTCGAGATCGGCCCGCGCGCTGCCATCTTCGGCAACCCACAGCACCCTTATACGAAGATGCTGATGGCGGCCGTTCCCGTGCCCGATCCGGATCGCCGGCGCGTGAGACGCGGACTATCGACAGAGGAGCTGAAAAGTCCGGTCCGACCGCTAGATTATGTTGGACCAACGCCCAGTTACCGCGAGATCGGCGCTGGCCATCTCGTCCGGCTGGAAACTGCTGCGTGAGCACAGGTTTACGATGGAGAGCAGCGCCTCGCGAAAGGCGCCGAGCCGCAAGCCCTGCCCCAACACCATGGCACCTCGGTGTTCCCAGCAGTTGTTCTGCCCGTTTTGTGACATCTGCATCACCCGTGATGCGACGTTATTGAAATGTCGACCGTCACGACAATCAATCGTAGAGCTCGCCATGGCCAATCTGCTCTTTTGCAGCGCCACTTATCGAGGAGTTGCCAGCCGGGTCAGGGTCCCTGCGATGGGCATCCTTGAGGAAATTTGCCGCCTCCGCAAATGCGACGGTGATTTCTTCAGTGCCCCATCCTGCTTCATTGGCGCTTGCAATCAGCTGTTCCAGGGCCTGGCGCGCGGCATCACTTGCTTCTTTGAAGCGTTGAGAAGGGACTTCGGTCATCGGCGATGGGAAGGTCATTTGATACATCCTTCAATCGATCATGGATCTCGGAGATCAACGCGGCCGTATCGAAATGGATGCAGCAGTGCGTATCTTTTCTTAGCCATCGCCATTGTGCGGCTTGATGCAACATCGTTGCGTACCTTTCGAAAAGACGTCCTTCGGCAGTATCGCCATCGAAGAATTGGGAGCATATCCGGCCTATCTGGGAATGACCGGCACGATTGGCAATCCGATGCGGCAGGCGCAGCGCATGGTCAAAACCGGCGGATAGCGAACCTAGTCTGGATATCGGAAGTTAAGGAAGAATATCAATTGTAGTTCACAACCCGTTAAAACATCAGATCTTTTGGACGACCGTCGATTGATGGGCTGGTTTATCTCTTATCACGTCGGCTTTGTCATGGCCAACCTCGACAAGCCGGTCGTGTTTAGCCCATTCATGCCCCTTAGGGATCTTTCAACGCGGATTGACGAACGTTCCGTCACTGGCAGACCTGCATGACCTCTACCAACGACTTTATCGCCGAAATCATCCGCGCCGCCAACAGGGTCGAAAGGCTGGGCAATCCCGAAAAGCGCCGACTGCTGCGTCGCGCGGTCGTGACGATCAGCAACCTACGCGAGCGTACCGGGATACCGAGCAGCAATACGAACCACGATGCGGTTTTCGACTTGCAAGCGATCGAAGTGTCCGTCGAGCGACGGAAGCCCGGTGAAATCAAGAAAGCACTTCTTATGGCCGCCGACATGATCCGGACGCTGCATATAGTGCTGGATTCGGGAACACAGATTACGACCAAGGTGCCGGAGTAAGCCGCCTCGAATCGCGTCCGCGGGCGCGGCTTGGAGGCAGAACAGCAGACTGCACCGCTTCACATCGAAGGCGAAAATCAGATTGCTTGATCAAACAGGATGACGGCCGGCGCCGGGCTCATTCCCCGCGCGCGGTGCGCGATCTCATTGCGTCAGGCCGCAGCAACGGTCCGACTCCAAGGCGATCCGGCAGAGAGCAACATAGGTTCCTTGGCCTCATGGCACGATCAATAGGCTCTTCGGCAACAATCGTCCAAACGCTCCAAGCGCATTCCCGGCCGAGCGCGAACTGTCGTCCATCATTTTGCGACTAGCAGGCATTCCAAGACGACAACCTTAAGCGAGCGTCAGGATGGGGTTTGCCGATGGAGGCCTGCGCGCCATCCATGGATTGGTACGGCAGCGCGAGGACTTTTGCAGCAAGCCGCGAATATCCTTCGAGGGTGCCGGCAACGGCCGAGAGTGACCCGCGAGCTTTGAAGCATGGTTGAGCCGCCTAGGCGTTCCCAATATTGCGGTCGTTGCTCGATCCGACGAAACTGGGCATATCCTCATTTTCGATCAGCATCCATGCCCTCTTGACGAAGCGTTGGAAATTCTGACGCGCTGCACTCAAAGGAAATCTTCCGCAAGCAGCCTCCCGGCACGCCCTCTGCAATGTTTCATAGGGAATATCGCGCTTGTATTCCGGCCATTCGTCAAGAAAATCAAAAGCTTCATGGAGGTTCGTAATCTCTTCGATGAAGTGCTTGCGCTGAACGTAAACAGGAAGGTCAAACTGAAAACTTGCCATTTTTACCTCCTTGTCTTTGGCGTGTTGACGTTCCAAAATTTAGGAGGTGATTTTGACGCGTTCAAGACCGCCAGTACGGCTGCCGCGGACGATTAAAAACCCGAGGCCATGCCTCCCATACCTCATTCGTCTTCAGGCATGCCCAGGCCCATCGCGTCGGCAGGCTCAAAATCTGCGACGATCGTCGAACGAGGCCATATCGCCACCTTTTGGTCAATCTGCAGAAGAGACGTTCGCAATTATCGCAAGTCCGCGCTCGTATTTTAACGTTTCGCTTCCGGTTTGCCGCGCTTGGTCAAGATTGTCCTCGAGATCCGCCTGCTTCACGGGCCGTGCCAGCCGGTTGGCGATCGCCCGCCGCACAAAGACCTCGTCCTCCTCGCCTTGCCTTTTCGTCAACGCATCGACCGCGGCGAGGACGGCCTGGGAAAAACCCTCTTCCTTCAGTCGGTCGAGCGTCCATCCCCAGGCCTTTTCAGGCACATCGTGAAGGTAGGCGACCACTTTCTCTTCGTCGCCAGATACTGCGTCCGCGACCCTTCGGCAGTGGTCAAAGTAAGGGTTTCCAAGCTTGTCCTGCTGGCCGTCGTGGGCTTCGGTTGCGACTTGAATGGCATGCTGGAGATGCTGTTCAGATTGCATCTAATTTCTCCTATCGGCGCGAATTCGCCTCGAGGCGAGCGACGATTAAGGGGATCGCGACTGCCGCAATTGCACTCACAGGAAGGCGTCTCAGCACCCGCGCGCCGAAAGCGGTCGCGGCCATGGCGCCTGCAAGCTTCGCCCATGGGTATGTTCCGAGTTGGTCATGAGCGCTGGCGTCGGCCCATTCGAGGTTGGATCTGGCGACGATCACCGCCCGCTGCTTGACGAGTGACAGCCTTGAGCGAAGGGTTTCGATCTCGTCCCGCACATGATCAAGGTCGTCTCTAACCCGCTGGAAAGGACGAGCTTCCGGCGGGCCGCTGTCGGGCGCTGAATAGGTTTCGGCCTCAAGCGCGGCGAGATGAGCCTGCAGTTCGACGTCGGTGTCGAGGCCTTCCGAGAGGGTTGTGTCGCGCTTAGGCATGTTGCTCCTCCAATTCGATTTTGCTGTTACAGCACAGCGCGCCTTGGCACTGCGAACACACGCCCGGCGCCCCTGACGTGCCTCGCCCTTGACCGGATTGTCCGGTGATCGCTCGTGCGCTCAACTCCTGCCGGAAAGGATGGTTCCTGAGCTGATTGTCGTTTTGACAGCGATGCGCCTCGACAATCTTGACGGAGTGGCTCAAGGCTCGCGGTTCAGGAGGCGCAATCGCGCCACGAGGGATGCAAATGGCCCGCCGCGAGCGCTTTTGATCAATGGATCGTCGCGCAGCGAACACACCTGTCCCTGCGAACTATCGAAGAGTTACAGGATGGTTCAACTGGCCAAGCAGATTTTCCGGGAAAGATCCGATTTCAAAGTCGAAGTCCTCGACCTCAGCCGTATTGCGTCCGAATATGAACGGCAGATCCATCCCTGCAAGTCGTGCTCCTCCACAGCGGCGCCGCTGTGTCACTGGCCGTGCTCCTGCTATCCGGACTACTCTCTCGGGCCAATCCACGACGGCCCCAAACGCTGCAAGGACACTGCGCGAAGCCGTCGTTGCGAAGCGTCGCGGGATTTGATCGAAACTGGGAAAGACGGGGAGCATGCTCGCCCAAAATAGGATCAATCGCAGATGCTAGGTCGCGCCATGCCACCGCCATCGATTCGAAGGTTCACAACTAAGCCGCTCAGATTTTGGGCGCGTGTGGCTTTCTGGTGATTTGCTCATTGCCCGGCGGCCGCTATCGTCATCAAAAAACGGGGTAACCATGGCAAAGACGGACTGGCCGAAGGAACCGCTGACAAGCGAAACCATGAAGATGCTCGATCGCATTCTTCGCGAATGGTGCGCCGAGCAAGATTGCGAACCATCGAGTGATGCCGCCATCGTGCAGGCGAAAGCCCTCATTGACTGGTTTGAATTCGGCGTGCGGGATGAGGCGGAGCTTTCGAGACTGCTTCGCGACGAGCTTACGACGAAGCAATCGTAGGAACTCTGAGCGTCTTTGGAAGTTGTGTTGAGACACAGCCAAGGAGACATGAAACACATTCCTGTCGCCTGCATCGCCACGACAACCACTTAGGCTCTACAAAACGGCAGGACAATCGTGACCCGAACGCTTGGCCGCACGCCTGTCCAGCTTTCGAGCATTATCTCCAAATGGCTCAAAGACCTTAACACGCAACCCGTGGGAGATTGCCATGCCAAACTATCCAGCCCCGCCCTTCGACACCCCCAAGCAGCCAATGCCCGGTTCGACGAACGCCATGTCGCCGTTGCCTGATCATGGCGAACATACTTACCGTGGCTCCGGTCGCCTCAAGGATAAGAAGGCGATCATCACCGGCGGCGACAGCGGTATCGGCCGCGCTGTCGCCATCGCTTACGCCCGAGAGGGTGCCGATGTTCTCATCGCCTATCTGGACGAGGATGATGACGCCAATGAAACGAAAAGTTGGGTCGAAAAGGCCGGTCGCAAGGCCATCCTCTTGCGAGGCGACATCCAAAATCCCGAGCATTGCCGCCACATCATCGACACGGCAAGGGCAGAACTCGGCGGCATCGATATTCTCGTCAACAACGCCGCTCATCAGGCAAGCTTTAGCGACATTGGAGACATAAGCGACCAGGAATGGGAGCTGACATTCAAGGTCAATATCCACGCGATGTTCTACCTTTCCAAAGCGGCTGTTGCGCATATGAAACCAGGCAGCGCGATTATCAACACCGCCTCGATCAACGCTGACAGTCCAAGCCCGCACCTGCTTGCCTATGCCACAACAAAAGGCGCCATCCAGAACTTCACCGCTGGTCTTGCCCAAATGCTTGCCGACAAAGGTATTCGGGCAAATGCGGTGGCACCCGGGCCAATCTGGACGCCATTGATCCCATCTACCCTGCCGGAGGACGCAGTCAGGAACTTCGGAAAACAGGTTCCAATGCACCGCCCTGGGCAGCCGGCCGAACTGGCGACGACCTATGTAATGCTCGCCGATCCCCTGTCGAGCTATGTCTCAGGCGCTACAATTGCCATTACAGGTGGCAAACCGATCATCTGATCGCAAGCGCCGCGACCATACGGACCGGTAAAGCAAGTTGAAGCGCGCCAGCGAGCTTTTTGCCGGCCGCTTCTGGCGTGACGCTCAATTTCCCATTGCTGCGACTTTGGAACCTTGGACTTGGTCAAGGGTTAGACCGTCAGGAATGATCTATGGCGATGGCAGCCAGCAAGCCTGCCTCAACCCCGCATAGACAGACGGAGGACTAAGATGGGCATGAATTCACCGAAGAATGGCCCACCAGGAACCACCGATCAGTCGCCACGTTGGGAAGGCCCTAAGGGCAATACTCCGAGGGGCTATCTTCCGCCGAAAGACGATCCGGACAACGATCGGGACGCGCTTGGTGAAAACAACCGTGATCCAGAGAGAAAAAAACTTTCCGATGCCTTCAAGACAAAAGGAGGAAGCTGACATGGGTGGAAGCCCCAAGAAAGATGCCGCCGGCCAATTCGCGAAGTCTCGTGCAGACAGAAAGGCTTCCGGCGTCCACAGCGCCAAGCCCACCGTCATAACGGGGTCGGAGGACGCCACGGTTCATAAAAACCCTCCAGGCAAGCAAAAGCCAGAAAAAGACTGGGATCTGAACTACGATCCGGCTGAGATGAATGAGGGTCAATCGCACTAAGTGTTGTCGGGCGGCGCAGAAGACGGCGCTGCCTCATGCGTTCTATTCCGATATCGGCTGGTCATTTCGACAATGCCTGTCGGCACGTGCGTCCTGAAGACATGGATCAGCATGTCCGCATTTCGGCCGATCCTGCAGATCATATCGCATGGTTGGGTGATGATGCGCGGACGGGATTCGAAAAGGTATTCTTGCACAATCGGGCGCAACCAAGCCGAGTTCATCGATGTCTTAGCAGCGTTCAAAACTTAAGGCGCAAAGCGCCGCCTGCTTGTCGCACGGTTGACCGTCCACACCTTTCCAGTCGCCGGATCTTCAGAGTGAGTGTCCCAAATAGACCGTTTCATGATGCAGCACCTGCCGCAGCATAAACGGTCTGCAATTCACCACGCCTCCCGGTCACCCTACGCTTCCCGCGGCACTGGTTAACAGAGCGTTTTCTCTCGTATGCATCTGCCTGACGACAGGATCCAAGTGAAGCTGTGGCGGCGTCCGACAGACATGATCTTTCACGACCGGTCGCGGCGGCCTATTCGAGGAAGCGCAGCCATGGGTGACGATGTCGTGCGTCGTTAAAGATCCAGTCGCCCATGAACTGCAACACGTTTTCAACTGGGTTCAGTTCCGGCGAGTGCGGCGGCAGCAACGTCAAGATGATGTGGTCCGGCATCTTCAGGCTCAGCGTTTATCGGTCGACATTATTTCTTCCAAACGATTAAGTCTTAAGAGTTGACATTACGCAATGGCGGAAGGTAGCATATAGCATGATGGAATAAATGATATCGTTTTATCGATACTGGCAAGTATCGATATTGAGTTCCATGCACGTTTAAGATACCGTTCCTGCCTGAATCCCTTGCTTCGCGCAAAAAATCGGTCGACATTCTTTTAACATAACCCGCTGCAGCGACATTTATATTTATACGACGCGCGCGCTTTGTTGGTTTTTGAACTTTAAAACTCATGGTTAATGTAATATTAAATTCTGGAGCAGCGTGAAGAGCATATGATTAAAATCAATCTTTGCGGGCCTTTGAAAGGCGCTCAGAGCGTCATTGCTCTACGGTCGGGGCTGCATCGCAGCTGACCGCTAACAGAGGGATACGAGGCTAGCGGCATGAAGTTTCACGGAACGCCTTTGGATGGTGCATACGTTATCGAGCCGGAACCGCGCGGGGACGAACGAGGATGGTTTCAGCGCGTCTTCTGCGAGCGAGAAATGGCCGACGCCGGAGTGGAAGGCCGCTTCGTACAAGTCAATAACTCGTTCAATGCCGAAGCGGGCACCCTGCGTGGGCTGCACTATCAACTCCCGCCGTCGCCAGAAGTTAAGATCGTCCGGTGCCTCTCCGGAGCACTGTGGGACTGTATCGTCGATCTGCGGCCCGATTCCGCGACGTACCTCGGTTGGCACGCGGTTGAGTTAACGGGTGAGAACCGGCTGGCATTTTATGTGCCCCGCGGCTTTGCCCACGGGTTTGTGACACTAAGGCCCAACACCGAGACATTGTATCTTGCCAGCGAGTTCTATGATCCAAAGTCGGAGCGCGGTGTGCGTTGGAATGATCCGAAGTTCGGCATCGCCTGGCCGGTTGAAGGGGTCGTAATTTCGGAGAAAGACGCGAAATGGCCAGACTTCGATGAGGATTTTCATGGCGTGGAAAGCCTACGCGGCATCTAGGAGCAGGAGGTTCTGATGGTGATTGACACGCTCCTGAAGAAACGGGAACAGGATGGCCGTCCCATTAGGGTCGGGATGTATGGCGCGGGCTTTATGGCGAAGGGCATCGTCAACCAGATCGCCAACTCCGTGCCGGGAATGATCCTTTGCGTGATCTGCAACCGAAACGTGGAGAAGGCTATGTTAGCCTACCGCGCTGCTGGCCTTGAGGCATCCTACGCCTGCGACAGCAGCAAGCTCTCCGACTTGATTGCCGAAGGCACGCCGGCTGTCACTGACAATCCAGCATTGCTGTATGAGTCGGGTGATCTGGATTGCTTGATTGATGCGACGGGTGCGATCGAATATGGCGCCAACATCACCTTAGGGGCAATCGCGCACGGTCGCGACATGGTGACCATGAATGCCGAACTGGACGGTACGGTTGGTCCGCTTCTCAAGAAAAAAGCCGATGCGGCAGGGGTTATCTTCACGGCCTGCGATGGAGACCAGCCCGGAGTACAGATGAACTTGTGGCGCTTCGTCAAATCCATCGGCCTTACGCCGCTGGTGTGCGGCAATATCAAAGGCCTACAGGATCCCTATCGAACACCGACAACGCAGGCCGAATTCGCGGCAAAATGGGGGCAGGACCCGCATATGGTCACCAGCTTCGCTGATGGCACGAAGATTAGCTTTGAGCAAGCTATTGTCGCTAACGGCACTGGCATGTCCATTTTGAAGCGCGGCATGACAGGTGTCGAGCATCGTGGCCATGTCGATGAACTCGTCAACGCGTATGACATTGAGGCGCTGAAAGCCGTGGGTGGAGCCGTCGACTATGTTGTGGGAGCAACACCAGGTCCGGGTGTCTTTATTCTCGCCTACCACGACGATCCGAAGCAGCAGCATTACCTGAACCTTTACAAGCTCGGAACCGGCCCGCTTTATAGCTTTTACACACCTTACCATCTTTGCCATTTCGAAGTACCCCTCTCAGTGGCTAGGGTTGTACTTTTACGCGATCCCGTGCTTCAACCACTGGAGGGCCCAAGGGTCGAGGTTGTGGCGACTGCAAAGCGCGACCTTAATGCTGGCGAAACAATCGACGGTTTGGGCGGCTACATGAGCTATGGCCAATGCGAGCGCGTCGATGTCGCCGGCGCTCAGAATTTGCTGCCCATGGGGGTTGCAGAGGGATGCGTCTTGAAACAGGCCGTGGCGAAGGATCAAGTCCTTACCTATGCCGATGTGGTGCTGCCGGCAGGCCGCACCATCGATCTGCTGCGCCGCGAACAGACGGCGATGTTTGCTGCGTAGTGACGGAGACGGAACTTCGGTGGGGACCCTCGCATCAATTGTGTGGCTGATAATCTTACATCGACACCGACGGGTAGATCTACGGAAAATGCAGTATTCAATCGGCGCACCAGAGCCTCTCAATCGTCATTTTAAAAGCTCTGCTGCAGCCTTACCCATTCGCTGCAAATAAGCCGGATCCTTACGCCAAGAGGAGGAGCCGAAGGTTGCGAAAATTGCGTTACAGTACGCGTCAATGTTCTTAGGTGACAACTGGCTCTCCAACCGTATCGTCAAGGATAGCGGCGACATCGCCACCCATGGCTGCCCAAGAGGAAGATCATGTCCATCGGAAGCCGCCAATCGGCGCATCGATCGCCGCTCGTTCGTATCAGACCTGCCGAAACGCCAGCGAATGGAATTTTCGACGCCACTTCCGCAGACAACCTTTCTCTTCGGCTGCTTAAGCGGCTCGGCATGGATTTTGCATTGGCAATAGCTACCGGGGCTAAACAGTGAGCAAGGTGCCATGAAACAAAACAATTTGGCCGTTCGGCCCATCGGTCTGACGATGCATTGCATCGCAGAGTACCGAGTTGTTAATTCTGTCAGCCGCGCCGCCGAAACGCTTCTACAGCGATGGTCGATCGATGACGGTGAGGACTTTTCTGAGGTAGTCATGGTGTGCCTGGAGGGCTTGCATAACCGCGTGCCTCTCGAAGATGTTCGCGCAGCATTCATCAAAGCCGCTCATGAAGCGATCGACGCTGACCTATCGCTTGGCGCGGTAGTAAGAAAGGATCGTGACCCGCGCCAGGATTCAATCACCGGAGCTGCAAAAAAGTCACCATCAAGACAAAAGACACTATTCGCCTTAGCGGCATTCAAGTGGTCAAACACCGATATTTATCCTGCAACCCAACGACTGAATAGCATTTACCCGTGATGTTTACTGCATTGAACCGGCGTCATTACAATGAAGACTCTGGTTTGCATTCTGCGTTTTCTTGCACATGTGAGGCGTACCGTGCAGCAGATCTATACTGTTCAATATCTGCGAGGGATCGCAGCAATCGCAGTTCTCGTTTTCCATGTCAGCGAACGACATAATCTCGGCTTTTCAGTCGGAGCGGCGGGCGTCGACCTGTTCTTCGTTATCAGCGGCTTCATCATGTGGATCACGACTGACGGAACAGCCATGACACCGGGACATTTTGTTCAAAAACGCGTCAAAAGAGTTGTGCCACTTTACTGGGTTGTGACGTTTGCGACATTTGCTGCCTTGCTCGTCAAGCCGGCCTTTTTCTTCAATCACGATGGATCGTTGCAAAACCTCCTTGGCTCCTTGTTTTTTCTTCCACACCTGCAGGACGGCCTTCATCCGGTCGTCGTCCAAGGGTGGACACTCACCTACGAAATGGTCTTCTATCTCGTCTTCTCCCTCACGCTATTCTTCAGGGAACACACTACCAGACTGACCTTGGCAATCGGCTCGCTCTGCATCATGTGCCTTTCGTCACTCCTGTTGGATTGGCCTTACCTGCGGGCTTTGACAAGCCCCGTCATCTTGGAATTCGCCGCCGGTCTCTTGATTGGCCGTGCATTCGTCCGTGGACCAGATTGTCCGACCTGGCTGTGTATAGGACTTGCTGCCGTCGCTCTGATCTGCTTGGCAGCGGCCACGGCCTTTGATGCAGACCTGCCGCGCGCCATAAGATGGGGTGTTCCCTCGGCGCTTCTCGTCCTTGCCGCCGTGATGTGGGAGCGGCGAAGGAATGTCCAGCCATCCAGCATGCTGCTCTTCCTTGGCAACGCATCGTACTCGATCTATCTTTGGCATGTGTTATTCGGCGTGGCGATCGTCGCGCTTCTTCTGCGAAGCGGGATCCCGCATTGGGCTTTCCCTCCGATCGAAGTCGCGGCTGCGCTCGGCCTGTCGCTGATTGCCTATGTTTACGTCGAAAAACCGTTGGGCAGGGTGATCAATCGGCGATTTCAGTCCAGACGTCGCGATCCCCTGGCGACATCAAACGCCTGACGAAAAGGCTCCTGACTTGGCCGAGAAGACCGCGGCCGCGCATCTGGAAAAAGCGGAGCGGGCAAGGGCTTTGCGGGGCGCGACCGCAAATCGACCGGCGCAGGCTTCAATTGACGCGGGATACGAGCGGGAAATAGCGTTCGACAACGCGAGCGCTGCCAAAATTCGACAGGTGACCGGAATCGAAATAGAGCATCCTGCCATCGTCAATGTAAGGGCACTCGCCGGCTGCGCAATCCATCGCAATCGGATCAACGAAATCGGCGCCGCCCGCAGCAGTCCGCAGCCGCTGGTTAAAATCGTGATCGATCACGGTTGACCAAGAGGCCGCTTTTTGGCCAGCGGCTGCCTTCTTAAAAGCAATGACATCGACATTGGTTACAAACATTGGCGATTGCCCGATCACTATTACCCGGACACCCTGCGCCTGAAGCTGCCTGACAGTGTCGTCGAGCATATCCAGGCCCCGGCGTTGCAAATCAACCCATCGGCCCGAGAGCACGACCGTCTTAACGTCAAGCGACCGGATGATCTCTAGTGCCTTCTGATTGAATGCCTGGCAGTTCGGTCTTGCATAGGAGTAGTAGGCAAGGACCGGAGGGCATCCGGCAAATGTATACTCATAAACGCGGCCATGAATGGACGCAGCATTCGCGACGATCCCGGGGGCGTAGTGGGCGGCATAGGAATCCCCCCACAGAAGCGCAACATCACCCATGTTTGTCGTCAAAGCGCAATCTTCAGGGCGCCAATTTTTAAAGCCGTCGTCGTCTTCGAAAAAGCAGATGCCGTTCCGCCACGTCTGGCCGGCCTGCACTGTCGTATCCGCGCTCGCTACAACTGCAGAAACGTCAAGCATGCGCGCTTCGACCTTGGTTGCATAGCCGGGAAAACGCTGGGGGAAGCCATGAGCGGCGATGCCCGCGTAACCAAACAGCGAGACGATCGACATGCTGGCAAGCGCCGAGCCGATGAGGGCGCGCCGAGGCCAACTTACGGTCTGCAGACGGAACGGCGTTTCGACAAAGCGCCAGGAGCAAATGGCAAGCAGAAGGCTGGCGGCGATAATGCCCATGGCATGGAGTCCGTTGGGCTCCTCAAGGGTCACGTATCGGACGAAGACGGTAATTGGCCAGTGCGCCAGATAGAGCGAATAGGAAATCTTGCCGATGAATACGAAGGGCGCGCTCGCAAGGATTTTGCCGACCACGGAACGGGTCGGGCCGCCTGTATAGATGATGAGAGCTGCGCCCGCGCATGGCAAAACGGCGGCGAGCCCCGGAAATGGTGTCGCATCAGTATAGGCAAATACCGAATAGAGGATCAAGATCGCAGCACCGATCGCAACGGCGCTGTTTGTCCGGTAGGACAGCGTGCTTTGTCCTCCCCAAAGCGCCAGCAAGCTTCCAATCAAGAGCTCCCAGCTTCGTGTCGGCAAGAGGAAGAAGTTCGCTGTCGGAGCGACGTCGATCGCATAGATGCTAAGTGCCAGGGACAGTGTTAAGGCGAGTGCGAATGCCGCCAACCGCACGCGGAAGTTCACTTTGTAGAGCAGCCACATGGCGATCGGCATGAAGATGTAGAACTGCTCTTCGACCGCAAGCGACCAGGTATGCAGCAAAGGGCGTAAAAGCGCACTGTTTTCGAAATAACCTGAGAACTTCCAGAAATAGATATTTGAGGTGAATGTCCCGACGGCCACCAGGCTTCGGGCGAAGTCTTCGAAGAATGGTGGCAGAAAAAGCATGTAGGCGGCGATCGCCGTCAGTAAAATATAGAAAACCAGTGCTGGAATGATCCTGCGAAAACGCCGCTCGTAGAATGTCAGTATGGAAAAGCGATCATTCTTGAGATCATCGTCCAGAATTCTTGTTATGAGGAAGCCAGAAATAACGAAAAAGATGTCGACGCCGACGAAGCCGCCAGAAAATCCAGTGACGCCGGCGTGGAAAAACAGCACTGGCAATACTGCTATCGTCCGTAATCCGTCAATCTCCGGCCGATATTTCATGAAGATCCTAGTTTGTGAAAGGATTTTCAGGTTTGTTAGTCATGGGTAATCAGCTTAGAAGCCGGAGTCAATAGAACAGTTAAACCGGAGAAACTTCCTCATCTGTCTTGAGTAACATGGTTTCTTTTTTGTTCATCGGCTTCCTGGATAGCTGTTCGTGTTTTACATCGATGGCTTACTTCACCAGCCGGAGCGGCTAGAGAGCTGGGTTTGATTTACTCAGAGTCATTCCTACAGCCTCGAGCTGGTTTCGGCATTCGCTTGAACAGCCGGCGCAAGGGTAGTCGGCGATAACCGGCCAGAATTTGGCGATCCGCGCTGCAGCTTTCCTGAAACGGATGAAGAGTGAAGAATGGTTATCGGTCATCCGTCGTGATCCGCAGACGATGGAATGTGTTGCATGCCTTGATCAAGGCGGCGCTGTGCCATTGAATTTGACGGCAATGCGCCGACGGCGCCTCCCCTAACGTCGGCTGCGCAAATCGGGACGGCAGGGCGGCGGCCAGCGCCACCCAAAGAGCCGGGCTGTCAGATGAAATTAAAGCTTGCCTCGGCGATCTTCAGCACTGTCAGGTGGCCAGTGGCCGTTGCCGCCGTGTCGATGGCAACCCGCTGCGGTCCGAAGGTCGGCTGCAGGACAGGTGTATGCCCGTGGATCACGAAGAGCGGCCGACGCGGGCCTTCGCTTAAGAATGGCTCGCGGATCCACATGAGGTCCATATCCGTTTGTTTTGACATGTCGACGCCAGGCTTTATGCCGGCGTGCACGAAGAGTAATTTGCCGATCTGAAGCGAGACCGGCATCATTTCGATCATGGCGATGTGCTCTTCTGGGACGAGTTCCGCGACGAGACCTTGAAGACCGCGAACCCCTTTCGTCTTGATGATATGCGCAACGTCGATACCGTAGGAAGCAAGCGTCTCGGTCCCGGCGAAGTCGAGCCAATCAGCAATGATGGAAGGTTTGCGGAACATGCGGGCAAATTCGTCGTCGTGATTGCCTGAAAGCGCTACCTGCACGAAGCCAACAGGCGGCTCTGCTGCAAGCATGTCGAGAACCTTGCTGCTGGCGGGACCGCGATCAACATAGTCGCCGAGAAAAACGAGGAGCTTGGGGCCAAGATAGGCCCTAGAGTCATCGACTATGCGTCGTTGTGCTTCTGCCAGTTCATCGGCGCAACCGTGTATATCGCTGATAGCATAGATCGCATCGAAGTCGTTATCGGACCACAAGAGCCTTTGCCTGCCGATCGACTGCGGGTTCATATTGCGGCGCCAACGCATCGGGAAGTGAAACATTGATCCACCGAAAATGACAACGACTCAAATCTCCCTACAGGAAATGTCTTAACTGAAGTTCAAAGAGAAAGGCTCTCGAATCCCGTTATGGTTCATCTCGATGGGATCTGATTACAATTGCACGCTCAACCAGCGCAACGCCCCGGTTTTCCAAGTAGCAAATGCACAAAAATACACCAGATTAAATCTGCTTTTAACGCATCATTAATTCTTATTTACATGTTGTTTCTTTAATGATAACTCTTGAACAGTAGCAGTGGAGTATAGTGTACTTGCGTGTATCTAATGCGTACCTGACGAACTTGGAATCCAGCAGTCGCTGCACGATTTCGATTTGGCGCCCGTTGCAATATATGCGGCTGGCTCAACAGTTTTTCAGAAAAGACTTCACCCACCTTGATCACTCAAGGTATGGTCTTCCCGCGCTTGGGACATCCCACGGTCACCCCTCCCCGCTCAGCGATTTCAAAATGTCGTTAAACACGTCCGTCGACGCCCCTTGCAACGGTCTACGACGTGTTTTCGGAGGGGGAAAGAACGGTGACCAGCCTCATTAGCAACTTTGAGAACTCGAAAGAGTTGCGCCAGCGAGCCAGAAGGTTGATTCCGGGAGGAGCGCATACTTATGCAAAGGGCGACGATCAGTATCCGGTCTTATCGCCGGGCTTCATCGCCCGGGGGCACGGCGCCTATGTCTTTGATGTAGACGGCAACAAATATATCGAGTTTGGCATGGGAAACCGTGCAGTCTCCCTTGGCCATGCCTATCCGAAGGTCTTGCGCGCTGTCGAGCGTGAATTGAAAAATGGTGCGAACTTCACCCGGCCGGCAGTCATCGAGTTAGATTGCGCATCGATCTTTCTTGAGACGATCCAAGGCGCCGAAATGGTCAAATTCTGCAAGGATGGCTCACATGCAACCTCTGGCGCCATCCGTTTGGCAAGAGCCGTCACCGGTCGTGACCTTGTTGCCCGATGCGCCGATCACCCGTTCTTTTCGACCGACGATTGGTTCATCGGCACAACGCCCATGAATGCCGGCATCCCGAAAGCCGTACGGGATATGACGCTATCGTTTTGCTATAATGAGATTGACAGTGCCAAAGCACTGTTTGAGCAACATCCCGGTAAGATCGCGGCTGTCATCCTTGAGCCATCGAAAGGCGAAGCACCGAAGGATAACTTCCTGCATCGTCTTCGTGATCTTTGTCATGCCAATGGAGCACTTTTCATCCTTGACGAGATGATAACCGGTTTCCGGTGGCACCTGAACGGAGCGCAGGCTCTTTACGATATCCAGCCAGATCTATCCTGTTTCGGCAAAGCGATGGGCAATGGCTTTGCCATCTCCGCGCTTGCGGGAAAACGCCAATTCATGGAGCTTGGCGGTATCGATCAGCGCGAGAAGCCACGCGTTTTCCTGTTGTCGACCACCCATGGCGCTGAAACGCACGCTATGGCGGCGGCAATTGCAACGATGAAGATTTATCGTGAAGAGCCGGTGATCCAGCATCTTTTTGAAAAAGGCGAGGCGCTTCGAAAAGGTATTTCGCAGATCGCCGCTAGCCACGGGATTAGCAATCATTTCAGCGTCTTCGGGCTGGCAAGTAACCTCGTTTACGCAACGATTGATGAGGACGGCCGTCCCTCCCAAGCGTTCCGCACGCTGTTCCTGCAGGAATTGATCAAGCGCGGCGTTCTCGCTCCCTCCTTCGTTGTCAGTTACACGCACGGCGACCCCGAGATTGCAAAGACGCTCGATGCTGTTGACGGTGCGCTTTGCGTTTATCGCAAGGCCCTTGAAAACGGTGTGTCCAATTATCTGGTCGGCCGACCATCGGACGTGGTGTTCCGCGCCACGAACCGCATGACAACCCAGCCTGACGCTGTGCCCGCTCTGGTGCCTGAATTAAATCGTCGCGTCAAACGGCGCGAGACGAGCCTTGCCACTGCCGGCCGATAGAGAGGTTTAATGATGCATCGCCCCGGATCATTTTCGAGGAGCCTAAAACTCACGGCTGTTCTACCGCGAACAGATCAGCAAAGGTAAACGTCTCATAAAGCTGCCATAGGTTTCAGACCACGTACTCTTCACTGCATCGTTTCGTCTAGGGGGACGAAGATCATGTCTTCATTCAACTGCCGGTTCTGCAATACCACACTCACTCAGACGGTCGTCGACCTTGGCGCGTCACCGCTTGCAAACTCCTACATCGCCATCGACAAAACCCAGGATGCCGAACCGTTCTTTTCACTACATGCTTTCGTTTGCGACGAGTGCTTCTTGGTCCAGGTCCCTCCCATGGCGCCGCGGGAAGACATTTTCGACAGCGAATATGCCTATTTCTCCTCCTATTCGGCCTCGGTACTGAAACATGCCCGCGAATATGTTGACCATATGGTCGAGCGGTTTCAATTCGACTCTGGCCACCAGGTGATCGAAATTGCCAGCAACGACGGCTACCTTTTAAAGAACTTCAAGGAACGCGGCGTTCCGGTGCTCGGCATAGAGCCATGTGCCAATGTCGCGGCTGTCGCGGTAGAGGCCGGCATCCCGAGCAGGGTGCAGTTTTTCGGTGTCGAGACGGCACGGCAGTTGGTTGGCGATGGCCTCACAGCTGACCTATTGATTGGCAATAACGTGCTGGCGCATGTCCCCAACATCAACGATTTCGTTGCCGGCATCAAAATCGTGTTGTCGGCAACCGGCATCGTAACGATCGAATTTCCGCATCTCATGAAGATGCTGGAGCTCAATTACTACGATACGATCTATCATGAGCACTATTCGTACCTGTCGCTCTATAGTGTCGAGAAAATCTTTGCCCATCACGGCTTGACGATCTTCGATGTCGATGAGATCCGTCCACAAGGAGGATCGTTGCGCATTTATGCTCGCCACGCCGAAGATCAAAGCCAGCCAGTCTCGGTGCGTGTCGGCGAACTGCGCGCGCGCGAGATTGAAGGCGGCGTCAACTCTGTTCAACGCTACAGCAAATTTTCTGAACAGGTTCACCGCACCAAGCGCGATCTGCTGCGCTTTCTGATCGATGCAAAAGAGAGCAAAAAGACCGTTGTCGCCTATGGCGCTCCGGCAAAGGGCAACACGCTTTTGAATTTCTGCGGCGTTGGTACGGATCTCATCGAATATACTGTCGATGTCAGCCCTCATAAGCAGAACCACTTGCTTCCGGGGACCCGCATCCCGATCCACGCACCGCAAAAGATTGCGGAGACCAAGCCCGATTACGTCCTGATCCTTCCCTGGAACATCAAGGATGAGATCATCAGCCAAATGTCGGAGGTCAAAGGCTTGGGCAGCCAGTTTGTGGTTCCGCTTCCCAATGTCGAGGTCGTTGCTTGAGCGCCGTCAGTGCGCCAGACAAGGAGCCTGCCGGCGCGCGGATGTATGCCCTCATTGAACGACTTTATCCGATCTGTCGCAGCATCACCGGTCCCGGCGTCGTGGAGACACTGGAGATTATCAGGCAGGAAATTCCGGTTAAGATTCATCGCATAGCAAGCGGCACAGAGATCTTCGACTGGACGGTCCCGCAGGAATGGAGCATCCGCGATGCCTATGTGAAGGACGATAAGGGCAATCGCGTCATCGACTTCAAGGCAAGTAATCTGCACGTCGTCAACTATTCACGACCGATCCACGCGACATTGCCGCTTAAGGCGCTGAGGACCCATCTACACACCGACCCCGCCCATCCCGCTTGGATACCCTACCGGACGAGCTACTACAAGGAGGACTGGGGCTTCTGCCTCTCCCAGAACGCCCTTGAGGCGATGAGCGAAGGATCCTACGAGGTCCTGATAGA
Source organism: Rhizobium sp. 007 (assembly GCF_015353075.1). NCBI lineage: Bacteria > Pseudomonadati > Pseudomonadota > Alphaproteobacteria > Hyphomicrobiales > Rhizobiaceae > Rhizobium > Rhizobium sp. 007. The sequence goes on along the minus strand of NZ_CP064188.1, from coordinate 1,101,841 downwards.
CTCAACACTTTCAGACGGCGAACTCCTGTGGGGCGAGTGTTTCATCCCCGGCACCACAACCGACGAGATCGTTATCTCGACGCATATCTGCCATCCGTCACTTGCCAACGACAACCTGTCCGGCATCGCCGTCTGTGTCGAGCTTGCTAAGCTTTTGATGGCAGCACAGCGGCGCTATTCCGTGCGGATGCTCTTCATTCCGGGCACCATCGGTTCGATTGCCTGGCTTTCGATGAACCGCGAGCGGCTGTCGCGCATCAGACATGGTCTCGTCGCCGTCAACCTGGGCGACCCTGGCATGCTGCATTATAAGAAAAGTCGTCACGAAACGGCCGAGATCGATCGGGTGGTGGAGCATGTGCTGAAGGCAGCGGGGCAAGCCCATTCGATTATGGCGTTTTCTCCCTATGGCTATGACGAAAGGCAGTTCAGCTCGCCTGGCATCAACCTTCCCTTCGGCTGTCTGTCGCGTACACCCTACGGGCGGTTTGCTGAGTACCATACGTCGGGCGACAACCTTGATTTCGTGAAGCCGGAAGCGCTTGCCCACTCGCTCAAAACCTACGCCTGCGTGCTTGACACACTGGACCGCAATCGAGCTTTCCTGAACCTTTCGCCGATGTGCGAGCCGCAACTTGGAAAACGGGGGCTCTACGATGCCGTCGGCGGCAAATCCGACACGAAGACGCGTCAGTTGGCCCTGCTCTGGGTTCTAAACTACTCGGACGGCAAACATGATCTCCTCGATATCGCCGTAAAATCGGGTCTTGAATTTGATTTGATTGCCGATGCCGCCGATCTTCTGCTTGGCCATGATCTACTTGCACCGGCGCAGAGGGACTAGGGATCATGGAAAAATCTCTTAAGGGGCGGGTGGCAGTGGTGACCGGGGCAGCGGGCGGTATCGGTCAGGCGATCGTATCAGCCTTAGGTGTAGCCGGCGTGACCGTTCATGCTCTTACCCGCGGCGGCGTCCCGCCGTCGTCCCTTAGCAACGGAGCATCGATCAGCTGGCATCACGTCGATCTTGCCGATGATCGGGCGATCGCCGAATTCGTCGCCCGTTTGCGGGTGACCGATCGCGGCATCGACTACCTTGTGCACAGTGCTGGCGTCTTTCGTTCCGGTCCGGTTGCGCAAAGCCCGGTGGAAGAACTCGATAACGTTTGGCGCGTCAATCTGCGCGCGCCCTATGTTCTGACACAGCTCCTCCTCCCGGCACTGGCCAGACAGAAGGGTTATATCGCGTTCATCAACTCAAGCGTGTGGCTGAATCCGAGAATGGAGCTCGCGGGTTACACGATGAGTAAATATGCCTTGAAGGCCTTTGCCGACGTGCTGAGAGCCGAGATCAACAATCAGGACGTGCGTGTCCTCAGCATCTTTCCCGGGAAGACCGCAACGCCGATGCAGGAAACTATCCATGATTCGCGAGCGCTTTCCTATCAGGCAGACGAGTTACTGCAGCCGGAATCGGTGGCAGCGAACCTAATCACAGCCTTGTCGATGCCGTCCACCTGTGAAGTCACCGAGATTTTCATGCGTCCAGCACGACCGACGCCGCCGACCTTCAACGACTAGACATTCTTGGTGCCTCCATCCGCAGCGCCAGCGTGATAGAGCAAATACGCTCATGACGGACAGACGTCCCTGCCCTCTCCAGCATTCGGAATGCCTACCTGTACCATTATGAAACGGCAGCAGCTGAACTTTGTTCAAAAACTAATCTACGGCGTAAAATCAAGCTTTTAGCTATCAGATTCGTTAATTTTTTGTTGCCTATTTCAGATTTCTGAAATAACGTCGTCACAAATACTGATACGCCGTTCTAAGGCTGCCGGTATAAACGATCGCAACTAGTTGAACGCGGTCGATATTGGCAACATCGGCGCTGAAATTCTGGCAGGATAACTATGCGGTGATTCCACCGCGCGTTTATTCTGCCTGTAATAAAAGAACCAGAAAGTATAGCCTGGAATTTTTAGTGCCGACGTCCCCGCGCCATTTGTTTCTCGTACTCGCTTCGGGTTGCTACTATGAATTTCGATCAACCTTCACATGCTGACCGCTCAGTTATGGGTCAGGAATTCAGTTGCATTTTCCGGCAGATCTTTTCATTGATCTTGCTAACGTGTGCGCTTGTCCCCAACGTTCAAGCCGCGGACGGCCGCCCTGCAGCGTCCTTCTTCGAGAGCTTTGACCGGCTCGATCCCAACTTCTGGTATATTTCAGACGGCTGGACGAACGGTGATCATCAAAACTGCTTCTGGTCGGCAGAAATGATCAAGATTGCCGACGGCTTTGCGTCGCTGATGCTCGCAAAGGACACTGTCGATCAGAAGGCCCTTCTGTGCGCAGAAATCCAGACGAAGCAACGCTACGGCTTTGGTACCTATGAGGCACGGATAAAGTCGGCGACCGGGTCAGGCCTTAACTCGGCGTTCTTCTCCTATATTGGCCCCGCCGACCAGGAGGAGCACGACGAGATCGATTTCGAGGTGCTGGGGAAGAACAGTGCTGCTGTCCAGGTCAACCAATATGTGAAAGCGAAAGGCGGCAACGAAAAGCTCGTTTCACTCGCCGGTCCGGCAGACGTGGATTTCAACCATTTCGCCTTTACCTGGGAGCCCTCGAGACTGCGGTTCTACGTCAACGGCTTACTCGTCAACGAAGTTACCGATACGCTCCGCATTCCGACGGCAAGGCAGAAAATCTTCTTTAGCCTGTGGGGAACCGATACGCTGACAGGCTGGATGGGCCCCTTTGCCTACAAAGGACCGGCGATCATGCAGGTCGACTGGGTGAGCTATACCGCTACAGGCGAAAGATGTCTGTTTGCAGCCTCTCTGACCTGCGACGGGGCCATCACCGTCAGCGCCCCTGCAAAGCCGCAGGAGAACCTTTGATGGCGCACGTGCTTTACCTAGTCCATGATCTGTCCGATCCGGCAGTTCGCCGGCGCCTGATCATGCTGACACGCGGCGGCGCGACGGTTGACCTTCTAGGTTTTTCGCGAGCTAAGATCCCAGGCGATATCGAAGGCATCAAGCCGGTCAACCTCGGCAAGACGGCCGATGGTCGCTTTGTCCAGCGCACCTGGGCCGTTCTCAAGGCAATGGCAAGGCTGCGTTCCGTCCTTGCAGGCCTCAGCAAGCCGGACGTGATCGTCGCCCGCAATCTCGAAATGCTTGCATTGGCAAACCGCGCCAACGGCTATTTCGGCGGGTCCGTACCAATCGTTTACGAGTGTCTCGATATTCACAGGCTGCTCGTCGGCATGGGTCCCGTCGCGCGCTCGATGCGATTTGCCGAACGTTGGTTTGGCCGAAACGTCAGTGCGATCGTCACCAGTTCGCCAGCCTTCAAGAGCAACTATTTCGATGTGCTGTCGTTTCTGAAGGTCCCGGTCATGCTCGTCGAGAACAAAGTCGTCGCGGTCATGGATGACGGCCTTCTTCCTGCCCCACAAAAACGCGAAGACCGGCCATGGCGCATCGGCTGGTTTGGCGCGCTGCGTTGCAGGAAATCATTGAAGCTGCTCGCGCACTTCTCAAGGATGGCGAATGGCAGGTTCGAGATCATTCTGCGCGGCCGGCCGGCTTATTCGGAATTTGACGATTTCGACGCCTTCGTGGCGAACGAACCCTTCATGCGTTTTTGTGGGCCCTACCGAAACCCGGAGGATCTGGGTGCAATTTACGGCGAGGTCGACTTTGCCTGGACGGCCGATTGTTTCGAAGAGGGCCACAATTCCAAGTGGCTGTTACCGAACCGGCTTTACGAAGGATGCCTGCACGGGGCGGTACCGATTGCCGTTCAAGGCACCGAGACGGCTGAGGCACTTCGGCGCAATAATATCGGCCTGATCTTGTCGGATGCCACGTCCGTTGCGCTAAGCATGGCGATGGAGGGGCTGGACGTTCGCCGCTTTAGGTACCTGAAGTCCGCCGTTGCCGCGTGCGATCGGCGCAACTGGGCGATCGATGAGGCAGACTGCAAGAACTTGGTCGCCTGGCTCGCCGGCTTGGCGCCATCCGAGCCTCGCAAAACTTCAGATCACTTTCCGATCAGTTCGTCATTTGCCATATAGGATTGAACGCGATGAATAAGCACGTAAGTCCAGAAGATTGCTGCTTGATCGTCATTCCATGCCTTAACGAGCGAAACTACATTGGTGCGCTTCTGAACGCTCTGAGCATGGAACTTCAAGCTCCGGGCTGGCGCATTGTCGTGGCCGATGGCGGCAGCAAGGACGGCTCGCAGGATATCATTAAGGCCGCCTGCGCCATCGATCCGCGCATCATCTTCCTTGACAATCCGAAGCGCCTGCAAAGTGCGGCGATCAATCTTGCAGTGGCACGCTACGGCCGTGATTTTGAATATTTGGTGCGCATGGACGCGCATGGACAATATCCGAAGAGTTATTGTCAACAGCTAATTGCTGATGCCGAGATGACCGCGGCTGCCTCCGTCGTCGTCGCCTTGGAGACGACCGGTTTCAATACGATCCAGAAAGCAGCCGCGATTGCCCAGAACTCCAAGATCGGCAATGGCGGTTCTCCGCATCGCAATCTGTCGACGGGTGGTTACGTCGATCACGGACACCACGCCTTGATGCGCGTCAGCGCCTTTCTCGCCGTCGGCGGCTACGACGAAACCTTTTCCCATAATGAAGATGCCGAGCTCGACTTCCGCCTGAGGAAGGCTGGCTACAGGATCTGGATCAGCGGCAGGACAAGCATGGTCTATCATCCGCGCGCAAGCGTTGGCGCACTGTTTTGTCAATACCTCAATTACGGCCGCGGACGGGCGCGCAATATCCGCAAACACAAGACAATGCCAGCTTTGCGCCAAATGCTGCCGCTTACAGTCGCGCCCGCCGTTGCCGGCACCGTGCTCGCGCTGTTTTACTGGGCGGCGATCGTTCCAGCTTTCGCCTGGGCGTTTACCTGTATCGGCTATGGCTTTTATCTTCGCGTGCGCCAGCAGATGCCCCACGGACCATTGGCCGGACTGCTTGCTATGGTCATGCATGTAGCCTGGTCAACCGGTTTCTGGCTCGAGATGCTGTCGCTTGGTCCAAGAAGGAGCGTCTCATGAGCCGGCCACTTCTCATCGAAATTGCCGTCTGCACATACCGGAGGAGCTCGCTCAGCGACACGCTGGCGTCGATTGCGGCGGTTGCGGTACCTGAGCAGGTTAGGCGGGTGTCGCAATGAACGAGTTCATAGGCATAGGCAAGGCAAAGAAGATGCAGGAAGCAATACGCCCCTATCTCGGTCAGCCGGGCACGGCCAAGCAGCCTGAGGCCGGCGATGAAAGGTTCATAGACGTCGACCGCCTGATACAGATCGCCAGGCGTCAAGCAAAGCTCGTGGTCCTTTTTGCCGCCATTGGCCTGCTGCTCGGCGTTACCCGGCTGGTGTTTGCAACCTATTATTACACGGCAGGCACTAGCGTCCTCATCGATGACAATCTGAGCCGGTTTGCTGGAGACGTTTCACCGGCGCCTGCAAACATGGAATCTGACAAGAAGATCATGAGCCAGGTGGCGATCTTGAGGTCGAGCTCGCTTGCAGCAAAGGTGGTGGATAGGCAGCAGCTTTACGAAAAGCACGAATTCGTCAACCCTCCACTCTCGGTCACCCAGCAGATCAAGGGCCTTGCCAAGATGGCGATGGACGTGTTTGCCGGCAAAGGCACGGAGATGGCAGATGCCGATAGCCTCGACGCGCGCAAGGGCGCTGCCGTGGCAGTTCTCATGGAAAATCTGAGGGTCGAGCAGCAACCGCAGAGCTTCGTGATCGATCTCTACTACACGTCGACAGACCCCACCTTGTCGGCGCAGATCGCTAACGCCTATGCCGAGGCCTACCTGTCAGACAAGCTCGATGCCAATTTCGACGCGTCGCAAAGGGCGACGGTCTGGTTGCGCGCTCGGCTGACCGATCTGAAGGACCAGTCGCAGGAAGCGGCCCTGAAGGTCGAACGCTACCGCACCGAAAACGGCCTCACCTCAGCAAAAGGTGCCCTCTTGTCGGAAGAACAGCTCTCCGACATCAGTGGCCAGTACATTTTGGCCCAGGCGGACAGCGCCAAGGCGCTTGCGCTTTACAACCAGTACAAAGCGATCGTCGCCGCCGGCCAGCAAACTGCGGTCGACAATGCCGCAACCGTCTCCGAGCAGCAAGGCTCGACGGTCATTGCCACGCTCAGAGCCCGCTATCTGGCGGTCACCAAACGGGCCCAGGAGATCGAAGGCCGTTTCGGTCCCGAACATCCGCAGGCAATCACGCTGCGCAGGGAGCAGGACGACATTGGACGGCAGATATTTCTAGAACTCAAGCAGATGACCGAAAGCTACCGCAATCAGTATGAGGTTGCGGTCTCGCGCGAGGCATCGCTGAAGGAGGGACTGTCGAGGATCACCGGACAAACCTCGGCGGCGAATGAATCGCTCGTGCAATTGAAGGACTTGGAACGCAACGCCGAAGCCATTAGCGACCTCTACAAGACCTATCTGACGAAATATCAGGAAACGGCCCAGAACCAGTCGTTCCCGATATCAGAAGCGCGCGTCATCTCGCCTGCCTCGCCGCCGACCGAGGCATCCAGCCCCAAACGCACCTTGACGCTTGGTGGCTCGCTGATGCTCGGCGCGATCTTCGGTATCGGACTTGGCCTGTGGCGCGAGATTAGGGAAGGCACGTTCCGCCTTGGTGAGGAATTTACGCCGTTCGGCCTGAAGTTCTTGGGTTACCTGCCGCCGATCCCTGGGGCCACGCGTCCCTCCCCCGATGACGAAAGGAAGCTGATCGCCAATCCCGATGTCGAAACCATGCGGTTTGCGGTCAAGTCGGGCGGCACCAAATTTACCGAGACCTTACGGCATGCAAAGATCGTGACCGACACGATGCTTGGCAGCCAGAACTGCAAGGTCATCGGCGTCGTCTCAGTATTGCCAGGCGAAGGCAAGACGACGATCGCGGCAAATTTCGCGACGCTCGTGGCATCCAGCCCAGCCAAGGTGCTGATGATCGATGCTGATCTTAGACGCGGATCACTAACGCAGGGTCTTGGCATCCGCTTTGAAACCGGCTGGACAGAGGCGCTGGCTGGAACAACGAAATGGCAAGACACTCTGGTTGTCGATCCACAGACGGGTGCGAGCCTTCTCGCGACGCCGCGCCAAGTGAAGGTCTTCAACACGAGCGAGCTGATCTCAGGTCCTTCCATGGCAACTCTGTTAGAAGAGGCCCGCTCCATGTTCGACTATATAATCGTCGATCTTCCACCAATCGGGCCGGTCTTTGATGCCAAAGCCTTTGAGCCGTTGGCCGATGGTTTCCTGCTCGTGTCGGAATGGGGAGCCACACCGCGGGCCCTTTTGAAGTCAACGCTTGAACAAGAACCGGCGATCGCAGCAAAATTGCTGGGCGTTGTGCTCAACAAGGCCGATCAGGAGAAACTTTCTACCTATGGTGGGCTTGGCAGTTCCGAAAAGCTCTATTCCCGGTATGCGAGCTACTACCTCGAGCATGGCGAGCCGATCATGAAGGCGCGAGGCCGCAGACGGCGAAAGGCGCGCGTGCACCTATCGAAGGAGCTCTAACGAGACGCGCAAGAAACACTGATCCGATGCAACGTTGGTGTGAAGCAACCCCCTGGTTTGCGCCATGCCCATCTTAATGACAGTCACCAGTTCCGGAGCGTTTGAAATGAAGATCTTAATCACAGGAAATATGGGCTATGTCGGGCCTGCTGTCGTCTCTCACCTGCGCCGTGAGATGCCTGACTGCTTGCTTGTTGGCGTCGATACTGGCCTTTTCGCGCATTGCCTCACCCAAGCAAACCTGCCCGAGCGTTTGCTTAATAGTCAGGTCTTTGCCGATGTCCGCGACCTGCCCGCCGAGCTATTCGAGGGCGTCGATGCGGTCGTGCATCTGGCAGCCGTTTCCAACGACCCGATGGGCGGCCGCTTTGAGGCGGTGACCGACGAGATTAACCACCGTGCTACACTGAGAACAGCCGAACTCGCCGCCACGATGGGCGTAAGAAGCTTTGTTTTCGCCTCCAGCTGCTCCATGTACGGATTTGCTGAGGGCGGCGCGCGCACCGAAGCAGATGAGCTTAATCCTCTGACCGCCTATTCGCGTTCGAAGGTTGCGGCCGAGACCGGGCTTGGCGAGATCGCCCGCAACAGCCAAATGAGGGTCAGCGCGCTGCGCTTCGCGACTGCCTGCGGCTTTTCAGGGCGCACGCGGCTCGATCTCGTCCTTAACGATTTTGTGGCCTCGGCGCTGAGGACCGGACGGGTTTCGGTCCTCTCTGATGGCACGCCCTGGCGGCCGCTCATTCATGTCAACGACATGGCAAGGGCAATCGAATGGGCGCTGCTCAGGCAGGATGGCGGAAACTTTCTGGCCGTCAACGTCGGTTCCGAAGACTGGAATTATCAGGTCCGCGAGCTCGCGGAGGCCGTCGCCGCCTCGGTTCCGGGGACGGTGGTCGAAATCAACAAGGACGCGCCACCGGACCGGCGTTCTTATCGGGTTAATTTCGATCTCTACCGGAGCCTGGCACCGGCCCATCAGCCAGAAGTAACGCTTGCAGGCGCTATTGCCGATCTGAAAACCGGCCTTGATGCGGCGGGTTTGAAGGATCCCGATTACCGCTCAGCGCAACTCGTGCGGTTGAACGTGCTCACACAGGCGATCGACGGCGGCAGCCTTGGCACTGATCTGCGCTACACGGCCAATCCGTCCGACCGTAGTTTCATTCCTGGTTTCAAGGACCCCGCTCATCGGACGCGCGAAGCCATGCCTGGCTGAACCGGATCATGTGACACAGTGACTTAAAGCCGCGTACGGCGGGTAACGCTTCAAATGACGAGAGGACGCAATGAAAGTTGTCATTTTTGCAGGAGGCTACGGGAGCCGTCTTTCGGAGGAGACTACACTTCGGCCAAAGCCTATGGTCGAGATCGGCGGGCGACCGATCATCTGGCATATTATGAAGATCTATTCGCACTACGGCTTCAACGACTTCGTTGTGCTTGCCGGTTATAAAGCGGATTACATCAAGGACTACTTCATCAACTATGCGATGATAAACAGCGACTTCACAGTCGACCTAGCGACAGGCGAGTTCAAGTGGCTCCGCCGCGCGTTGGAGCCGTGGAAGATCACCGTGCTCGATACCGGACTGAACACGATGACTGGCGGACGATTGAGGCGCGCCCGCGACGTCATTGGCGATAGGCGGTTCCTTCTGACCTATGGCGACGGTGTCTCCGATACCGATATCGCCGCGACCATTGAGCTTCATGAGAGGGACGGAAACTGGATCACGCTGACCGCCGTCAGCCAGCCGGGCCGCTATGGCGCGCTTGGCCTGTCTGACGACGGAACTCGTGTCCATGCCTTCCGCGAAAAACGCATTGGCGATGGCGGTCTGATCAACGGTGGCTTCTTTGTCTGCGAGCCTGAAGTCTTCGACCTCATCGAAGGTGATGACACCGTCTGGGAAGAGGGGCCGATGGAAAGAGCGCTTCACATGGGCAAGGTTGGCTCGCATTGGCACCAGGGCTTCTGGCAAAGCATGGATTCGCTGCGAGACAAGATGGTGCTCGAAAAGGCCTGGGAGAGCGGCAATGCGCCATGGAAGCTCTGGGACCCGACACCGGGGTGAACCGAACCGCTGACGAGTGACACGTCGCCTCTGCGGTTTGACCCGCCCGACCGAAATTGAATAATACCGTCTGTTCAATGGAATATTGCCTGCGAACTGCGCGAACTACAGAACCAATCTGTATCACAATGTTACACTAAGTATATTTCGATTATAACGGATCTTTTTCTATTGCCTTTTCGAACGCTTTAGTTACTAATTTCTTAACATTCTGCTTTCGGGGAGCTTCATGATGAAGCATGATGTCGAATTAGCCGATGCCTCTATTTTCTCACACTACACCCAGTGGCGGCCAATGAGGCCACTAGGCGGGTTGCGCAAGAGGGTGTTTGACGTCGTCGGCGCCCTCATTCTGCTCGTCCTGTTTTCCCCACTCTTCTTGCTGATCGCGATCGCCGTAAAGCTTGATGACCGCGGCCCCGTTCTTTTCGGTCATCAGCGCGTTGGCCACAACGGAAAGTCATTCCGTTGCCTGAAATTCCGAACCATGGTTACCGAGAGCGATGCGCGGCTTGCTGCCTATCTCGCCGAAAATCCCGTCGCCCTTGCTGAATGGGCAACGACCCGCAAGCTGCGTCACGACATCAGGGTAACCGCCACCGGAAAGGTGCTGCGAAAACTCAGTCTCGACGAGTTACCACAACTGCTCAATGTCTTGCGCGGCGATATGAGCCTTGTTGGCCCGCGTCCAATCATGGGCGAAGAAATGGCCCGTTACGGTGATAGCGGAAGTCACTACCTCCGCTCGCGCCCAGGTCTTACCGGCAAGTGGCAGGTGAGTGGGCGAAGCGACACGACCTACGAGGAGCGCGTTCAGCTCGATAGCCAGTATGTTGAGCACTGGTCCTTCGTGGGCGACGTCTGGATCATTCTGAAAACCGTGCCGGTTGTCCTGTTCGCGCGGGGTGCCCGCTAGCACGACGACGCCTTTGCCCGGCAAAGATAGGGAAGAACCATGAGGTTAGTTCGTCAGCTTTCTCCTGCCGCGCGTAACGCCATTTACGCGCTACCGCGGCTGTGCCTTGCAACGCTTGCCGCAGTCGTCTGTCTTGTTCAACCGGTGTTGCTCTCGGCTGCGCGCGCCGATCCCTATAAGCTTGGAATCATGGACAAGCTGTCCGTCCGCGTGGTCGAATGGCAGACTGCCGAGGGGCAGTTTCGCGAGTGGCCGGGTATTACAGGCGAATACATCGTCGGTCCGAACGGCGATCTGGCTCTGCCGTTTGCGGGTGAGCTGAAAGCTGTCGGCCGGTCGACCTCGGAGGTGGCGCGCGAGATCGCACGCAGTCTCCAGGAGCGTTTCGGGCTTCCCGATCCGCCGGAAGCTTCGGTTGAAATTCTTGAATTCCGGCCGATTTTCGTAGCTGGCGAAGTCCACACGCCCGGCAAATATCCCTACGATCCGGAGATGACGGTCCTGAAGGCGATTAGTCTTGCCGGCGGCATGCGTCGCGGACTGCACGAAGGTCAGCGCTTCGAACGCGACTTCATTAACGCCAGGGGCAGTTACGAGGTGCTTGTTGCCGAGCGCGCCCGTCTGATGGCGAAGAAGGCGCGACTTGCCTCCGAGGAGGCCGGCAAGGAGAAGATTGCTATCCCCCAAGACCTTGCCGCCATCCCGCAATCGCGAACGCTGATCGAGGATGAAATAGCAATCATGGAAACGAACCGCAACGCGTTCGACCTTCGCCTCAAAGGGCTTGATGAGCTGCAAACCCTCTACAGCAACGAAATCACCTCGCTCAGCAAGAAGGTCGACAACCAGACACGGCAAGTGGACCTTTACAGGAGAGAGCTCGAAAAGACTGCCAAGCTCGTCGATCAGGGTCTGGCAGTCAGCTCCCGGGCGCTGGGCCTCGAGACGACGCTTGCCGATACCCAGAGCAACCTGCTTGACCTCGATGCTGCCTCGCTGCGCGCCAAGCAGGAGATGAACAAGGCCGCACTCGACACGATCGACTTGAAGAATGAGCGCAAATCGAAGATTGCGCTCGATATGCAGGAAACCAAGTCGCAGCTGGACGAAAATGCGCTGCAGCTCCAGATGTACCGGCAACTGATGGCTGAGGCGCTGGTGAATGCGCCAATGGCCTCGCAATTGACCGGAAGCGACGCTGCCAGGCTCATCAGCTATTCGATCGTGCGAACGGTCGCAAGCAAGATCCAGGAGATTCCAGCGACCGAAACAACGCCCGTTCAGCCGGGAGACTTGGTCAAGGTCAGTGTCACCAACGAAAAATCATAGGACTTGGGGTCGGCAGATCGGCATGCGTATCAGTATCAACGCTTTCTTATCGCCTGGACAGAACGCGCCCTTTGCGATCGCTGCTATGGTCGCGACGATGTTTTTCATCGCCTATGCGCAGCTGTTTGGCTCTGTCTTCATTTTGTTGTTCTATCTGGTGTGGCTGCCTCTTCTTGCCATGGACCCGCGCGCAGTCATCGGCGATCCACGGCCTCTCTATTGGATTTTTGCCTTTTCCATCTTTGCATGTCTGTCCTTTTTCTGGTCTGCGGTTCCGGGGCTCAGCCTGCGCGGCGGGCTGCAATATCTTTCAACGATTGTCTGCGCGTTGGTTGCCGCACGGGTCGTGCCTGTAAAGGCGATGATTTTGGGCATGAGCCTCGGCGCATCGCTGGTACTGCTCTACTCACTGATATTTGGACACTTCAGCTACGACCCTCTTGATGGCGTCTACAGCTTCATCGGCGCCTTCGGATCGAAGAACCAACTCGGCATGTTTGCCGCGCTCGGCGTCTTTGCCTCCTTCTCGGTGGTCTTCGTCCTGCGCGTGCAGATGATCTGGCGCATCCTGGCCCTTATGTCAGGCGTCTTCGGCGTCTTTTCGCTACACACCGCCCAGTCGGCGACCTCCACCATCACGATCGCCGCAACGATTGCCGTAACGGTCGCTGCGGTCTTTCTGAAGCGGTTCTCACCGCGGCACCGGACGGTCCTCTTCCTGTCGATCGTTCCGGCAGCAGCCGTCGGACTCCTGATTGCATTGAGTACCGGGCTGTTCGGCGCGATCCTCGGCGCCTTCGGCAAGGATGCGACGTTGACAGGGCGGACGTATCTTTGGCAGCGAGGTATCGAAATCGCCCACGAACAACCTATCTTCGGCCTCGGTTTTCAGGGTTTCTGGGTCCAGGGCTTTTCTCAACCGGAGGTCCTGTGGCAGCAGTTCTATATTGCATCGCGTGCAGGCTTTCACTTTCATAATACCTACATCGAGGCCGCGGTCGAACTTGGCTATATCGGACTGATCCTGCTCAGCGCCGTTATTCTTGGCCTCCTCGCTGGATACCTCAGACGCCTCCTGTCGTCGGGCGCGCGAAACGAGGATGTGGTCCTCTTCGGTCTCGTCATACTGTTCATCGGTCGCTCCTTTTTCGAAGTCGATTTCCTGAATCAATACACGATCGGATCCTTCCTCATCTACTACTGCGCCGGGGCACTCACCAAACCGGTCGCTGGAACGGTAGGCAATGCCTCGGTGCGGTTCTATCCTCAATTCGCTGGCAGTGAAGGTTTTCATGTGCCTCGCCGTGGCGGTCACGGGTGACCGATCAGGATGACCGCTTACAAAACAAGCGAAGCGACAGATGGAAGGTATTGTCACAGTCGATTTTATGCACCTCATTTGCTGCGCGCCAGAGTGCAATCTCCTTTGGCTCGTGCATCTCCAGGGCTAGCTCGTCATCGCCACAGTTTGCGAACAGGCCGGGGTCTATTCGCGACTGCATCTGTTGGCGACATTCTTTCATTTGCTCGCTGCAATTGCCGACAGCCTCAAACGGCCTCTGCATAGAATGCAGCTAAGCTCTTTGATAGTCAGCTATACAGAGGATCGACAATATCTCAATAATAAATTGGATTCTACGCTAAGCCATTATTGACTCGCATCACCTTAACTATAACATAGCTTTAGTTCTTCTTAGGATTTCTTTCGCGTTGTGGAATGTACAATGTCTTTGCCGCTTGTCGCTGTTGTGACCCCGACGTATAATGGCGGACGGTTCTTGGCTGAAACGATGGAATCCGTTCAGCAGCAAGATTGGCCAAACCTTGTTCACGTCGTGCTCGACAACAATAGCAGCGACAATACCGAAGAAATCGTCTCCGCCTATTTGAACAAGCGCATCCCTGTCCTTCGCTTCCGCAATGAAAAGACGCTGGATCAGCGTGAAAACTGGACGAAAGCTTATCGCCTGGTACCACGGGACGCTGTCTATGTGCGCTATCTCTGCGACGATGACACGATTAGCCCGACGTCGATCTCCAAGATGGCGGCACTCGGCGAAACCTTTCCCAATGTCGGGGTCATTGGCAGCCTTCATGACTGCGCGGGTGCTGTTCAAGATTTCTTCTGGCCACCCGGCAAGCCGGTTTTCCCCGGCAAGGACGCCATGCGGATGGCGCTGCTGCGTCAGGGCATTTTAATGCCGGTCCAGATGATGTGGCGCCGGCGCGTGACTGACTCGCTCGAACCTCTTTTTGCCAGCGCCATGGACGGCAGCTGGGACCTCGATACGGTTTTCCGGATGCTGGCGATCAGCGATTTCGGTTTCGTGCATGAGGCACTCGGCTTTACCCGTGTACACGAGAATACGGTCACTGCCTTGCATTATGCCGGCAAAACTCGCGCCTGGACGCGCGATGGCCTTGATCTGATCATGCGCCACGGTCCAGTCGCCTTCGGGACCGACTACCGCCACCAGCTTCTCGCGTTTCGCCGCTATTATGTGCGCCGCATTCTGACCTGGTGGCGCGAAGATCGCGGTCGCGAGCATCTGCAACCCCATTTTGATGCACTGGCAAGAGCCGGCTTTGGTGTCAACGGCATGCTTGTCGTCGATGCCGTGCTGGACTGGATTTACGTCAAGCTTGGCATGCGCCGCGCCTGGACCGGATATCCGGGCTGGCAATAGGCGGCAAACGTTTCGACGACATGAGACTGGAGCATGAGGCTCCCGCTTGGAGGGGTAATGAGTGATCCCGCATTTGAAGGAAATCTGGCATCTTCTGCCATGGGCGCCTTGCCGATGAAGACTGCCAGTTTCCGGTCAATCGCCGAAGGCCTGAACGGTCGCCCCCTTGCCGAACCTCTACTTGAGGCAGCAATGCAGCGATACAGCCGCCCGCAACCGCCAGCTTCGGAGGTGACAATCGCCTTCGGACTCGATACCGCTTACCTGCCGCATGCAGCTGTTGTGCTGGCATCTCTTATCGCTAACGCGCCGGGCGCAAAACTCCGTTTTCTGATCGTCCATGATGGCATTCCCCCCCAAGCCCGTTCGACATTCGAACGCTCTGCTGAAGGACACCGGTTTGATTGGCTCGAGATTAAAGGCTCAAGTGTCCTTGCAATGCCCGGCAAACGCCATATCAGCCGCGCCGGCTACTATCGTCTGATGCTTGCCGAGCTGGCCCCGCCAGATATCGATCGAGTCCTTTATCTCGATGCCGACCTCGTCGTCATGGGTGATATTCGGGAACTCTATGCCTCCGATCTGGGCGAGCATGCAATCGGCGCGGTCTGCGACGTCGGCATGGACGGCGAGGTGTTCGCCAAGCGTTTTCAGCTGCACCCCAAGCGTCTTGGCTACTTCAATTCCGGTGTACTGTTGATGGATCTCACCAAGCTGCGCGCCAGTGATGATCTTTCCAAAGTCATCACTGTTTTGGAAACGCGCATCGACGATATGGAGTATGGCGATCAGTGCGCTCTTAACGTTGTCTTCTGGAGCCGATGGAAACAGCTTGACATATTGTGGAACGTCCAACGCCGAATGCTGATGCCGCAGGAAGGCAAGCCCTGCTATGCAACTGCAGCCGAAATGAAAAAAGGGCGCCGGCCAAAAATCATCCACTTCACGGAGCACAACAAACCGTGGTCGACGGACGGATGGCATCCGTTGATCTGGACCTATTACCGCTATTTGAAAAAGACCCCGTATCGCGCGCAGGTCCTCAAGCTTGGCGAGGTCCATTTCGTCAAGGATCTGCGTCGGAAAATCAAGACCATCGTCAACTGGTACCGGTTGCAGGCGTGAGGCGGACCTGGTTTTCCAGGCGCACATGCTTGATTATGATGCGCGGCGGTGCAACGGCGCCGGTTACACCTTGCACAGATGGGATGGTCCATGTCTGAAACGTCGCTAGCAACGGCACTTCGTAATGGCATTGCCTGGAATACCATCAACGCGATCTTTTCGCAGAGCGCCGGTTTTGTCATCTTCCTGGTTCTTGCACGCATGCTGGAACCGGCGGTCTTCGGGGCAGTCGCGCTCTCTGCTGTTATTGCCGACTTCATCGCCAATGACGGCCGCTATGCCGGCATGGATGCGATCCTGCAGCGTGGTGATTTCGACAAGAAGAGCTTAAACGCGGCTTTCATTTCCCTGTCTTTGGTCGCCTCACCCTTCGCGCTCTTTCTGGTCATGGCTGGGCCTTTGATCGCTGGCTTTGAGAACGCGCCACTGGTCGGTTACTATATGCCGATTTTTGGCCTTCTTTTGCTCTTTACGCCGTGGCTGTCGGTGATGGATGCCCTCATAATGCGCGAACTGGGCTTCAAGACGTTTGCCAAGCGCAATATGATTTCGACGCTTGCGGGCGGTATCGCCGGCATCACGCTGGCGTTCTCACCGCTGGCGATTTGGGCGCTGCCTGCTCAGCGCATTGTCTCGACAATGGCCGTTGTTGTCTTTGAGTTCCGTCATACCGGTTGGCTTCCCGGGCGTCATACCAAAAAAGGCGCGTGTCGCGAAATTCTTCGCCGCTTCCTGCCTCTATGGATGGTCGCCGCCATTAACATATCCATGCAGCGCGCTGCCGTGCTGTTCTTCGGCATCCGCTTCGATGGCGCGACCGTCGGTCTGTTCCGGGCTGCCGACAGGATCAGCGAATCGCTGCAAAATCCCCTGGTCAGCCCGCTCTTTGCGCTTTGGTTTCCGTTGATGAGCAAGGTGCGCGGCAACCTTGCGGCGGAACGCGAAGTGTTTACCGCCATCATCCGCACCGCTGCCTTCGTGACACTGCCGGCCTTCACCGGACTGATTGTCGTCGCCGATGATGCGGTGGCGTTGCTGTTGCCCTCGTCCTATGCCGGGGTCGCGCCCATTCTTCGCGCTGTGGCGATCACCTCGCTGATGATCCCGATCGTCTGGTTTAATCCCATTGCAATGAACGCGCTCGGCTTGAACCGCATGTCGCTGCAATACTCCATCATCGTTGCCTTGACTTCTATCGGTGCGCTCGTCGTCATACCGACAAGCACGCCGGGCGCGGCGATTTTGGTGATGTCGTCGCCGGCGCTCGTCTATGGGGTGATCGGCAATGTCTTGTTACTGCGCCGGCTGAACCTGCAGGCGAAGGTGCATTACATGGGGCTCGCGCCGGCCGCGGCGGCGGCCCTCGCCATGGGCGTCGTCGTATATTATGTGCAAGCAACAGCAATGGTTGGGATGCAATCTTCCTTCCGCCTCGCTATCTCGGCGAGCCTTGGCATGGTCATCTATTTCGGCTGGCTCACCTGCTTCAGCCGAAGCTGGATGATCGAACGTATCCAGCTCCTGCGTGGCCAAGGCAGATGACGCACAGCGTCACAGACAGGCGATAGCCTCGACGCAAGCTTCACCGCCTATCCTTCTCTCATGCGAAAGCGGGAGAGCGACATGAAGAAAACGACGTTGCTGAATGCCACCGGGCTTTCCGTGCTCCTCTGGCTTTTTATCCTGCTCGCGGTCGTCTGTCTGCTGCGCTAGCGCAATCAGAAAGGATCGGCGCGCCAAAAGCTGCTTCCGGCTCGCCTTTTTAATCACCGGATAGAAATCTGCAGATTATCTGCTAGAATAATCTTGAGGCATTTATGTCTCATTATCCAGAGAGCGTAACATCCACAGCCGAAAATCGAAGTTTTTATCTGGTCTTTAGTAGGATATGTCTTCATATTGTTAGCGCCTCCACAGGTGGTATAGTGATGTTACTCAATGATACCGTATTTCCTGCCGTTCAGGCAGCATCAGTCTGCGTTCTGGACAGGCTTTTGGTCTGCGAGAGCGCTGAGCTATCATTTTTGTACTTTCACTATGAGGCTCGCTTCGTCCTTATCATGCGCGCAGCGGGTGCGCCGGCAAGGTGCGAAATCATTGAAGATTTCGAGGAAAAAACCGGGGCGGCCGCTGACAATTACTTCCGCGACTTTGCAGCGGCTGTGCTCGAAGTCAGATCCAGTGAGCTCGGACTTTATCTGACATCCGCAATTTCTCCGGCAGAGGGCTTGGCAAATGGTGCGGTCGGGATCGCAAGGCGTGCTGGGCGACAGAGCGACGCGCTGGCCCTGGAAAAGCTGACCGCCGCAAGCTTCCTGATTGGCCAGTTACTCAAAACGTTCACCGAGATCGCAAGCGATGTACCGCAACACGACGCCCTGCCCGGACTTGTCTTACATCGAGCCCTTGACGCGCTGACCATCCTTTTTGATCTGCGGGTATCTTCGCTGCGCAGTTTCGACGGCATTGAAGCTTATCGGGAACGACTGCTGATCCTGATCATCGCGCTGTCGACGATGGCAGCGAGCGCACAAGAAGCAGAGGCCGTCAGTGTCGAGATCGCAGGCGGGGCAGCAGAAAGGTCGGTGACTTTCATCCAGAAGAACGCCACACTAATGTTTCCATTCATGAGCGGTCGGGACGCCGCGATCCTAAGGCGCGCCGTCAATGGCCTTGGCGCGCGGCTATCGGTCCAGCGTGATAACCAGACCAATATTACCCGCGTCCAACTCGTGATTCGCTAGTGAGGGCTGCAACGGCTGCTTACTCGCACAAGCACGGTCCTGAACCGCGCCCGCCATCAGCGGTCTTCTCAATGATCGAGCTGAAACCTTTCAGCCTGGAACAGACCACCAATCGCGCGGACCAGAATTTTCAAATCACCCAAAAAACTCCACTGCGCGGCGTAGGAAGCAGCCGCCATTTCCCCGTTCCTGACACCGTCAGCCGTGGCGCGGCAATCGTTGATCATGCCTGGTCTACAGAATTGTGCCGACACGTTGCCCCTTTTTACATAACCGCGATCAACAGGCAGCGATGGCGGACCAACGAAGCTCATGTCACCGAAGAGCACGTTGAGAAGTTGCGGCAGATCATCAAGCCCTGTTCGATGAAGAACTCGTCCAACCGGCGTTAGCAAAATATCGTCCTTCAACGTTTCCGTCATGATCCAGCTTGCAAGCTCGTCTGGATGGCGCGACAGATGCTGGCCAAGCCGGAGGCGCCAGTCGACCGGCAATTTCCGGAAGCTGTAGCAGTCAAACGCCTCTCCCCCGGGTGATCGCCGTCTTTCCAAGTGAAGGATCGGTCCGCGATCGGCCAAACGAACAAGTAACGCGATCGCAATCATCAGCGGCAGAAGGCAAATGATAGCCACACCCGCCAGAACGACGTCAAAAATCCGTTTCTGTGCACCGCCCGCAGGCTGCGGGATGTGTCGATCGCCGTGATCACGCGAGGGATTGGCAAATTCGGCATCGTATTTCATTTTGAGGCCTCCACAGCGTTGGCCATTTAAATCGTATTGATTAGTATTTTCAAGCAGAATCTTATGTATACCTCGAAAGCATGAACTACGTCCTGGAATACCCTACGTTACTGTAGGTAGCGTTACGTCACGATCGATTTGCACGAGCACATTCATCTGGCGCATAGACTTCTGATTTTTGCTGATGATTCACTATCTTATATTTTATGAGCTTCTATCTTTCCGGTTACTGACAGCTTTTCGCCATTTATCGCAAAGGTCGTCATGAAAAATCGTGTTTAATGACTTTTTAACGATGACATCTTTTTGACATCTTGTCTGTTGAAGGTTTCCGGCGACGCATTAAGCATGGAAACACTGCAACAAAGAACTCAGTTATCTCTGATTATGCGAAGTATTGCGGGACGATGGAAGAAGGTCCCAGATCAGAGTGTGCGTCGTGAGGCCGGAGGGGAGTTCATGTACGCACCCAGGGTGTTTGTTTCGATGGCCGCCGTGCTCATCGCTTTCTTTTGCGCGATATTGTGGATGCAAGGGTCCGTCCTCAGTGCGTTTGCCGATAGTCTTTTATGCGCTGTCCTGATCCAGAGCGGGTATTTTCTCGGGGTCCTGTTTCTGGTCTGGCACGAGGACGTGTCCAGGCCTTCTCGCGCTCTTGATATTTCGAGCCAGGCGGTCGGTCCCCGATCCCGATGAGGTCACGATCCTTCCGAGCAGCCCCAAATATGGCTGTTCAGATTGGTCGAGAGGCGAGGTGTCATCGGCTCTCGCGTGATG
This sequence comes from Rhizobium sp. 007, assembly GCF_015353075.1. Classification (NCBI taxonomy): domain Bacteria; kingdom Pseudomonadati; phylum Pseudomonadota; class Alphaproteobacteria; order Hyphomicrobiales; family Rhizobiaceae; genus Rhizobium; species Rhizobium sp. 007. The sequence goes on along the minus strand of NZ_CP064188.1, from coordinate 1,081,830 downwards.
AAAATCTGCGCCGCTTTGCACGCTGCAGAATTGACTTCGCTGCTCAGAGGTCAGATGAAGGAGCGTTAGTTCATGCGTGGCGGCGGTTGGTGAGATGAAAGCCGGATGAGCAGATTGTTTGTCGACGCCATTGTCGTTGGCGCAGGCGTCATCGGTCTGGCGGTTGCCCGCAAGCTCGCGCTTTGCGGCCTTGAAACCATCATTCTCGAGCGCGCCAATGCAATCGGCACAGAAACCTCATCCAGGAACTCGGAAGTTATCCACGCCGGTCTTTATTACCCGCAGGGTTCGCTGAAGGCGACGGTCTGCGTCGAGGGCCGGGCAGCGCTTTACAACTACTGTACCCGCCGCGGCGTGGATGCGCGACGGGTAGGCAAGATCCTGCTTGCCGCAAGCCCCGAGGAATTACCCAAGCTTGAAGCGATCGCTGCGGCAGCCAAACGCAACGCCGTTTTCGATGTCGTTCCGCTCACACCGAGCGACGTCGCCGACCTCGAACCGGAGCTGCACTGCGCCGGCGCGCTGCTCTCGCCATCGACGGGCATCATCGACAGTCACGGCTACATGCAGGCGCTGCGCGAGGATTTCGAGGCCGCCGGCGGCATGCTCGCCTTCCACACGCCGGCTATGGCAATCAGGTGCGGTGGTGCGCGGATCGGCCTGACCACGGGCGGAGCGGAACCCACCGAAATTGAGGCCAGCTTCGTAGTCAATGCCGCCGGCCACGGCGCCCCCGGCCTTGCGGCAAGAACAGCGGGGCTTTCCCCCAAGATGGTGCCGCCACAGTGGTACGCCAAGGGCAACTACTTCGCGCTTTCCGGACGCCAACCCTTTTCGCACCTCATCTATCCAATGCCCGACCATGCCGGCCTTGGAGTCCACGCAACACTCGACCTCAACGGGCGCTGCCGTTTCGGGCCTGATGTCGAATGGGTCGATGAGAATCATTCGCTCGATGTTGCTGCCTCGCGCGCGGAACAGTTTTATGACGCGATCCGCCGCTATTGGCCAGGTTTGCGTGACGGCGCCTTGCAACCGGATTATGCCGGGATACGGCCAAAGCTTCACGACGCAACCATGCCGATGCCGGACTTCCGCATCGACGGGCCGCAGCTGCACGGCGTCAAAGGTTTGGTCAATCTGTTCGGGATCGAGAGCCCCGGTCTGACAGGATCGCTTGCGATTGCGGATATGGTTGTGGTCGCACTTGGAGTTGCAAGCGACAAAGAAGCACCCCACTCTGATCGATAAGCGGTTCTCGTGCTCTATCTGCCTGAAAAAGCTACACGCGGCCGTGTTTAGTGCGCGGAGGGAGCGGGATCTCCTCCACCCGACGTGCGGGCCTAGAGAGTAAGGCGAGCAACCACGAAAGCCATCACATGGGCAAGGTACGCCAAGGTCGCGTATCCGAGCTTTCCTTGCAGCCGGCATAATCCGCAATCGACGTCTTCTCGCACAGTGCCACTGCACGTGCCTCGGCAATGCTGGAATTAATAAAGATCGGAATCCGATCCTTCCGAGGCATCGTATCGAGTTAAAGCTTTTGAGTACACTGTCGTCAGTATTATAAATTTATGCTAGTAAGCCACTTTTGTTACACGTAATGATCGCAGAGAATATTGATTAAATACCCATTTCGAACACATCACAAATGATACATTTTTCCATATACATAACGTGATTGAACACTATTTCTAACTTATGATAGTAAATAAATATTGCAAGAACTTCAAAACCATGATGCCGCTTCTTTCGTGAGAGTCATTGGGATTTTTTAATCCAGAAATCGTCTTGAACCCCACGCCCGCATACTCTTTTGCATTGAATGCATTGCAACATATCGCATCATAGCTAACATTGTGACGGGGCCGCAATGATTTCAGGGCGTATTGATGACATGCCAGGTGACACCGATGTCCTCATCGTCGGATCCGGACCCGTCGGCCTCACCCTTGCCAAAGAGCTTCGACAGGCCGACAAGCGCGTGCTCGTTGTTGAGTCGGGCGGGTTAGACCCATCTGCGGCTTCGAACGAACTCGCCGGCGCCTTGATCCTGCAGCCCGCCACCCACGACGACGTACGCATCTGCGTCTCGCGTCAATTCGGCGGAACAAGCAACCTTTGGACTGGGCGATGCCTTCCCTTTGATCCGATCGACTTTGAAGATCGATTTCCCGATGGGCGGTGGCCTATTTCCTATGACGAGATACGGCCGTTCTACGACCGTGCCGTTGAATACGCCAACTGCGGCCAGGGTTTCGTCGATAAGGTGCCACTTGCGTCGGTAGACGCCAGTTTCGAACTAACGCACCTTGAACGTTACAGTCGTGATCCGAAGCTGTTTCGCGCGAGCCTTCAGCAATTCAGCGAGGATAGGGGACTGACAATCCTGCTGAACACCACCGTCGTGGATCTGGTCCTGACGGAAAATAGCAGCGTCAGCCATGTCGTGGCCCGTCACAAAAACGGTCTTGCCTATCGCATTTCATGCAGACGCGTGGTTCTTGCCTCAGGGGGACTGGAAGCGGCGAGACTTCTGCTCAACATCCAGCGGCGTCACCCGCTGATGTTTGGCGGACCCCATGGAGCGCTCGGCCGTTATTACATGGGCCATCTTTTCGGGCATGTTGCTGCGCTCAGATTTTCGAACAGACCGGCCGAGGCACTTTTCGACTTCCGCCGGGACGAAACAGGCGCATATGTGCGCAGACGCATCGTGCCGAGCGATACGCTAATCAACCAGCATCATTTGCCGAATGTGGCGTTCTGGCCCGACGTGCCGGCCCTTTCAGATCCGCAGCATGAAAGCGCCTTTTTGTCCGCCGCTTACCTTGCCTTGAGCTTTCGTCCACTCGGTCGGTACCTCACGCCTGAAGTCATCCGCCGGCATCATGCAAGCCGTCTTGATGCAATCGCCGGCCATCTCAAGAACCTCGCCGCTAACCCGACCGAGATTGTCAGGCACCTACCAGGCTATCTGCGCAATCGCTACGGGCGAAGCGCCAGGAAGCCTGGCTTCTTCGTCAATAACAGCCGTCGGACGTACAGGCTTGCTTTCCATGCCGAACATTTCCCAGACAGGCAAAGCCACGTGCGCTTGTCTGACAGTGTCGATGCTTTCTTCGTGCCGCGGCTAACGATCGACATGCGCGTGCCTGACGAAAATATCCGTGCACTCGTTCGCACCCATCGTCTCCTGAATGACTGGCTTGAAAAAAATTGCTTGGGTGAACTCGATCTGAATCGTAATGACGATACGCTTGCAAGTGCCATCGCTACGCGTATCCGCCATGGCACGCATCAGATTGGGCTGACACGGATGGGAACGAACCGCAACGACGCCGTCGTCGACGGGAACTTGAAGGTCTTCGATCTTTCTAACGCATATATTGCGAGTTCTTCTGTCTTTCCGACGTCGAGCCAAGCCAACCCAACATTGACAGCAATGGCCCTTGCCATTCGCCTCGCGCAGCACATCATCCAGCCGGCACCCTAGCGCTTCTCTTCTGGTGCATACCTCCGAGGACCTAAAGGGTTTCATTTGCGAGCTTCGAGGTTGTCGATTGCCGAAATGACTTTCAACCAGTCTCGGTGGTTGCAGCTGCAGGTTCTGATTGATCTCCATAAATCTTATAGATTAATTTACTGCGACCGCGCCAAATATCGGCTAGGCCGAGCCTCAAAGATGCGTCAAGCTCCTCCCAAATCTCGAACCCAGTTGGATCAGCAGCGGTGACGAAAAACGAAACGGACAGCGTCAAAAGACCCGCCATTGCCATCGTTGGCGGCGGCGTTTCCGGTGCGGGTGTAGCCTTTCATCTCGCAAGGACAATGCACGAGCTGCCACGCGTCATCGTCTTTGAGCCGCGCCGCGAATTGGGCCGCGGGCTTGCCTATGATACGAACGACCCTTCCCACCGCATCAATGTTCCGGCAGCCCGTATGAGCCTGCTTCCCGATGAACCGGAGGATTTTCTTGATTGGATTGCCGACAGCGATGGCGTCGCGGACGATCCGGAAGCGTTATGGCCGAATGGCAATCTCTTCCCGCAACGCCGGCTCTTCGGCGCCTATGTCGCTGCGAGACTGCGCCCATATCTTGAAAACGGTGAGGTCGAGCATAAGAGGACGCTCGTAAGAAGGGTGTTACCCGGTCCAAAGGAATGGTTGATCACCGACAGCAACGGCGATGAGACACGCGCGGATTTCCTCGTGATCGCCACCAGCCATCCAGCGCCCTCAGCACCGCGCAGCCTCTCCGCCGCATTGGCCGGCCACCCGCGCTTTGTTGCCGATCCGATGCGCCCCGGCTCGCTCGATGCCATTCGTCCGGACGATCGGGTCCTCATTGTCGGCAACGGCTTGACATCCGCCGATATCGTCGCGTCGCTGACACGCAGCGGGCATCATGGACCGATCACTTCGATTTCCCGCCGCGGGCTTCGTTCGCGCGGCCACCCACCATGCCCGCAGGAGCCCTTCGGCGACTTCCTTTCCGAGCCGGCTACAAGCGCTGCAGCACTCCTCCGGAACGTTCGAAAGACGATCGCGGGGGCGGCTGAAATCGGCGAAAGCTGGCATGCAGTCATCGATCAGGTCCGCAGCAACGGCCATGAAATCTGGCGCAATCTGCCTGTTGCCGAGCGGCGGCGCATCGTCCGCCATTTGCGGCCTTATTGGGACGTCCATCGCTTCCGCATCGCACCGCAGGTCGAAGAGGTGCTGGACCGGGCGATCGTTGAAGGACGCCTCGAGGTCCTTGCCGCTTCCGTTGCCGGTGCCAAAACCGACGGAGCGGCGATCGACGTACTTCTGTTCAGGCGAAGCGGCGAGCGCGTGGAGAAACGCTTCGATGCTGTGGTCGTGACCACCGGTCCTGCCCATGGCAGCATTCTCCAAAGCCAGATATGGCTGCATGAGCTCAACCAGGGCGGTCATCTGAAGCTCGATCCGAGCGGCCTCGGCATCGCCTGCAACGAGAGCTCAGAAGCGGTCGCAACGGATGGTCTGGCGAATTCGTCATTGCTGATCTCGGGTCCGCTGGCGCGCGGCACCTTCGGTGAACTGATGGGACTGCCGCAGGTAACCGAACATGCTGTCTTCATCGCAGCCGAACTTGCAAAAAAACTGAAAGCGGTCCGATAGCGTCGTGTGATTACCGACGAAGATCGGCCGCTTCGCCCCCCGATGTCCGCATAGGGTGCACGAACATTAACCATCTGTAATTCTTACATTTTTGCAATGAAACCGTAATGAACATTTAATTTGTAAATGCGGCTTGACCAGAGCATATCTCTCCAAGACGCCATTTCTTGAAACCGGCAGCATTCGCTACAGTTTCGATGATTGTCCTCTGGAGGCCAAAGGATTGGCGCCACGTTCACCCGACGCCCGCGTTCCCCGGCATGGAACCAAGACGCCGCCATGCAGTATTTTCGCAAGGGACCTGTCACCATGTTACCGATCCTCTCCAAGCATCGCACCGCAGCGCTGATCGGCGCAGCATTTATCGCCGGCACTGCCGTCGTGCCGTTTGCCATCAACGCATCCAATGCCGCCGCCGCTCCGGCGAAAACCAACGGCGCGCTTTCCTCCAGCGGCTCTTTCGCCTCGGTCGTCGATGCCGACAAGCCTGCCGTCGTCACTATCACCACAACGATGAAGGCCGACGCCAGCGCCGACGACGACCAATCGCCGATGGACGAGCAATTCCGGCAGTTCTTCGAACAGCAAGGCATACCATTTCCGAAGCAGGTGCCGCAGCATCAGCACGATGAGCGCGCCATGGCGCTCGGATCCGGCTTCATCATCAGCTCCGATGGCGTCATCGTCACCAACAATCATGTGATCGACAATGCTTTGGGCATCAAGGTGACCCTTGATGACGGAACGGAAATCCCGGCCAAGCTGATCGGTGCCGATCCTAAGTCTGATATCGCCGTCTTGAAGATTGAAGCTCCGAAGCCACTTGCAACGATCGCCTGGGGCGATTCTGACACGCTGAAGCTTGGTGATCAGATCCTGGCCATCGGCAATCCTTTCGGCATCGGCACGACAGTCACAGCCGGTATCGTGTCGGCCCGCGGCCGCGATCTGCACAGTGGTCCCTACGACGACTTCATCCAGATCGACGCGCCGATCAATCACGGCAATTCCGGCGGTCCGCTCGTCGATCACGGCGGCAATGTCGTCGGCATCAACACGGCGATCTATTCACCAAACGGTGGCAGTGTCGGCGTCGGTTTTGCCATTCCGTCCGATGAGGCCAAGGCGATCGTCGCCAAGCTTCAGAAGGACGGTTCGATCGAGCATGGCTATCTCGGCGTGCAGATCCAGGCAGTTACCAAGGATGTTGCAGATGCCGTTGGGCTCAATGCCTCGCAGGGTGCGCTCGTTGCAGCCGTCACCGGGGGAACCCCTGCCGCACGCGCCGGTGTCAAGACGGGCGATATCATCACCGCCTTAGGCAGCGAGACCGTAAAGACGCCGAAAGGCCTCTCGCGTCTCGTCGCCGACATGTCGCCGGGCGCCAGAGAAACGCTCACCGTCTGGCGCGGCGGCCAGAGCACCGATCTCACCGTCACCATCGGCGGCAACGGCACCGGCGAGAAGCAGGCAGCAGCCGAAGAAAGCAGCGGCAGGACACAGACCGGTCCGGGCATCGGAATTGCTCTTGCCGATCTGACGCCGGATACCCGGGAGGAACTTAACCTGGCCAGAGGCGTCACGGGCGCGGTCGTCGCCAGTGTCAATCCGGACAAGCCGGCCGCCGAAGCAGGCGTTCAGACGGGCGATGTCATCGTCTCGGTCAACGACAAGACCGTACATAATGCAGGCGATGTGAAGAACGCCGTCGCCAATGCTGCAAGATCCGGCCGCAAGTCGGTGCTGCTGCTTGTCGAACGTGGTGGCAATAGGATCTTCGTAGCGGTACCTTTCGCAGCGGCTTGACGCCGAATATCATGCGCTCTGCATTCAACCGGATGCGGAGCGCTATTGCTCCAAGCCTTGCGCCGCCTCCACTTCGCTGAGCGCCAGGAAGCGAGTACTCCAGTGGACGCCAGCCAGCATTGGCAGCGTCCAGATCAGTGATGGCAGTAGGGGTTCCCGCATCCTCCCCGTTTCTAGCTTCGCGAGCCAGACATCTGCTACTTTGAACGACAGATGCGCCGACACCAGCTACTTAAGCAACCGTTCATTGCTCTCGAAGAGCGCTCATAAACTTCCGGAATGCTATAATTGGACAATTCCATCGCGATGTTCTCGACGCGTCCGTAATCTACAACCAGGAGGCCGGTGATTTGGGCAGTCGACCCTCTGGATCGATTGCGCGAAGCTCCGGTGCACCCGGCATATTCCATTCCCACAGCGCGACGCATGTGCCGCCGAGCGACATGAAAGATGGATAGATCGCGCCATGATATCGCGATGCAATCAGACGTTCGCGCAGGTGGTGGGTTGCCGGCACCTTGCTTTCATCCATCAGCATCCGCCATTCGCAACGATGGATATCCGCAGTAACGTCAAACTTTCGAAGAAGCATCTGGTCGGTCGTGTCCGCGAGGCGCGCCCCTTTGAGTTCCAATTGCACGATCATCGCCGGGTGCTGAACAAAGCCCTGGTTATATTCGGCCCAGGCCGTGGACAGCTCGCAGGCCGCATAGATGGTCGGGGCACCCACCCGATTCCACCGGCCACCAAAACGGCTGGCGCCCTCCCCAGAAAGCGGCGCATGGGCCCATCGTGGAACGAAGGCGCGCCATAGATGCACGACGGTCTCAGGCATAGACGCCGGAGCGGACGGCCTCGAGATAGGCGAGAACCCGGTCGGACTTGCCTTCGCCGACAAGGTCAAACGCCGTCTTGCCGCCCCAACCGGGGATCGGCTGATGCTTGAACCATATGACCGCACGGTTTTCGTCGCCGGCCATTTCGCTTGCCATCGCAAGGATGCGGACGACGTTGCTCAGCGCATTATCCACTTTGCGGGCGCCCGATTTCGCCGCCAGCGTATTGCGCGCAACCCCGATCAGCCGGGCTAGCTCGGAGAGCGTTACGCCCAGTTGCTCGGCGACGCGCCGGGCCGATAGAAACGACGAATGTTCATCGCCGAAGCGTGCAGCGACATTGCTGAGGCCTGTGGCTGCCATGATGGGTAATCCTCGCATATTTTGATCAATCCTCAATCAAAGTATGCTCAAAGTACGCTCAATTCAAGCATCACTTCGCCAGGATGGCTCCCGCCGCTCGAAAAAGGCGGCAATGCCTTCGCGCGCCTCTTCCATTTCCCAGGTGTCGGCTAATTGCTCGATGACGCTTTCGATGACCGCGTCCGTGATCGGCATTCCGAGCGAGCGCGCAAGTGTCTTGCCTCTTGCCACTGCATCGGGCGACGCCTTCAGGAAATGCCCGATTTCGGCCTCGACTGCCGCATCGAGATCCTCAGCGGGTACAACGTGCCCGGCCAGCCCGGCAGCCTTTGCCTCCGATGCGTTGATCAGTTTACCGGACATGATGAGCGGCCGGGCAGCTCCTTCGCCGATCCGCGCGACGACGAAAGGACTGATCGTTGCCGGGATGATGCCGAGGCGAACTTCGGTCAGGCCGAAACGGGCGGTTTCAGCGGCAATCACCAGATCGCAAACGCTGAGAAGGCCGACACCGCCCCCAAAGGCATTGCCCTGAACACGGGCAATCACCGGCTTCGGAAGGTCATTCAATGCACGGAACATGGTGGCAAGCCGCCTTGCCTCGGAAATCCGCTCATCCCGCCCCGCCTCAAACTGCGCGCGCATCCAATCGAGATCGCCGCCCGCGCAGAAGCTTGCCCCCTCTGCGGCAAGCACGATTACCCGAACGCTGCGATCAGCACCGAGAGCCTTTGATGCGGCGGTCAGTTCATCCATCATCTGGGGCGAGATCGCGTTGTGCTTTTCCGGCCGCGCAAGCGTCAGCCGCGCAAGGCCGCGGGCGTCGATATCGATGTGAAGCGTTTCAGGCATCACGACTTACTCCTCAGCTCACGGGCAAAGGCGGCTGTCTGCCGCAGCTTGTCTTCCGCAAGCCCTGTCGAAAAACCTCTTGCCGCGAGATGCTGCGCGACGGCCATGGTGTCGACATTGCCCTTTGCACCCGGTGCGTAAGGACAGCCTCCGAGCCCGCCGATCGAGGCATCGAAGACGCGAAGCCCATGGTCGAGCGCAACGTCGACATTTTCGAGCGCACGGCCTGAGGTGTCGTGGAAATGGCCGGCAAGCATTGTGGCAGGCGCTTCGTCAAGCACGGCGGCGAGCATCCTCGCCACGGCTTCCGGTGTTCCGCGGCCGATCGTATCGCCAAGGCTGACCTCATAGCATCCAAGTTCCCTCAGCAATGCTACGACCTTCGCGGCATTGGCGGGCCGTACGGCACCTTCATAAGGGCATTCGACGACACAGCTGACATAGCCGCGTAGTGGAATACCGTGCGCGCTGCTTGCCAGCGCGACGGGGCGGAAACGGTCGATGCTCTCGGCAATCGAACAATTGATATTATGCTGGGAGAAGCTTTCGGAAGCTGCGGCAAAGATCGCGACCTCGTCCGCCCGTGCCGAAAGTGCCGCCTCAAAGCCCTTCATGTTGGGGGTGAGGACGGCATAGCGCACGCCAGGTACGCGGCGAATTCGGGCCATCACTTCGGCGGCGTCGACAAGCTGCGGCACCCATTTCGGACTCACGAAACTCGTCACCTCGATGCGCTCGTAGCCGCAATCGGACAGCATATCGACAAGAGCAATCTTGTCTGCCGTCCCGATGAAGTGTTCCTCATTTTGCAGACCGTCACGCGGTGCCATCTCGACGATCGAAACATGTTCCTGGTGTGCAGCCGTCATCATGCCTCTCTAGCCTTCAGGGTGACGAGGACGGCGCCCTCGGAAACCTGCTGACCCTCACTCGCGTGAACGCTTTCCACGATGGCGTCTCGCGCGGCGGTCAGCGTCAGCTCCATTTTCATGGCCTCCATGACGATCAGCGGCGCGCCTTTCGAGACGGTGGCACCTTCGCTTGTCCGCACGATCTTGACGAAGCCTGGCATCGGTGCGATCAGGCGATCGCCGACCTCCGCTTCTGAGGCAGTACCATCCAGCGGATCGGGCAGCGCAAAGAGGTGCGAATTGCCGTCGAGCCTCAGGCACAACCGATGTGTCCCGCGCTCCACCTCGACAGAAACCTGTCTGCCATCGGTCTCCACTTGCAAACGGTCGGCATGGCGGCTGACAATCCTAATGGGAATCACCCGGCGGCCGTCATGGACGGCGAACATGCCGAAGCCTCGAGCGACGACACACAGACTTGCAGGACTGCCTGCATGTTCCAACGTCACTTTACGCTGCATCTCGCCCCAGAGCTGCCAATGGCCGAGCGTGTCCCACGGATCGCGGCCGTGGCTCTTTCCCTCCAGCGACAGCACCGCCGCAAGCGCAATCACCGTGTCTTCGGCAGCTGGAATTGCGGTCAGGGTCTCAAGATTGCGCTCGATCAGACCAGTGTCCGGATGGCCAGAGACAAACTCCTCCTGACGGCTCAGTTTGGTGAGAAAGCCGATATTGCTCACCGTCCCGGCGATGTGCGATGCCTGCAGTGCCCGCGTCAACACCCCAAGCGCATCGGAGCGATTCGCGCCATGCACGATCATCTTGGCGATCAGCGGGTCGTAATGGGCAGAAATCCGATCGCCTGTCCTGACGCCCGCATCGATCCGCACGCCGTCCTTTGGGAAGCGCATCTCGTCGATCACGCCCGTGGCGGGTAAAAAACCCCTTGCCGCGTCCTCCGCGTAAATGCGCGCCTCGAAGGCCCAGCCGTCGATCTTCAGCTCGGATTGTTTTTTCGGAAGCGGTTCACCGGCTGCCACCCGCAATTGCCATTCGACGAGATCAACGCCCGTAATCGCCTCCGTTACCGGATGCTCGACCTGCAGGCGCGTGTTCATTTCCATGAAGAAGAAGCGGTCCGGCCACAACCCCTTCGAGACATCGGCGATGAACTCCACGGTCCCGGCGCCGCGATAATCGATCGCCCGCGCAGCACGCACGGCCGCATCGCCCATGGCGCGACGCACCTCGGCGGTCATGCCCGGAGCCGGCGCCTCCTCGATGACCTTCTGGTGGCGCCGCTGGAGCGAACAATCGCGCTCGAAAAGGTGCACGACATTGCCGTGCCGGTCTCCGAAAACCTGTACCTCGATATGACGCGGTCGAAGCAGGTATTTTTCGATAAGCACGGCATCATCGCCGAATGCCGCCTTCGCCTCGCGCTTTGCCGCCTCCAGGGCAGATGGAAGCTCTTCGGCCCGGTCGACACGGCGCATGCCCTTACCGCCGCCGCCCGCGCGCGCCTTGATGAGAACGGGAAAGCCGATCTCGGATGCCTTGACCGCCAGAAGGTCCGGATCCTGGTCGTCGCCGTGATAGCCGGGCACGATCGGAACGCCGGCGCTTTCCATCAGGGCCTTGGCGGCATCCTTGCGGCCCATTGCCCGGATCGCCATTGGCTGCGGACCAATGAAAACTATTCCCGCCGCCTCAACAGCCTCGGCGAACTCGGCGTTCTCCGAAAGAAAGCCATAGCCCGGATGGATCGCATCGGCGCCAGCCCGCTTGGCCGATTCTATAACACGCTCGATCGAGAGATAACTTTCATGGGCCGCCGAACCGCCGATGCGGATCGCTTCGTCGGCAAGCTCGGCGTGCAGCGCGCCGCTGTCGGCATCGGAATAGACCGTGGCTGTGCGCACGCCCAGGCGGCGGGCGGTACGAATGATACGGCAGGCGATTTCACCACGGTTCGCAATCAGGATCTTTCCAAACATCGCAGCCTCACATCCTAAACAGGCCGAAGTGCGTGTTCTCGATCGGCGCATTCAGCGCTGCTGACAGCGACAGGCCGAGAACATCGCGGCTCTTTGCAGGATCGATGATGCCGTCGTCCCAAAGGCGGGCGGAGGCATAGAGCGGATGGCTCTGGCTTTCGAAGAGATCGAGAACCGGCTTTTTGAAAGCCGCCTCGTCTTCAGCATTCCAAGGCGTTCCGGCGCGGATCAGCGCTTCGCTGCGAACGGTCGCAAGCACGCCTGCCGCCTGCTCGCCGCCCATTACGGAAATCCTGCTGTTCGGCCAGGTCCAGAGGAAGCGCGGCGAAAAGGCGCGGCCCGCCATGCCGTAATTTCCGGCGCCGAAGGAACCCCCGATCAGCATGGTGATCTTCGGTACCTTGGTGGTTGCCACAGCCGTGACCAGTTTGGCGCCATGCTTGGCGATACCTTCCGTCTCGTATTTGCGCCCGACCATGAAGCCGGTGATGTTCTGCAAAAAGACCAGCGGGATTTTCCGTTGCGAGCAGAGCTCGATAAAATGTGCGCCCTTGACCGCAGATTCGGAAAACAGGACGCCGTTGTTGGCAAGGATCCCGACAGGGACGCCATGGATATGCGCAAAGCCGCAGACGAGCGTGGCGCCGTAGCGTGCCTTGAACTCGTCAAAACGCGAACCGTCGACGATGCGGGCGATCACCTCACGGACCTCGTAGGGCGTGCGAAGGTCGGCGGGCACGATACCGGCGATTTCCGCGGGATCGTAGTGCGGCGGCTCTGCCTCGCGAAGTTCGACCGTATGTGCTTTTTGCCGGTTCAGCGAGGCAACGGCGCGGCGTGTCAGCGCCAGGGCATGGGCATCGTCGCGCGCCAGATAGTCGGCAACGCCAGAAAGGCGCGTGTGCACGTCGCCGCCGCCGAGCTCCTCGGCAGAGACCACCTCACCCGTCGCCGCTTTGACGAGCGGCGGCCCAGCGAGGAAGATCGTTCCCTGCCCTTCCACGATGATGGCTTCGTCAGACATGGCAGGGACATAGGCGCCACCTGCCGTGCAAGAGCCCATCACCACGGCAATCTGCGAGATTCCGGCCGCCGACATATTAGCCTGGTTGAAGAAGATCCGGCCGAAGTGATCACGATCGGGAAAGACCTCGTCCTGGTTGGGCAGATTGGCGCCGCCGGAATCAACCAAATAGATGCAGGGCAGGTTGTTCGCCGCTGCGATCTCCTGCGCCCTTAGGTGTTTCTTCACCGTCATCGGATAGTAAGTGCCGCCTTTGACCGTCGCATCGTTGCAGACGATCATGCATTCGCGACCTGCGACGCGGCCGATTCCCGTGATCAGCCCGGCTGCCGGCGCCTCATCGCCGTACATGCCGTAAGCAGCTGTCGCGGCAATTTCCAAAAACGGTGTTGCCGGGTCGATTAGTCCCATGACCCTGTCGCGCGGTAGCATCTTGCCGCGACCCACATGCCGCTCGCGTGCCGCCGTCCCGCCGCCGTTCTGGGCCGATCGCGCGACGTCCTCAATAAGCCTGACAGCCTCCTGCATGGCCGCCTGATTGGCCCTGAAGGTTTCAGAATTGATCGCGATCTGGGATTTGAGTACGGTCATGCCGTCTCCGCAAAGAGCTCGCGTCCGATCAGCATTCGCCGGATTTCGGAGGTTCCGGCGCCGATCTCGTAGAGCTTAGCGTCCCTCAAGAGCCGCCCTGCGGCATAATCATTGGTATAGCCATTGCCGCCAAGCGCCTGGATCGCTTCGAGCGCCATGCCAGTTGCCTTTTCCGCTGCATACAGAATGCAACCTGCAGCGTCCTTGCGGGTCGTCTCGCCGCGGTCGCAGGCCGCCGCCACGGCATAAACATAGGCGCGCGCCGTATTCAGCGTCACATACATGTCGGCGAGCTTGGCCTGCATCAACTGGAATTCGCCGATCGCCCGGCCGAACTGCTTGCGTTCATGCAGATAGGGCAGAACAAGATCCACGCAAGCCGCCATGATGCCGAGGGGACCGGCCGAAAGCACCACGCGTTCGTAATCCAGGCCTGACATCAGTATCTTCACGCCGTCGCCGATTGCGCCCAGCACGTTCTCCTCGGGCACTTCGCAATCTCGAAAGATCAGCTCGCAAGTGTTCGAACCCCGCATTCCAAGCTTGTCGAGTTTCTGGCCTGTGGCAAACCCCTGGAAGGTCTTCTCGACAAGGAACGCCGTGATGCCGCGCGGTCCGGCCTCAGGGTCGGTCTTGGCATAGACCACGAGCAGATCGGCATCCGGACCGTTGGTGATCCACATCTTGTTGCCGTTCAGGAGATATCGATCGCCGCGCTTTTCGGCCTTGAGCTTCATCGAAACGACATCCGAACCGGCATCCGGCTCCGACATGGCGAGTGCGCCGACATGTTCGCCCGAGATAAGCTTGGGCAGATAGCGGCTCTTTTGCGCGTCATTGCCGTTGCGGTTGATCTGATTGACGCAGAGGTTGGAATGCGCCCCATAGCTCAAGCCGACCGAGGCCGAGGCGCGGCTGATCTCCTCCATGGCGACGCAATGGGCAAGATAACCGAGACCCGCGCCGCCATAAGCGTCGTCCGCCGTGATGCCGAGCAGGCCCATATCTCCCATCTCCCGCCAGAGCGGTGCTGGAAAATTGTTACTGCGATCGGTCTCTGCCGCTAGTGGCGCAATGCGTCCACTCGCAAACCGCCTGACACTTTCGCGCAAGGATTCGATCTCGTCGCCGAGTGCGAAATTCAACCCACCTGAATACATCCGGCCTCTCCCCTTAGCCGTCGATCACGCCGCATCGTCACCGGCATCTGCTCTCCTTCGAGGTCGCAGTGTTGATCCATGATACTGGAAGCAATGCTCCTCCGCTTCATCAGTCCAAGTCAGAACGATAGCACCCGATCCGCAGAATTTCCCCACCAAAAATGCTGCCGCGGCGCATCAATCGAAAAGCGAATGCCCAGGCTCGCGATATTTTCATAAAGGAGCTGGGATCGACGGTTGTTGAACCATCTGCCGCCGCGATTGTGCGGCAAACAGCCGGCCGGCGCTATTGGCACGCGGCACCGCGCATAGCTGATCAATTGATCTTCACGCCCTTCGAGCGCATGCGCGAAACGGTCTCACGCTCGGCCCGCTTGCACCGCATGGGCGGCAAACCGCGGTCCATCAGGTCCATGTCCTCCAACACCATGTCGCCCATCTTCTTGAAGGCACCGTCGAGTGCACCGGCACGATGGGCGGAGCGGATGAACCCCTTCAAACTGCGCACCGGATGGTCAAGCGGCAACGGCTCTTCGGGATACACGTCGCTTGCCGCAACGATATGGCCCGATGCGACGGCCGCCATCAGCGCATCGAAATCGACGACATCGGCCCGACTGAGCAGGATGAACGCCGAGCCGGGCCGCATGCTGGCAAACGCCTCAGCGTTAAGGAATTGCTTGTTCTCACTGGTCACAGCCGCAACGACAAAAACGAAATCGCTCTCGGTTAGCACCTCTCTTAGGCTCGCCGCCTCGACGCCGTGCTCCTCCAGGATGGAGCGCGGCAGCCAGGGATCGAAGACCCGGATCGTCGCCCGGAAACCGCAAAGCACCCGCCGGAGCGCCTTGCCGAGATCGCCGAAGCCGATGATGCCGATCTCGGAGCCTGAAATCAGTCGGGAACTTGCATTGCCCTCTCCGCCCCAAAGCTCTCTGCCTTTACGAAAAGCCAAGTCCTGGTCGACGATGCCGCGCGCGAGCGAAAGTGCAAAACCCAGACCGATTTCCGCCACGGGTTCGGCAAAGACCTGTCCCGTTGTGACGACGTGAATGCCGCGCTGGAAGAGGATTTCATAAGGCATGTTGTTGATGAGATTGCTTTCGACGTTCAGCACGCAGCGTAATTCGGGCATGCGCGCCAAGGTCCCGACCGACAACGGCGGCTGGCCGATGATGTAACGCGCCTTGCCGAGAACGTCATCGCCGAGCCCGGCGACATTCTCCGGATCGGCCTCGATGATCTGATATTTGGCGTGCAACAGTTTTCGCGCCTCGTCGGTAAAGATCAGATCGAGCGTGCGCGGTTCCGGTGCACTGATCGCCAGTGGCCGCTCGTCATATGCCATCTCTTCTCCTCCGCAGCCCTTTAGGGGCTGCCTGCTTAACGCACCCTAGAGCAACCCCGCATTCGTTCGCGAAGCTACCAGATGCCTGGCACAAGCCGGTGCTTCACGTTCCGGCGATAGCGATCATAGCCGGATAATTCCTTGACCAGGTGCTTTTCTTCGTCGAGCAGCCTGGGACCAGGCCTGTAGCGACTGGTTGACGGCCACGAGAAGGTAAAACGGAGGCGTACAATCCCATAGAGGCCTGTCGAGTTAACATCTCCCCCGGCCGAAAGGACGGGATTTTCAGGGGCGGCTCTGGCCGCCCCTTTCGCGTTCTCGGGAGACGGATTTAATCGCCGATGGCCGTGTTCCGGCCGCTAGGATGTTGACCGCCGCGTTGACGTCGACATGGTCTGCGTGTCCGCAGGAGAGGCAGAGGAACTTCGCTTGGTTTTCGCGGTTTCCCTTGTCCCTCGACCCGCATTCGGGAGCAGGTCACGGACGTGTATCGCGGATCGACCTTCACGAGGTTGCCGCCGAGGAAGGCCAGCTTGTAGGAGAGCAGCCGTTCGAAGCGGTACCACGCCGCCGCGAGGATCGAGCGGTTGAGTGCGGCCTTCTGCGCGACGTTCTTTCCCGGTTCCTCTGCCGTCCCCTTGGCCGAGGCGCTCATGTTCCTGATCTTCAGGTCTTCGAGGACGGCCGTTGCGAAGCGCCGCGCGATGCGCGTCGTCGTGAAGGTCTATAGCATATCAGGCGCAGGCAACACCCTCTTCTGCCTATGGCAGACGCCTCTCAGTGATCGAGGTCAAGTTTGAGCTGCTCGCCGCCGCGGGTCTTTACGAGATAGGGGTTCGGCGGTCTCATCAACTGGATCCGCTCGAGCAGCTTTTCACGGCGTTCCAGATCGCGCTCGCGCGCCGAGCGGGATGCAGCAACAAAAGCCAAGGCATTCTGTATAACGAGTTCTGCGTGCGTCATGAGCATCTCCGTTACATTTGTTCCCTATATGTTCTCATTCATCGGCAAAGTCAACCTGCGACGCCCCGGTGCACGGCGATTCCCAGCGTCGCTTTTCCACAGACTACGGCTGAAGTGAGGCTTAGGCACTCACCGCGGGCGCCGATGCAACTGACGATATCCTCCTGGCGCTCGCTCAAAGCCGAATATAGCATCCATTGTCGCCAAAGGCCGAGGCGAAGAGAACGGGGTCGCTGCCAGCGGTCCCGCCCTGTTTCTCGGCCCACGGATGCGGTTTGGCAACGGTGTTCGGCGGCCTAGCTGTTGATCGTAATGCGCTTGGCGGTCGATTGCGCCGTTTCCGAGCGTGGCAGGGTGATCGTCAAGACGCCGTTTTTGAACGAAGCGTCGACCTTGTCTTCCTGCACCTCGTTATTGAGCGACAGGCGGCGCTCGAAGCGGCCGTAGAACCGCTCGGAGAATTGCCGGTCCTTGTCCTCGCTGTCGGCCCGCTTTTCACCGCGGATCGTCAGGATGCCATTGTCGATCAGGAGTTCGATATCCTTCTCGTCCATTCCTGGGATTTCGGCGACGATACGGATGTCCTTGTCCGTCTCCGCGACTTCGATCTTCGGCCAGGCCGTTTCGAACATGAAACCGGACCCGACAGTCGGAAAATGGCCCTCGACGCCGCGGAAGACATCATCGAGCAACCTGTTCATCTCGCGATGAAGCGCAAGGAACGGGTGCTGGTCTCTGCCTGCATAGCCTGTAGGGACCGGACTGTTGCTGCGGCCCCAGGGAATAAGATCACGAACGCTCATCTAAGCCTCCATGTTTTCAACGCGCCGGATCATCCGGCGCACTCGCCTTTGCCCTGGCGGGTATCAGGCGACAAGTCACTCTTCGGAATACACTTGACACTGCGCAGAACTGCCTGCGCCGCATCACAGATTAAACGCTGATGGGGAAGCTTCCGTTCCGCGCGTTAGCACTCTCCTGACACGAGTGCTAATTTTTTGCCGTGGCCCTCTTGAAATTCGAAAAAATCGGTAGCAGATTTTTTCCGCCGAGCGGTCAGCAAGGCTCGGTAGCCGCCCGGATTGGTCGCCTGGTCCGGGAGCGTGATAAGTGATCATCATCGTCCATGGAGGAAGACATGACGTTCCGACCGCTTCATGATCGCATTCTCGTCCGCCGGGTTGAGTCCGAAGAAAGGACAAAAGGCGGTATCATCATTCCCGACACCGCCAAGGAAAAGCCGCAGGAAGGCGAAGTCATCGCCGTCGGCCCCGGCGCGCGCAATGACGCCGGCCAGATCCAGCCGCTCGACGTCAAGGTGGGCGACCGTATCCTGTTCGGTAAATGGTCCGGCACCGAGATCAAGATTGACGGCGAAGACCTGCTGATCATGAAGGAAAGCGACGTAATGGGCATCATCGAGGTTCCGGCGGCCGGCAAGAAGGCCGCTTGAGGCGCCTTTCAGCTAACGCCAGCCGACTACCCAATGGAGGAGTGAAGACATGGCTGCCAAAGAAGTCAAATTCCACAGCGACGCGCGTGACCGCATGCTGCGCGGGGTCGACGTGCTTGCCAACGCGGTGAAGGTGACGCTCGGCCCGAAGGGCCGTAACGTCGTGATCGACAAGTCCTTCGGCGCGCCGCGCATCACCAAGGACGGTGTTTCGGTCGCCAAGGAAATCGAACTTGAAGACAAGTTCGAAAACATGGGCGCGCAGATGCTGCGCGAAGTCGCGTCTAAGACCAGCGACGTTGCCGGCGACGGCACGACGACGGCAACCGTTCTAGCCCAGGCCATCGTTCGCGAAGGCGCCAAGGCCGTTGCTGCCGGCATGAACCCGATGGACCTGAAGCGCGGTATCGATCTTGCTGTCGATGCCGTTGTCAAGGAACTGACGAACAACGCCCGCAAGATCTCCAATAATGCCGAAATCGCCCAGGTCGGCTCGATCTCCGCCAACGGGGATGTCGAAATCGGCAGTTTCCTTGCTGAAGCCATGGAGAAGGTCGGCAATGAAGGCGTCATCACCGTCGAAGAAGCCAAGACCGCCGAAACCGAACTCGAAGTCGTCGAAGGCATGCAGTTTGACCGCGGCTACCTGTCGCCGTACTTCGTTACCAATCAGGACAAGATGCGGGTCGAGCTTGAGGATCCCTATGTTCTCATCCACGAGAAGAAGCTCTCGAACCTGCAGTCGATGCTTCCGGTTCTCGAAGCCGTCGTGCAATCGGGCAAGCCGCTGCTCATCATCGCTGAAGACGTCGAAGGCGAAGCACTTGCCACGCTCGTCGTCAACAAGCTGCGCGGCGGGCTGAAGATTGCTGCTGTCAAGGCTCCGGGCTTCGGCGACCGCCGCAAGGCCATGCTCGAGGACATCGCGATCCTCACCGGTGGTACGGTCATCTCCGAAGACCTCGGCATCAAGCTCGAGTCCGTTACCCTCGACATGCTCGGCCGTGCGAAGAAAATCGTTGTCGAGAAGGAAAACACCACGATCATCGACGGCGCCGGCGCCAAGTCCGACATCGAAGGCCGCGTTGTCCAGATCAGGGCGCAGATCGAAGAAACCACCTCCGACTACGATCGCGAGAAGCTGCAGGAACGTCTTGCCAAGCTCGCAGGCGGCGTTGCCGTCATCCGCGTCGGCGGCTCGACGGAAGTCGAAGTGAAGGAAAAGAAGGACCGCGTCGACGATGCACTGCATGCGACCCGTGCGGCAGTCGAGGAAGGCATCCTGCCAGGCGGCGGTGTGGCGCTGCTGCGCGCCGTCAAGGCGCTCGACAACCTCACCACGGCCAATTCTGACCAGCGTGTCGGCGTCGAGATCGTCCGGCGCGCAATCGAATCCCCGGCACGCCAGATCGCCGAGAATGCCGGGGCGGAAGGTTCGATCGTTGTCGGCAAGCTGCGTGAAAAAGCCGAATTCTCCTACGGCTGGAATGCTCAGACCAATGAATATGGCGATCTCTATCAGATGGGCGTGATCGACCCGGTCAAGGTCGTGCGCACAGCGCTTCAAGATGCTGCCTCCGTTGCCGGCCTGCTGGTGACGACGGAAGCGATGGTGGCGGAAAAACCCAAGAAGGAAGCCGCCGCCCCTGCCATGCCCCCCGGAGCCGGCATGGACTTCTAGGTTGACATACGGCCCGCCCGGCAACGGGTGGGCCGTATGGAATGGAGGTCAAGATGGTTCAGACGATCATAAACAGATCGGACGTGCCGCTCGATACCCGTGACCTTGAGATGTGCCAATGCGTATTCGACGAGGTTCGATCGGAAGCCAAAGTAGCCAAGGATTCCGAAGAAGCGGAGCGGATTGCTGCCATAACGATCGAACTCTATCGCCAGGGCGTGCGCAGGCCCGACCATCTGAAGGTCATGGTAGAGGCGGCTCGCGGTCTTATCGCGCAGCGCGAAAAGTAAAATGAATGGAGCCCAGACTGTCATGGCCGTTTGAAATCCGCAAACGGGCAGGCAGTGAGATGGGAGGACAAACGTTCAATAGCAGGGACAGACGGTCTGCCGGCGACGCGCTGATAAAATTCTTTGCGGCCCTGCATGTCCGCCGCTTGCCGATGATCTGATTTTTTGCCCCTTTTTTGAGGAGGTTCCATGAATCTGTGCTAAGTCGCGGCAAAGAACGCCACCATAGGACTTATCGAACCCATGATTGAACTTACGCCATCGCAGGTCGCAGCACTGAAACTCGCAAGGGACGGCGATCTTTATCCTCAGCCGATGAAGAAGTGGACGCACCAAAACGCCACGGTGACTTACGCGAAAACCGACCGTTGGAAAGAACGGCCGCAGAAAGTGAAATCCGTAACCAGCAAGGCGCTGGACGAATTAAAAGCGTCCGGGTTTCTGGAACGGCGCCATCTCGATCATGATGCTTCAAAGGACGTCTACGGGATCACGATGGCTGGCAAGATGTGGCTGCTAAAGAACAAGTAGGCCTTACCGGATCCTCATCAGATCTTTGATGCTGACCAGTTTTCCGTTCGGCACAGTCGCCTAAGATTGTCTCCCAGAAGGTGAGAAAACGTTTTCGCAGTTGACATTTTTGTTGCGAAAAGGTTTTCTCTTATGGGGTGGAAGAATGAGACTGGACCACACAGGAAGAAAGCAGAGCCGCATCACGATCCACGATCTTGCCGCTGCGGCCGGGGTCAGCATCTCGACGGCATCAAAGGCGCTGAACGATACGGGCCGCATGGGCGAGGAAACACGCGAGCGGGTCAAGCGCATCGCGCGGGAAATTGGCTTCAGGCCGAACGCGCTGGCGCGTGGCCTCTTGAGCAAGCGCAGCTTCACTATTGGGCTTTTGACCAACGATACCTATGGCCGCTTCACCCTTCCGGTGATGGCAGGCATTTCGGAAGCGCTTGTCGATCACGGAGTTTCGGTTTTCCTGTGTGCGATCGAGGACGATCCGGCCCTTGGGCAGATTCATGTGGATGCGATGCTGGACAAGCAGGTCGATGGCATCATCGCATCGGGAAAACGGGTCGATCGGCAGCTTCCGGTCGATTTGTCGAGCCTTCCGGTACCCGTGGTCTATGCCTTTACGGAAGGTATGCCGGGCAGCGTCAGCTTCCGCTCGGATGACGCACAGGGCGCAAGGCTCGCTGTGGAATGGCTGATCGGGCTCGGGCGTTTCCGCATCGCCCATATTACTGGTCCTGAAAGCTTCTTTTCGGTGCGCGAACGCGCTTTTGCCTATCGCGAACTGGCAGGTGACGGTGAACCGGTTCTTTACGGCGTGTGGGCAGAGGCCTGGGGTCACGAAGCGGTCGACCAGATATGGAGCCGCGCCGGAGAAAAACCCGATGGCATCTTCTGCGGCAACGATCAGATTGCCCGCGGCGTCGTCGACGCGCTGCGCGAACGGGGCGTCAAAGTGCCGGAGGACGTTTCTGTGGTCGGCTTTGACAATTGGGAGATCGTCGCCGCACAGACGCGGCCGCCGCTGACGACGATCGACATGGAATTGAAGGAGCTCGGGCGTCAGGCAGGATTGACCGTGCTTGCCCTCGCCGAAGGCCGGCCCGTCGAGCCCGGCGTGCGGAAATTGCCGTGCCGTTTGATCGTGCGGCAGTCATGCGGGAGTGATGCCCGCGAAGAATGAGAAGCGGCGCGAGGAGACGCGCCATATTGGGAGGAATGTCATGATCAAGCGCCTAATAGCAGCGACCAGCATCGCTACCCTATGCCTGGTATCCGGAGCATCGGCCGCCGAAAAAGTTGAAATGTGGGTCCGCTCGGGGATCGGCGACGCCTTCAAGAAG
The DNA here is from genome assembly GCF_015353075.1 of Rhizobium sp. 007. Lineage (NCBI taxonomy): Bacteria > Pseudomonadati > Pseudomonadota > Alphaproteobacteria > Hyphomicrobiales > Rhizobiaceae > Rhizobium > Rhizobium sp. 007. The sequence continues at coordinate 1,059,605 of NZ_CP064188.1, read as the reverse complement.
GTCGTCGAAGCCTATAACGCCAACCACGAAAACCAGGTCGTCGCAACCGAGGTGCCATTTTCCGAACTGGTGCAGAAATATGCAACCGCGATTGCCGGCGGACAGGCCCCCGACGCCCTTTCGATGGATCTTATCTATAACCCGGCCTTTGCTGCGGCCGGCCAGTTGGAGGACCTGACGGACTGGGCAAAATCTCTGCCTTACTTCAATTCGCTGTCGCCGTCACACGTTCGCCTCGGAACCTATCAGGACCGCATTTACGGCCTGCCGCTCTCCGTCGAGACATCGGTCTTCGCGTGGAACAAGGATCTCTACAAGAAGGCCGGTCTCGACCCGGAAAAGGCACCGGAAACATGGGACGAGATTACCGCCAACGCGGAAAAGATCCGCGCGCTCGGTGAAGACACCTACGGATTTTATTTCTCCGGCGGCGGCTGCGGTGGCTGTATGATATTCACCTTCACGCCGCTCGTGTGGGGTGCCGGCGCCGATATCCTGTCGGCCGACAGCAAGGCAGCAACACTTGATACCCCGCAAATGCGCAAGGCCGTCGATATCTATCGCAACATGGTCAAGAAGGACCTCGTGCCGGCGGGAGCTGCAAGCGACAACGGCGCGAACTTCCTCACCTTCACCAATGGCAAAATCGGTCAGCAGAGCCTCGGCGCCTTTGCCATCGGCACGCTGGTGACCGAACATCCGGACATCAACTTCGGGGTAACGCTCATTCCTGGCGTCGACGGAAAGCCGTCCTCCTTCGCCGGCGGCGATAATTTCGTCATCACCAAGGGCACGAAGAAGATCGACGCCGTGAAGGAATTCCTCGAATACGTCTACTCAGTGGATGGCCAGAAGGTCATGGCGAAATACGGCAGCCTGCCGACGCGAGGCGATATCGCCGACAAGGTCCTGGAAGGCCTCGATCCGCGCATGCAGGTCGGCCTCAAGGCCATTGGCGTTGCCAAGACACCCTATACGCTGCAGTTCAACGATCTGATCAACAGCGCCAACGGCCCATGGGCCAGCTTCACCAATGCCGCGATCTTCGGCGACGATGTCGACGGCGCCTTTTCAAGCGCCCAGTCGGAAATGCAATCGATCATAGACAGCGGCCAATAATCCTCTCCCGGCCGCGGGCCGGGAGGCGGTGGCAGCTTCCCGGCCAACCTCAACGACAGATGCGGAGCGTTCTCGATGACAGGTTCAGGCTTACCGCGCCAATCTTCCGCGCGCAGGCGTCGGAGATCGCAATGGCGCGGCCTTGCCTATATCGCGCCGGCCATGGCGCTCGTTATCGTCTTCTTCATCATGCCGGTGCTTTTCACCGGATGGATGAGCCTTCACAACTGGCCGCTGATGGGCGCTTCTCGCTGGATCGGATTCAACAACTATTTTCGCATGTATAACGACAGTCGCTTCATAACAGCGCTGAATTTTACGGCCTATTATACCGTGATCGTCACGATCGCGATCTTTTCGGTGGCCTTTCCGCTCGCGATCTTCGTCGAGAAAGAGCGGCAGTTTGTCAGCGCCTACCGCACGGTCATCTTCCTGCCTGTGGTCGTCGGCCTTGCGACGGCCTCGCTGCTTTGGGTTTGGCTCGCCAATGTCGACAGCGGTTTCATCGGTCCCGCCTTGAAAGGCCTCGGCCTCGTGGCAAAGAGCCCCAACCTGCTTGCGACTTTCGACACGGCGTTTCTGACGATTGTCGTGATGGTCGTCTGGAAGATCGCAGGCTTCACCATGATCATCCTCCTGACCGGACTTCAGGCTATTCCCGCCGAACTCACCGAGGCGGCCCGCATCGATGGCGCCGGGCGTTGGCAACGCTTCGTGCACCTGACACTGCCGCTGATGCGCAAGACGATCGCACTGGCACTGATCGTCTCCGTCACCGGATCGATCCTCGCCTTTGACCAGTTCTACATCATGACGGCCGGCGGACCGCAGAACAAGATGATCTCGGTCGTCTACTACATCTTCAATCAGTCCTTCGTGTCCTTCAATCTCGGCTATGGCGCAGCGCTCTCGATCGCGCTGCTCGCGATCCTGGTGGCTATCAGCATCGTGCAGCTCCGGCTGCTCCGTGTCGGAGGGGATCACCCATGATTTCCGCGAAGGAAAAACGTGCACGAAAGCGCTTGCGCCAGAAATCGGCCTATCACCTGACCGGGATCGCCATCGCAATCTTCTTTCTGGCGCCTTTCGCCGTCACGCTGCTTGCCTCGTTCCGGCATGGAACCGAAGCGAGCCTGCCGCCCCTGCCACCATGGCCGACCGCGGGAATAAGCTTCGATTCCTACAGATTGCTGGATACCTTCGGCGCCGGCATCTGGCGGCATATGATCAATTCTCTGCTTGTTTCCCTTGCCACCGTGGTACTCACGGTTGTAGTCAGCCTGCTAGCGGGCTACGGATTTTCGCGCTACCGCTTTCCTCTGAAGAACGTGCTCTTCGTGCTGATCATCACGACACTGATGATCCCGTTCCAGTCGATCCTGACTCCGCTTTTCATCATCCTTGCAAAGCTCGGTCTCAACAATTCGCTGCTCGGGCTGACGCTCGTCTATGTGACGCTTCAGCTACCCTTTTCCGTCTTCATGATGCGAAATGCTTTCGACGCCGTGCCGAAGGAAATCGAGGAGGCTGCGCGCATCGACGGCGCCCGTGATTTAAAACTCCTCGGGCGCGTGCTATTGCCCCTCGTCTTGCCGGGTGTCGCCACCGTCGCGATCTTTGCGTTCCTGAATGCCTGGAATGAGTTCCTGGCAGCACTTGTGCTGCTCTCCAGCAACGAGAAATACACCCTGCCGGTTCTCATGACGGCGGTGCGCGCCGGCCGCCTTGGCGCCATCAACTGGGGTGCTGTGCAGGCGGGCGTCGTCGTCATGACGATCCCCTGCCTCATCGTCTTCCTGCTTTTGCAACGCTACTACATGCGCGGGCTGATGGCCGGCGCGGTAAAATGAACCAGCTACAACGGATGAAGCCATGAACAAGCCAAAACGTGACCGCCAGTTCCGCCCCCTGCCCGTTCCAAACGTCGAGCTTTACGGGATCTTCGGTGACCGTCAGGATGCCATCTGCGAGTCCACGGCTGAGACACTTCTCGACCGCTGCGTGGAGGCGGGCATGCTGCGCGCGATCGATACCAGCCAGCCAGGCCCCGGTGTCGTCATTCCAATTCAGCCCTGGGGCGGTACGACGCAGATGTTCTGGGACAGCGACCTTGGAAAGTCGATCGAGACGGTCGCCTATTCGCTCTACCGGCGCCCCAATCCCCAACTTGAGGCGCGCGTCGACGAAATCATCGACATGTACGAGAAACTGCAGGACGCGGACGGTTACCTGAATGCCTGGTTCCAACGCGTTCAGCCCGGTCGCCGCTGGACCAATCTGCGCGATCACCACGAGCTTTATTGCGCCGGACATCTGATCGAGGGCGCCGTTGCCTATTATCAGGCGACGGGCAAGCGAAAGCTGCTCGACATCATGTGCCGGTATGCCGATTATATGATCAAGGTCTTCGGCCATGGCGAGGGCCAGATACCGGGCTATTGCGGCCATGAGGAGATCGAGCTTGCGCTCGTGAAACTCGCTCGGGTGACCGGCGAGAAGAAGTATCTGGATCTCGCCAAGTATTTCATAGACGAGCGTGGCACAGAGCCGCATTTCTTCACCGAAGAGGCGACCCGCGATGGGCGCGATCCGGCAAATTTCATCCAGAAGACTTACGAATACAATCAGGCGCATCAACCGGTGCGCGAGCAGAAGAAGGTGGTCGGCCATGCGGTGCGTGCGATGTATCTTTATTCCGGCATGGCCGATATCGCGACGGAATATAACGACGACACGCTGACTGCAGCGCTCGAAATACTCTGGGACGACCTTACCACCAAGCAGATGTATATTACAGGCGGCATTGGCCCGGCCGCGGCAAATGAGGGCTTCACCGACTACTACGACTTGCCGAACGAAAGCGCCTATGCGGAAACATGTGCTTCGGTCGGCCTTGTCTTCTGGGCAAGCCGCATGCTCGGCCGCGGCCCGAACCGCCGCTATGCCGACATCATGGAACAGGCGCTTTACAATGGCGCAATGGCCGGTATTTCGCTCGACGGCCGCACGTTCTTTTATGAAAACCCACTTGAAAGTGCCGGTAAGCATCATCGCTGGATCTGGCATCATTGCCCGTGCTGTCCGCCGAACATTGCCCGCCTGCTTTCCTCCATCGGGTCGTATATGTATGCCGTTGCCGACGACGAGATCGCCGTACATCTCTACGGAGAAAGCAAGGCCCATTTTGAAATTGATGGCTCCAATATCACGCTCGCGCAGGAGACGCGCTATCCTTGGGATGGCGCCATATGTTTCGACATCGTAACGGAAAGGCCGGCGCGTTTCGCAGTGTCGCTTCGTATCCCCGAATGGGCAAACGGCGTCGCGATCAAGGTGAATGGCGAGGCGCTTGAACTTTCATCCGTGGCGCTCGACGGCTATGCCCGCATCGAGCGGGAATGGAAAAGCGGCGATCACGTCGATCTCGACATTCCCCTTGCGGCGCGCTCGCTCTTTGCCAATCCGCTCGTGCGCCAGGATGCCGGCCGCACCGCTTTGATGCGCGGCCCTCTGGTCTACTGCGTCGAGGCAACCGACAACGGCTCCGGCTTGAATGGAATCCGGCTCAATGGCGACGTTTCGAAAGCGACAACTTCCGAAGTCGCCGAGCTTCGTGGTGCCGTCGCTCTGGATTTGCCCGCAAGGCGCGATGAGGCCGATTGGGGCAGCGCCCTTTACAGGGCGTCGCCGCCGCATGCACGCGAAACGACTGCGCGCTTCGTGCCCTATCCATTCTGGGACAATCGAGCGCCAGGTGAGATGCTTGTCTGGGTAAGAGCAGGTGAAGAACGCGGTGAGTAAACTGGCTGACACTGGCGTCGTGCTGGCGGGCGTCCGCAAGAGTTTCGCCAGCCTCGATGTCATTCATGGCATCGACCTCGAAATTGCCGAAGGCTCCTTTGTTGTCTTCGTCGGACCGTCCGGCTGCGGAAAGTCGACGCTGCTTCGCATGATTGCCGGATTGGAAGAGGTCACCGACGGCGAGATCGAGATCAAGGGACGCAACGTCACCGATCTCGATCCTTCCGAGCGCGGCATTGCCATGGTGTTTCAGTCCTATGCGCTTTACCCACACATGAGCGTGCGCGAAAACCTCGCCTTCGGACTGAAGATGGCGAGAACGGCGGCAGCAGAGATCGAAGCACGTGTGAAGGCCGCGTCCGCGATCTTGAAGATCGAGCACCTGCTCGACCGCAGGCCCGGACAACTCTCCGGCGGTCAGCGCCAGCGCGTTGCGATCGGCCGGGCAATCGTGCGCAAGCCGGACGTGTTCTTGTTCGACGAGCCGCTATCCAATCTCGATGCCGAATTGCGGGTCTCGATGCGCATCGAGATTGCTCGGCTGCATCGCGAACTCGGCAACACGATGATCTATGTGACGCATGACCAGACCGAGGCGATGACGCTTGCGGACAAAATCGTCGTTCTGCGCGATGGGCGTATCGAACAAGCCGGAACGCCGCGTGAAGTCTATGAGAACCCGGCCAATGTCTTCGTAGCGGGTTTCATCGGCTCACCGCGGATGAATTTACTGCAAGCGACATGGTCAGGCGACGGCACAATCAGCATCGCCGGGACCGTCATCCCGGCGCCGATTGCATCTGGAAAGCTTTCGGCGGGCGAAAGGCTTACATTCGGCGTTCGCCCGGAGCACTTCATTGTCGCTGAAGCTGCGGCGCAGACGCTTAGAGCGCGCGTTGATTTTTTTGAGTACCTGGGCGGAACTCAGTACCTCTACTGCCAACTCGATGATGGCCAGACCGTTACCGCTGAACACAGGTCTTCGCTCACAATCGAGGCCGGCGACACCGTCCATCTTGCAAGCGAGATGACCAAGCGCCGCTTCTTCGATGCAGATGGAAAGCGGCTGGCGGATTAAAATCTTCTCTCTATCGAGATAAAATTCGGCGCCATCAGGCTTCAGCCGCAGGTGTCGGCTCGCCCAGCGAGAGCATCAGTCGGTTGGCCCAGTTGAAGAAAGCGGCACCATGGATGACGTCGGCAATTTCCAGATCGTTCAGACCTTCGGACCGCAGCCGGGCGATCTCTTCTTCATTGAAGGCGGATGGTGTCGCCGTCAAAGCGACCGAAGCCTCGACGATTGCATTCCACCTGCGGCTGCCGAGGTCGGTATCCGTTCCTTCGTCGAGCAGGCGCTGAACATCGCTGGTGCGCTTGGAATAATGAGAGGCAAAACGGGAATGGACCGAGGCGCAGAAAATGCAGCCGTTCAGCCGCGACGCGGCCGTCGCAGACAGCTCCCTATCGGCGCGCGGCAGACCGGCCGCCGTATTGTAGAAGATGTCCTTGTCGGTCTTCGTGCGAGCCTCTAGGATCTCCGGATCGCGTACAAGCAGCATGAAGTAAGCCGACTTGGCGCGCGATGGATCAACGAGCCCGGCCCAATGCCGGTCTGTCAGTTCCTCTTCTACGAGCGGTGCCAACCAGGGTGTCCAGCCAATCTCGGCCTGTGTGAAGGCGGTCGGGCGGTGCTCGAGCTCAGGATGGATTGCAATCTCGGTCATGTAATCGTCTCCTTATTCGGCTGCTGCCGAAGCAAGTGTTCCCTCGCCCGCCTTGGATAGCGCCGCAAGCCCCGTGACCACGCGGATCTGGAATGCAAGGAAGGAAACGATCTGCGAAAGCGTCACGATCGCCGTCGTGCTCCATCCGGCATCCAGCAATTTTTGCAAGGCAGCCGGAGACGCCTCTCGCGGCCGGAACACCAGCAGATGGCTATGTTCAAGCGCCGCCGAAAGCTTAACTCCGAGAGCGACGCGTCCAAAATCGGATACCTCAAAGACCAGGCCCGACTTGTCTCCAGCCGATAGGGGTGCCGCACGATACCTGCCGTAGGGGCCATGCGTGCGCCCCTTCTCGACCTCTGCTCTGACGGCTGCGGCAAGAGAAGCGCCGCCCGTCGTCTCGATGATGCCGGCCGTATAGAATTCTGCTGGCGCGCTTGCATCGTGCAATCCCGCAACGAAGGCGGCAACGGCAAGCCGCTCCATCCGCAAGATGCCTCCTTCCTGTACCGGCTCGAAAAGTGCCAGATAGCTCTTCTGCGCATTTGAGCGTGTTTCAGGCCGTTCCGCACGAATGCGATCGACGAAGGATCCGGCGTGGATGCCGGCTAAAAGATCGATAACGTCAGGTGTCGAAGAGGTCATGGTCGTTACCCTTTCTTGGAGAGCCGAAAATCAGGCGTTGGCTGCGAGCCGCCGCTCGTGATGAAGCAGAGCCTGGCCCGTCCAGCCAAGCGCGGGCGCCACGATGGTTGCCGTCAATTCCAGCGAGCGCAGGATATGCTCTTGCGGCGGATCAACCGAATGCACCTGGAAGACGAGATCGGTCACTCGCGACAGCGCAGTATCGGCCTTAAGCGACGCAATCACGTCGTCCGGCGTTCCGACATGCACATCGAATGCCTTGATGAGGTCTTCTGTCGTCGTGCCGGTAATCTTATGACCGCTTGCGACAAAGCGCTCGACGCTGCGCTTAAGCCCGAGTTCGGCAAAATGCAGCGCCTCCTTCCGGTCATCGGCGACAAAGAGGCTGCGGGAACCGAGAATGCGCGGCGCGCGGCAGTCGGCCAACGCTCCGAGATAGGTATCAATGATCGGATTTTGCAATTCCCAAAGCGCCGCAGACGGGGCTTCAAGCGGACGCGGCTGCGTCCGCGAAAGCATCAGACCATCACCATCACGGCCAGCACGCTCGCCGCCGTCGACGGAAAACGTCGCCTGCCAGACATGATCAAGCAAGTGCGGCGCATCTGGATAGAGGCGGTTGCCGCCTTCCAGCTCGCGGCCGGCCCAGGCGCCGCGCACCATCGCAAGGCTCTTAGCATAGACCTGGCCGCGATCGGCACTTTGCAGGCCGAACGGCAGGAAGGCTGCAGGCGTGCCGCCCGTGCCGAAACCGATTTCAAGGCGGCCATTCGAAAGGATATCGAGAACCGCCGTGTCCTCCGCAACACGAACCGCATTCTCCATCGGAAGCGTGATCACGCCTGTTCCGAGCCGGATGCGCGATGTTCGCGCCGCAAGTTCGGCAAGAAGGATAAGGGGTGAAGGAAGTCCCCCTTCTTCGCCATTGAAGTGGTGTTGGGCAATCCAGGCGCTGTTAAATCCGAACTTTTCCGCATGGATGACCTGCTCGACAACCAGCCGGTAGCGGGTTGCCGGATCGGCCTGGTCGAGTACCCGACTGAAAAAGCCGAGACGCTTCGGCTGGACTGGATATCTCACGGATTCGTTCCTGCATTGGTCAACGACGACCGCCTCGGGATGGGCGGATATTTCTTGCCGGGAATGGCATCGATCAACTCACGCGTGTAGGCATGCTGCGGATCGCCGAAGACACCCTCCACCGGCCCGCTGTCGACGAGCTTGCCTTCTTTCAGCACCGAGACCGTGTCGGCGATCTGGCGGACCACGGCGAGATCGTGGGAGACGAAAAGATAGGTGAGCCCAAGCTCGCGCTGCAGTTTGTCGAGCAATGACAGGATCTGCGCCTGCACGGTGACGTCGAGCGCTGAGACCGCCTCGTCGAGAACGAGGATCTGCGGACCAAGGACCAGCGCACGGGCAATCGCAACGCGCTGACGCTGTCCACCGGAAAGCGCATGCGGCCTGCGCTGCAGCATATCGAGCGTCAGCCCCACCCTTTCGAGTGTGTTTGCGACCCTTTCAGCCCGTTCGGCGCGTGAGATCGGATCGAAGTTCAAAAGTGGCTCCTCGACAATCCGTGCAATGGTCTGGCGCGGATCGAGTGAGCCAAAGGGATTCTGATAGACGAGCTGGATCTTCTTGCGAAAGAGCCTCAGCGTTTCACCGCCCAGACGAGCCAGGTCTAGACCATCGACGAACACGTTCCCCGCCGTCGGCTTCTGGAAGGCCGCCACAGTACGGATTGTCGTTGTCTTGCCGGATCCCGATTCACCGACAAGCGCATGAGTCGTGCCGCGCCGGACCCGAAACGAGATGTCGTCGACGGCGCGAAATTGGCCTTTGTGTCCGCCGAGGCCGAAATCCTGGATTAGATTTTCGACAACGATGATATCGTCCGGCTCTGTGGCCGGCGCTCCTGCAGCAGCCGGCACGCGGCGTCGACCGGCATTGAGAGACGGCGCGTCGGCAAGAAGCTGTCGCGTATATGCACTTTGCGGCGCCCTCAGGATATCGCCGATACGGCCTTGTTCCTGAATGCGGCCATGTTTCAGCACCACCAGCTTGTCGGCCCGGTCGGCGGCAACTCCAAGATCGTGCGTCACCAATAGGAGCGCTGTCCCACATTCGCGGCGCAGCGCGTCGATGAGGTCGAGAATGTGCTTCTGGACCGTCATATCGAGCGCGCTCGTCGGCTCGTCGGCAATAATCAGCGAGGGTCTCAGTGCAATTGCAATCGCAATCAGCACGCGCTGCTTCATGCCGCCGGACAGCTCGTGCGGATACTGCTGGGCACGCAACGTCGGCTGATAGAGGCCGACGCGCCCAAGCAGTTCGATTGCCTGAGCATAGGCAACCGGTCCGGAAGATTGGTCGTGGATTGCGAAGATCTCCGCCACCTGTTTGCCGATAGTCTTAACCGGATTGAGCGCGTTGCCCGGATCCTGCGGTATCAAGCTCACGACTGAACCGCGAATGCCATCGAGCCGCTTCTGAGGCCAGCCGGCAATCTCCTGCCGGTTCAGCCGGATACTGCCTTTCTCGAGGCGTCCGTTTTCCGGCAGAAGGCCGATGATTGCCTGCGCAGTCGAGCTCTTGCCCGAACCTGACTCGCCGACAAGCGCCACGACCTCGCCCGGATCAACGCGAAAATCGATCCCGCGCACCGCAGTACGCGTTCCGTTCCGATCGCTGTAGGAGACCGTCAGCCCCGACACTTCGAGGACTGCGGCGGGCTGGGTCGCGCCGTTCGGCCGACTGACCGGTTGGATCGTCATCTCTGCACCTTTCCGATTGCCTGGCTGACCCGGTTAACCGAGAGAACGACGAGCACCACGGCGATGCCGGGTGCGGCCGTCAGCCACCATGCGGTTGCGATATAGTTGCGGCCTTCGGCAATTAGCAGGCCCCATTCCGGCGTCGGGGGTGGCGCGCCGTAGCCCAGAAAACCGAGGGTCGAAAGTTGCAGGATGGCCGACCCGACCTGCAGCGCTGCAAACGCAATGACAGATGTCAGCGAATTCGGCAGAACGTGCCGCCACAGCACTTTCAGGAACGTGGCGCCGCTGCCGAAGGCCGCCTCGACATATTCGCTGCGGCGCACCGTCACGACCTCCGAGCGCACGATACGGGCAAAGCTTGCAATCGACGTTACGCCGACGGCGATGGCAGCGTTTGTCGTGCCGAATCCGAGAAGGATGATGATACCGAGCGACAGCAATAGGGCCGGGATCGAGAGCAGCACATCCATGAGACGCATGATGACCCCGTCAACCAAACCGCCTAAGGAACCTGCAAGAAGGCCGAGCGCCGTGCCGATGGCAATGCCGATGGCGACAGCCGCAAGCGCGCCGGAAAGCGTATGCACCGAACCATGAACGAGCCGCGCGTAAAGATCGCGGCCGAGCGAATCCGTACCGAGCAGATGCGCTGTCCCAGGCGGTTTCAATTGCTGACCCGCCTGCCCCTGGATCGGGTCATACGCGGTAAAGAGCCCTGGAACGACAGCCCATAAAACGACAAGGGTTAGGATCACAACAGCGAGCACAAAGTCGGGCTGGACGCGGATGCCGTGCCTCTTTCCTTCGGCGGTCGGCAGCGTCTCATCGGCGACCGGTGCTTCCGCGATCCAGTCGACCGGATCCGGACTTTTGATATTGAGGTGCCGTTCTGCACTGTCGAGCTGGGTCATCGCGCGGTCCCCAATTTGGTTTTCAGTCGCGGATCGAGCACGGGATAGAGCAGATCGATCGCAAGGTTTATGGCGACGAAGGTGGCTGCAGATATGACGACGATCGCCTGCAAAACCGCGACATCCTGGAAGGTCACTGCCTGTTCGGCGAGGCCGCCGATTCCGTTGAGGCCGAAGACGGCTTCGGTCACGACGGCACCGGCCAGCAGTTCGCCGAAGAGCACACCAGCCACCGTCAGTACTGGCAGCAGTGCGTTCCTTGCGACATGGCGCCACAACACCCAGGAATGCGATGCGCCCTTGGCGCGCGCAACAGCCACGAAGGGACGCGTAAGGACCTCATCGATGTTCCGAAGCAGGATTTGCGCCATCGGTGCGGAAATCGGAACGGCAACGGTCAGGACGGGAAGGATCAGTCCCTCCCATGGCCCGGGATTGATCACCGGCACGAGTTTCAGCCGGAACGAGAATATCTGGATCAGCATGATGCCGAGCCAGAAAGTGGGCACGGAGACGAACAGCGAAGGGATAGAATGAATGAACGAACGAAGCCGGCCGAGGCCCGGAATGTTGCAAAAGATCGCAAGAATGACCGCGAGGGTTAAAGCGGTGGCAAAGCCGAGCCCTGCAAGCCGGATGGTCGAGGGCAGGTTGACCGCAAGCTGCGCGCTGACGGCGACACCGCGCTGCAGTGAATAGCCGAAATTGCCTGTCAGGAAGTTGCCGATTGTTTGCAGATATTGCGACGCCAGAGACCCGTCTGCTGCGTAGGCTGCACGAATATCGGCCAGCTGTTCCGGGCTGAGGCCGTATTCCGGGTTCTGGAATTTGATCAGCACCGCGTCGCCGGGCATCGCCTGCAGCAGCACGAAGGAAATCGTGAAGGCGGCCCAGAGCACCAGAAGCGCCTGCCCTGTGCGTGAAAGAACATATCTTGCCATGGCAAACTCCGTCTCAGCGAACTAGCCCGGCTCTTGCCGGGCTTTCGGCCGGTTAGTGTTCAGCAAGCCAGATGCTGTAGAAGCTCGGGCGGCCGACCGCCTCGAAGGCTACCCCCTGCACATAAGGTGCGCCGGCAAAGGCCTGCGGCTCTTCAAAGATCGGGATGGCATAGGCCTGATCGATCACGTAGTTCTGAACCTCGCCGGCAATCGTCAGGCGCTTCGCACGATCGGGTTCTGACGAAAGCTGCTCAAGCAGGCCGTTCAGCCTGCCGTCCGCAAAGGACTTCACCTTGTCGCTCAATCCGCCCTTCTGGCGAAGCACGTCGCGGTTCTTCGGATAGTACTGGCTCTTGATGACGTCGGGATCGGCGCGGCCCACCATCGCCGGCGAAACGGGCGTCTTTTCCGGATCGAGATCATCGACCGTCTTGCTGCCGGCATCGCCTGCAAGAACATTGAGCGTCACGCCGAGCTTCGCCCATTGCTGCGCGACAAGCTGGAGCGTTGCCTTGTTCTGGGGCTGCGGCGGCGATTCATAGGCTGTCAAGATAAGTGGCTGGCCGTCTTTCGCACGCACGCCATTGGCGCCGGCCTTCCAGCCGGCATCGTCGAGCAGCTTTGCGGCTTCGACAGGGTCGTAGGCAAGCTTCGAGGACAGATCGACATAGCCCTGCGCCGTCGAAGCGATGATCGATTTTGCCTGGGGATAGTTGACGGAAAAGAGCGTCGACACGATCTCCTGCGTATTCGTGCCATGCAGCAGCGCCCGTCGGACGCGCAGATCGGCAACGAGCGGGTTGTCTGGGCGGAAGACGACGCTGTTGTTCACGCCGCGCGTGGGCGGCGTGAAGATCTTATAACCCTGGCTTTCGACCTGCTCTTCGTCATAGGCCTGCACTTGGCGGATGAAATCCGCCTGGCCGGAAAGCAGCGCGCCGATCCGCACGCTGTCCTCCCCGGTGATGACATATTTGATGCCGTCGAGGTAGGCGCGGCCCTGATGTTTAAACTTTGCAGGACCCCAGTTGTAGTCTTGGCGCGCCTTCAGCGAGAGTTCCTTGCCGAGCGTTTCGCTTTCGACGACAAAGGGGCCTGAGCCAATGATCTTGGTTGCATCCCCGAGCTGTTCGAACGGCAAAGCCAGCGTCGTCAGCGAAACTAGGCCGGAGCCGATAACCGACGTTCCCTGCAGAAATCCCGGCGATGGCCTTTTGAAGTAGAATTTTACGGTGAGCGGGTCGATAACTTCGGAATGGTCGTAATTGTTGATGACTTCCGAAACCGGCTGCTTCAACGCTTTGTTGCCGAGACCGAACGTATCGTAGTTTTTCGCAACCGTATTCGCATCGAGCCGCGACCCGTCCGAGAAAGTCACGCCTTCGCGCAACTTGAAGGTATATTCCGTCGCATTCTCGTTGACCGTCCAGGATTGCGCGATCCAGGGCTCGATCTCGAGCGTCTTCGGATTCTGATAGGTCAATTTATCAGTAATCTGATTGAGCACGCCGCCATTCGGATAGAAACCGCCGGCCGGGGGATAAAGATTGGTGTGCGCCTGCTGCTCGAGATAGATCAGCGTGCCGCCCGTAACCGGCTTGGCCGCATCTTCCGCAATGCCCGCGGAAGCAGAAATCGTCAACGACAATGCCCCGATCAATGCGGCAGCGCCCAAATTTGTGAAGCTCATGTCTATTTCCCTCGGATCGAACATGGCCGAAGGATATGGTTTTCATGTTTTAATCCATAGAATTGATGTTCTATTTTGCGTCCGCAGGATGAAATGAAGAACTCACGCAGGGATGAAACCGGCAATATCCGGCGTGGAGAGCCAAATGCGCCCGCTGAAAAGTCGAAACGCGTTTGAGGTGTCGACCGTGTTGACGTTCAGGTTGAAAAATGGATGGATCGCACAGAATCCTCTGCTCTCGGCGACCTAAAAAACGCCCGACCGCATCGATTTTTCACGGCATTGACCTTTTCTTCCTAGCATTGACCCGATCCCGCCACGTTGAAGACAGACCATGCTGATCCGCCAGGGGCACGAACGCAACGAACAGATTGACAGGAAGCTCGCCTCTTGTCTGGCGGCGATCGCCGGCGCGCTCAACGCGGCCGCCTTTTACGCGGTCGGCTTCTTTTCGGCGAACATGACCGGAAACATCTCCGCATTTTCCGACCACATTGCCGTCGGCGCGTGGATTTCCGCCCTGTTCTACCTTGCGATCATCGTCACCTTCATCCTGGGCGCCGCCGTCTCGACGCTGCTCATCAATGCCGGCCGCAGACGCAACATACATGCCATCTACGCCTACAGCATCCTGACCGAGGGGATATTGCTTGCGATACTCGGCTTTGCCGACCTTTGGCTGCTTGGAGAATGGCGGGCACCGGTTCTCGTGATCGGCCTTGCCTTTCTCATGGGCCTTCAAAACGCAGTCGTCACCCGTATTTCCAACGCTCGGGTAAGGACCACCCATATATCGGGAATGGCGACCGATGTCGGCATCGAGCTTGGGATGGCGTTTGACATCCTGCGTGGACGGGAGCGACCCAGGGAGGCGCAGTATGACCGCGCCAAGCTCCTTTTACATGTCCAAACCATCCTAGCGTTCCTGTTCGGCGGGATCCTGGGCGTCCTCGTCTATCGCTCCGCCGGCGGCTTGTTGCTTATCGCCACTGCCGCGCTATTGCTGGCGATTGCCATGGCCGGCATTTTCCGGGTGCGGCAGCAGCGGGCACAGGCCCCGTGACTTACGGGGCCGGTGCATCAGAGGCGCTGCAGGCAGAAGGAAAAATGCGCATCCGGATCCAGCGTCAGGTATTCGAAGCGCCATCCGTATTCCGCGCAGAACTTGTTGACGGCTTCCACGACGCCATAGACGATCGGCTTTACGGTGTTGCCGGTACAAAAATCGTGGCCGGCAATTCGCCCGCCGCGATTGACCTTGCAGTTTGACAGGACCAACTCCTTCCAGGTGAGTTCGAAGGAATGATCCGTGTCGATATAAACCCAGTCGAAAAAACCATCGTCAAACGTGCTGAGAGCTTCAAGCGACGTGCCCTGCCGGATCACCACCGTTCCCCCTTTTATCTCGTCGGCATATTTCTCGCTCACCGTCGCCATGCCGGCGGAGTAACGATCCATCCCCCACGGATCAATCAGGAAGAGTTTTTCGGGGCGGTTCCGCTTGAGGATTTCAGACGTGAACTCTCCTTCAGCGACGCCAATCTCGGCTGCAACTGCATGATTGGGCAGACGATAGAGGAGTTCATTGCGATCAGGCAGCAGTTTGGCGCCTTCGGTATGGACAAAATCAAGCCTTGTTCGAGGTGTGCTGCTCCTCAGGCGCAGCCGCTCTTCGCGCGTTTTCACTCTGTGCTCCAGTGCGGAATGATTTGTTGCCGCGACACAACACCAGAACGTGCCGCGACGCAGCCCATCTCTATACGCAAGTCCGGCGTCACGAAAGCTTGCAAGACAACAGGACCTGCCAGCGGTTCACAATAATCTGACGCGTGCCCGTAATGCATATGGGCTGATGATTGCCGGTTCGAAAAATTTTGGAGAAAAAACCCGGCAATGGTCTTGCAGTTCTGCGCCGATATCGATAGAGAGCCTGCACGCTGGATGCTGCGGCATCGAGGGGCGATTAGCTCAGTTGGTAGAGCGCCTCGTTTACACCGAGGATGTCGGGAGTTCGAGTCTCTCATCGCCCACCATTCCATCCCTTTGAAATCGTTGGAAGCCCTTGCGCCGTAAGGCGTTTTTCCCATATTGGCGTCACAAATCACGTCACAAATGGGTTTCGCATGGCCGGCAAGCCGCAACACTGGAAAGAGCGCAACGGGCGATATTCGGCCCGCGTTGTCATCCCCTCCCAACTTCGGCCATATCTCGACAACCGCGCGGAATTAGAAATTCAGCTCGGCGGCGACCGTCGAACCGCGCTCCGCAACCATGCTGCAGCGCTTGCTTCTATACAGCGGCAAATCGGCATCGCCCGACAGAAGCACGAGGCAGCAACCGGCCAGCAGCCAAAAGCCGCCCCCTATCCTCTCACAGTCCAGCAGATCGCAGTGCGTGAGTATCAAAGTCAGATCGACTTCGATGCAGCGATACGGAATCACGATCACCGCTATGGTCGACTAGATCCTGACCCGGACGACGGGCGCATGTTTCGCGACGGCTTTTCGGGCCGTCTATCAGATGACCAGCTAGAGCAATTGGTCGGCCATAGGATCACGAGTGCCCGACTGATTTTAAAGGTTCATAATGGCGGAGAGGGGGGATTCGAACCCCCGATGCCCTTGCAGGCATGCCGCATTTCGAGTGCGGTGCATTCAACCACTCTGCCACCTGTTGATTTGCACTGAGAAGTGACCCGGCATTGGGGGATATTTTCATCGAGAATTGAACATGGTGTTTCAATGTCGCTCGCAGGCGTCCAGGAAAAGCTGCCCACCTTCGTCGACGAGGATGGCAACGGCACGCCCCCACGCATACCATCAAACCAGACACCAACCTCATCGACTTCGCGCTCTCGGACATCGACCTGAAAAGCGAACGCATGACGAGAGCCGACATGTTGAGCGTCTTCGTCGACAGGGAAGACTGAGGCCTCCCTGGATGATTTCGAATCTACGGTTCACAAGATTTGAACCTGCCGCCACGACATCCTCGGTTGGTTCAACCAAAACATTGACGGACCAGAAACTCCAATCCTTCGAAAGCCAAACTGTCTCGAATTGGAGACGGGCAATCGCCAAAGGACATGATCGATTTGATTGAGTGAGACGCCGTCGAGCGGCCTTGCGGCCGCCGGCGCGGTCATTTAGTAGTCACGCTGACGCGGCGAGGCCAGCAGCATTGTCTGCGCATAGGCCAGCGGCGAACGGTTGCCGGGCAGGTTCTCATCCAGGACCAGTGTTTTGATATCGTCGGAACGAACATCCAGCACCACGACGCGTTGAAGCTTGTCGAGCGACCAGACGGCGTAGCCAAGTTCTGCTACATAACCGCAATCACACCCGCAAGTGCCGCCCACGATCCGCCGCGCCTCCTCTGGCAGCAGCATGATTTGCGGCTTCGGCAATTTGTAGCAATGGCCCTCATATGCGTAACCATATATGACGCCCAAGCTTTTTATATATTGTTCGCCGTCTTTGCAGCATTGTTGCGGAATATTGATGTCAATAGGCAAAGTATAAAGCTTTTTTTCGTGCGATAACGCAAACGTAATATTTTCGCCAATTAAGGCGAGACTTTCAATATAAACGGATTTGACGGTGTCTCGTATGGCGGCAAAATTCTCTCTTCCAAGTTTCTTCTCAACTATTTGCTTTTCAATGATCTCATCGAGATCGTTGGCTTTCATCTCGAATAATTGAGGACCGGCGGGGCGGCCATACAATCTTACCTCGCCGGGATTGTAGGAATTCCCGGTTGGTTCAGTCAGCCCGGTTTGAGTGCTACCCACGCGGGGATGATCACAGCAACAGCTCATTTCCCTCTCCTTTCAAGGTTTTATCTTGAACCGATAATTTCACGCCAAACGAAATTTTCCTCCAGTTGATCAGCCGCGGCGCCATCGGCGGCCGAGATGATGGCACTTGCTGCCTGATCAAGCCGCATGGTGTTCGGATCCAAATTGCGCAGCGACGCGGCAAGCGCGCGCCCAACGGAGTCCCGGGCGGTGATCAGCGCCAGTTTGAAAAACAGCGGCCTTTGTCTGAAAGTTTCCTCGGTCAATTGCCGAAATCTGTCGAATTCGTCTTGCGCCAGGTCCCGAAGGTCGATGTTGAGAAGCCGCTTGTCGGCGCAGCCATTTGCGACGAGTTGGCGATGGTATAGCTCAACGATGCTATCGAACACGGCGCCGACGAACGGAAGGGAGCGGTCGTGAACCTCCCGCGTAACTTCCGACATCCTTCGAAAATTCGTCGCGAGGCGGATCTGGGTCTCCGGGCTTGTCTCCGCAAAACGGTTGAGTTCGTTATACAGCAGCAGGTTGCCTCTCGTGCGGCGCAGCAGCCGGTCGATGGCTGAATCGAAATGCAGGAACGAGATAAGCGACACGATGTCGGAAAAAGCCTCGGCAAACGGAAAGTAGTCGGCTTCGCGCGTTATCCCGGTTGGAACGCCTGTCTCCGACAAACTTATCAAATGCCCGATCTCGTGGGCGATGGTATCGAAGTTCAGCGCGAAGGGCCGTTCCACGCCACCGGCTCTTGAGCAGCCGAGTTCAAGGAAACCATAGCCGGCCTGAGCATTGCTCCACTCCAGGAAGGGAACGATTTCAAGTCGCGGATAGGTCTGATCGAAGAACCAGCGGACGGGCCGCCCCAGGTAGCTGCGCCAGATATCGATGACGAAATTCACGCACGCGTAGGCGTGGACGCCGAGATACGATCGCGACCGTGGATCCAGACTGTCGAAGTGCCGATCCGGGCCGGGCCTGGTCGGTGGACGCATGGCGCCGTCGAATGGCGGCAATCGGGAAAGACCGTAAGGTTGCTTGTCGAAAAGTGGATCCACCACATACATTGAGATGTCACTGGGACCATCACCGATCTCGTCGGGCAGTATGGATAGCCATACGCGATCCGGCTGTTCGTAGCCGGGGATGAAGGGAGGTTGAGGAAATATCCAGAATCGCGTGCCCAAACGCGATTCCACTCTTTCTAGTGTAGCGTTTTGGCGCAGTTCCATCACGGTATCTCACAATGAAGAAAGGGATGGCAACAACGTTTAATTAGTATGTGCTTAATAAGCTTATGTCAATATGAGCAGCCTCCAGATCTCTGATGAACGTGTTGGTGACGATCCATGGATGCGCGACGGCTGGGCGCGTGCCGTGCTGTGCCGAAAGGCGGGAAGCCATGCGCAGGGCAAGCAGCGCGTCGACTTTTTTTTGCCTTGTCACCATATCCTTGCCCAGCTCGGAAATTCTATGATCCGGCCATCCCACAGCACGGAGAACCGCCCCGAGCGAGCGGTCCCTAAAATTCATCGCGCGAGCGACTGACGTAAGAAGGCTCCGCTCGGCGGGCGTGATGATTTTTCGGCGCATCAGAGCGGAGAACGTCCGCTGAAGGTCGATCATGGAATCCGTCAGCGGAAGAAAGCCGAGCTCCGCCGGTCCGGACTGAACGGCGACTGCATCATCGGGAGCAAGCGGCCACCTTCGATACCATCTGTAGATCAGCCCAAGGCCGATCATGCCGAATTCGCAGAGTTCCGCCGCCCGCAGCGCTCCCATGCTCGCAGCGCCGATCATCAGAATCCCCTGCGACATGGCCCACAGGATTTCCTTATGCCGGACAGCCGGCCTGTCTTCGAACTGGCCGTCAATGAGCACCATCGCGCGAGGATGGAAGGCATGAGCGGCGAGCAGGATGTCGCCTTGGGAGGCTGGTTGCAGAAAGATGGCATCGAGCATTTTCTCTGCCGCCCCCAGCAGCATGGTCGGGCCGAGAAATACCAGAATAGGGCCTTCACCGTTTGTAGCGGCCATGGGAGCTTCAACGCAAAATAGAGAAAGGATGTGCTGTTGGAAGAATGGTTCTGACGCATTGAACACCGGTTTCAGCATCCGACCCCACCGGCACAGCGAGCACAGGTCCCAGCCCGGCAGTAACGACCCTCTCGATCACATCGCCCGGACTGGAAACCACAAGGGCCTTACTTGATGAATCTCCTGCTGCGGGTGTCTGATTGAGAATGAGTTCGCGGGCCCTCGCAACGACGGCGTCAGTTCTTTTTTTAAAATGCCTTCTGGTTTGATCGTCTCGCGTACCCGATATCGCGCCGGCTCGCGCAGCCAAAGCCTCCAGCAGGGCGTCGGAGGCCGCAGCCTCGATGCTGGGACCCGCAGAATAACCCTCCGTGGGAAGCGCGAGAATGGGTTCGCTGGAGCCCGTCTCGATCGTCTGGCACCATACCACCGGAACCATTGCTGGCGAGGAGGCATGCCAAAGCCCGACTGAAATCCCGCGGGCGGCGGCTCGAGACAGCATTTGATCGAAGCTGCTTCCCAATCCGGAAGTCGATATCCGCATTCGATCCAGAAATCCGTGGGTCTGGAAAGCGCGAGCGATAGCATCGCGCTCGATGCATTCGAACAGCCCATGGAGGAAAGCCTCGCAGGACGTCATATGACAGGCAAGGCCGGTTGTCGTGCGAACGAACAGCCCGTCGTGCGGCGGCGGCTCGATATAGCACGTGTCGACGAGCTCCAGCGGAACCGGCTGCAGAGAACCGGTGACGACGTCGGTCCCGGAGACCCAGGGAATGGTCCGTTCCCGCCAACCGTTCCGGCAATCCGTCAAGACCAGATTTTCAAATAGACCTGGGGCTATGCCGAGATCGTCTGCCGTGGCGAAAAAGACCCGGTCCGACGGTATCGTCTCGGCATAGAAGCGCTCCAAGGATTCCATGATGGCGCCGACCGCCGCGGCCGCGATGGAAAGACCACGTCCGAGCGACGTGACTTCGGACAGGGCGCCCGGCCGGGTGGCTTGAACAATCAGAAGGCCGAGACGGTCGAGGCCGGTCAGGTCTCCCAGCCTGGTAATTTGCGCGCGGCGGCAGAGCGACAGGATGGTCCGAAAGCAGCGCTCGGTCTCGTCCAGACTAGGCTGTTGCGGGAGCGGCGACCTCATCTTCGAAACGATTTCGCTGTGCAAAGCCAAAAGCGCGCCATCGTCCGGCCGATTCAATCTCAGGCTCCCGCGCTCAGAATTCGACATCAACGGCGAGTTCCCTGATCGAATGGATAGCCCTTTGATGCAGGGCGACGGCCCCCTGATTGGCAGCGATCTTAACGGCCGTCCGCAGATCTGCGGCGGCCAGTTCCCTACCAGCCTTTCCCTTGGCATGAAGGACGGCGCGTCCCCTGTAAAGCTCCGCCAGCCAATAAGCGTGACCAGTGTCCTTGGCTTCCCTGATCGCATCGGTCGCCACCTCGATCGCTGATGCATAGTTGCCCGCGAGCCCCAACATGGTCGCATGCATGTATAGGTAAATCGGCAGATCAGCGACTGCTCCCAGCCGTCTGAGAAGCGACAGCCCTTCCTGAAACATCTCAAAACCGGCGGAGCGATTCTTGCTGTGCGCATTGGCCCATCCCCCAAAGAGAAGGGAGAGCCCTGAGAGAGATTGCATCTCGTGTTGTCGGGCAAATTCTCCCATTCGCAACGAGATCTCGACGAGGCGCTCATGATCGTTCCGATAGAAGGCCGATACCGCTTCGGTGTCGAGCGAATGAGCCTTGCTTGGAGCATGGGATATTCCATCGACAAATGCGACCATCTCCGAAAGCGCTTTGTCCGATGCCTCGACCTGTCCCGTGAGCCAAAGCGACAGTGCCAGTTGCCCAAGGCCGCAAACCTTCGCGTCGTGGCCGCCAAACAACGTCCTGCTCGTTTTTGCCAGCCGCTCGTCATAAAGCGCTAGGCCTGCCGCAATCGCATCCTGCGTTTCCCGATGTCTGCCGACGTTGAATTCAATCGCCCAGATGCAATGATTGACCTGAAGCCTTGTCTCCGGATCGTCGACTTGGGACAGCATCACCTGCACTTCAAGCGCCCGTTCGTGCATGACAAGGAAATCCTTACCGGTCAGCCACCAACCCCAATAGATTGGAAACCATTCGGACTGCTCCTCCATTGGCCGCCGCCGGGCGATGGCGACGCCGTCCTCATATAGCTTACGCGCTGGTGGCGAGTTCTGCCCCACTGTTGCGGTTAAGACGGGCCCGAGGGCAGTCAATGCTGAAAGCTGCAGCAACTCGGCCGAACTGCTTTCGCTGATCTTGTCGCAGAGTGCCAAGGCATGTTCGAGATAGTGCTGCGCCTCCACCATCGCCGACCGGCTCGAACTTTCCTTTCCAGCCAAAATGAACCGATCGATTGCCTCTTCCAAGAGATCCGCATGCTCTGCATGCTCGGCAACCGCGCCGATATCGAACCAAGGGGCGATTTCACGATCTTGGCTTACTGCCGCAAAAAGGCGCCCATGCAGTATCCTGCGTTGTTTGCGAAGCAACGTATTGTAGATCGTCTCCCGAATTAGGGCGTGCCGGAAGCCATATGCGATTGTTCCTGGCATTCTGATCTGCGTAAGAAATCCGGTCTCGCAAAGCGCATCCGCCGCGGTCACCAGAGACTTCTTGCTAAAGTCGGGCAGAAGCGCGCGAAGGAGCGGCAGCGTGACGCGGGCGCCCGAGACTGCTGCGGCTAGCGCGATATCCCTCGCGAAGCCGAGGTTATCAAGCCGCGCATCGAGTATTCCCGCCAATGCCGGAATATGACCCGGTGTAGCCTTTCCTGACATTTTCATCGGGTCGGTCTCTGCACTTTCGGAAAACCACCGGCAGATTTCCTGGATGAACAGGGGAATACCCGCTGATATGCGCTCGGTGACTTCAATCAGTTCCGGGAGTAGGGCCTTGCGGTGCTCCGGCCATCCCGCCTCTATCGCCAGCCTCGCTTCTTCACGGTCGAGAGGCTCGAGTTCAATACGCGTCGGATTTCTCTCATTCAGCCACTCCATCGAGGGGCCGGGACGAAAGGTGGCGACGAGAAGTATAGGGAACTTCTCCACGACTCGCGAGGCTTCTGCCAGCAAGTCCTGCGAGGTCGGGTCGATCCAATGGATGTCTTCGATGGCTATGACGATCGGTCCATTGACGGACATCATCTCAAGCGCGCGGACCATGGCACGGCGGGCTTTTTCCCGCACGGCCTTGGGATCGAGGTTCGACAAAACCTCGTTCCGGCCCGACGCTCCGAGAATATGGGTAAATACTTCAATAACATCCGCATCAAAAACGCCATGGCGCTGAAACTGAGTTGCAACGGCGGCGGCGGTCAGCCGCGATTGTCCGCCCGAGTCGGAGCCGGGAAAGCTGTTCCGGAGCGGATGAAGGGTCGAGCGGAAGCCGCCGGGAAGGCATTGAAACAGGAATGATTTCGACCGGCCGCTTTGTGTAATTTTCCTGATTTCGTGCAAGAGCCGCGACTTGCCGATCCCCGCATCGCCTTCGATCGAGAGAACTTCACCATGCCCTTCAAGCACGCTTTTCCATGACTTCGCAACCATGCCGAGTTCACGTGTGCGTCCGATGAACGGACCATCAAGCCTTCCGAACGCATAAAATCTGTCGACCTCCTTTTTATGACCCAGCGCACGCCATACTTTCTCCGGTTCGGCAAAACCTTTAAGCGTTCGAATGCCTTCGAATACAAAGGCGTGCGACCGGCCCGCGAGGTTGCGCGTCTCCTCGGAGACGAGAACGCTATCGGGCGCGGCTATGGCCTGCAGGCGCGTAGCCATGGCGAGGGACGCACCTGCAATAGGTTCCTGCGTCTTGTCCTTCTCCTGTGCCTTCTGGATCAACGCGACCGATGTCGCGATGCCGATGCGAACGTGCAAATGGCGACCGACTTCCCGGCTAAGTCGCTTGCAGGCGTCGATGATCCCCAATCCCGCGCGGATGGCAAGCGACGCGGCATCCCTGGCGCCGAGTTCGGCCGGAAACAGCGCTACCCCTCCGTCTCCGGCCTCAACAAGCATGACGCCGGAACGCGCCGTTATCGACTGTTTCGCAGCACTTTGAAATCCAGCGATCAGATCCTGGTAATCTTCGATGTCCATCACGTGGAAAAGATCGGTTGATCCCACCAGGTCGTAAGAAAGCGCAGTTACAATGCGCCGTTCTCCGCCATACCCTGAAGAGCGGCCTTTGCGCCGAGGGGTCTTTGGCGATGATCGTGGTATGTTGCTCGCACTCTCGTGAGGCATCGCCACTCCGCCTTTTTGAGTATGGGTCCTGCGCTCCGTCAGCCGGCGACTATAGTATAACCCATCTCCATTGTCGGGTCATGAAACCTGCGCATTCATTTGTCGCCGCATTTGATGGAATGGGGATAG
Organism: Rhizobium sp. 007; assembly: GCF_015353075.1. Taxonomy (NCBI): domain Bacteria; kingdom Pseudomonadati; phylum Pseudomonadota; class Alphaproteobacteria; order Hyphomicrobiales; family Rhizobiaceae; genus Rhizobium; species Rhizobium sp. 007. The sequence goes on along the minus strand of NZ_CP064188.1, from coordinate 1,035,749 downwards.
TCGATCTTGCCGGATTGATAGTGCCCGGCAGCAGCATGGCGTTCGGCACGACCCGAGCAGAAATCCACCGATGAAGGTTCCAACAGTCGAGCTGGCCGCCAGCAAAAGCGGGGGTTCGATGTCGCGGAAGGGGAATGGCGATCCGGCAGCGGATAGCCAGAACTCATCACCTAAGAGCCAGTGATAGAGGCTCACATACGAGAAGTCTGGATGGATCTTCTGCCCCACGCCGCCTATCCGCCCCTATGTCAAGATCGCAAGATGTTCTTCACAGGTTCGAACACGGGTCGGCATACTCGATATGTCTCGCGACCGTTGCTGTCGTAATCGAGGTGACGAGATCGGCCACCTGAAGAACACGCGAGTTGTTAAACGGCATCGTGAGTATGTTCGTCGCAAGATTTGCGAACTTGGCATAGACCGTTCCTGCTGAGACGATGTCGGCGCAGTCCGCGAGAAAGGCGTCTTCGCCACTGCGTCCGCCAGACGTGCCACTGTTTTACCATGCTGGAAAACTCTCGATGCTCGGATTGGATCTCCCATCCACTTTATCCACAGGCAAGCGCAGCAAGAGTCACAATTTTCGGGCCGTCACAATGTCACAAATTTCAATATCTCTATATGCTCAATCTTTTTTGTAACCAGATACTTAAGACTCTTCCCGATGAGAGCCTTGAGTTTTCGAGTCTCTCATCGCCCACCATTCCATTTTTTCCTATTTGATTATTCATCGCTTTTTCCCTCGTTTGTCTCACCCTCATTTTTGGGCGGCAAAAGTGAGACATTTTGCTCGCTCAAATCGGCGGTCAAAGGCGTTCGCCGTCATCCGCCGTTTGTTCGCTTTCTCGGCATTTGCTGAATGTTTGGGGGCTGAGAAGATCGCGACCAAGCATTGGAGCCCTCCTCGAGATCGGAAGCCCTGCATGCGCTCGCGTTTTCCATAACGGTCGTGCGACCGATGTTCGACGCCCATGGGCGCCCGAACTTGTCGGTGATCATTCGCGTTCTCTTTGGCACGATCCCTTACTTTCTCAGGGGCCGTGTCAATGACGGAAATCGGCCAATGGGGTTTTGTCCCCTATCGTGGAACCGGTCACGTTCATATTTTGGATTGTTGCAACCGTGTCTCGATTAGAATTCGATGTCCAAATTGTCCTCATGATCGTGATGGCCCGGAAGCTCGGGCGGCGGCGGCCCCGGAACCTCTGCCACCATTGCCTCCGTCATGATCATGAGACCGGCCACGGACGCAGCGCCCTGAAGCGCCGCGCGCACCGCCTTGACGGGATCGATGATGCCCGCTGCCACCATGTCGCCGAACGCTCCCTTCTGGGCGTCGTAGCCGTAGGCGAAATCATCTTTTTCGAGAATTCTCGCTGCAACGACCGAACCGTCCTCGCCCGAATTGGCCGCAATCTGCCGCGCCGGCCAGCGTATCGCCTCCGCGACGAGGCGGATGCCTGCCTGCTGGTCGGGGTGATCGATCTTGAGCGCCTCGAGTGCCTTTCCTGCCCGCAAGAGGGCGGTGCCGCCGCCTGGCAAGATACCCTCCTCGATGGCAGCGCGAGCAGCATGGACGGCGTTTCGGATGCGATCCTTCTTCTCCCTGACCTCGATCTCGCTCGTTCCGCCGACCCGGACCACGGCGATCCCACTCGAAAGCCGCGCCAGCCGTTCCTCCAGCTTGTCGCGGTCATAGTCGAAGTCAGACTGTTCGAGCTGGCGCTTGATGGCGGCGATGCGCGTCTCGATATCTACCGGTAGACCACGCCCTTCCACGATCGTCGTGTTTTGCTTGTCGACTGTAATCTTCCCCGCGCGGCCGAGGACATCGAGCGGCACGGTCTCGATCTTAAGGCCGAGATCCTCCGAGATGACCGTACCACCCGTCAACAGCGCAATATCCTGCAGGATCGCCTTGCGGAGCTCGCCGTAGGCAGGCGCCTTGACCGCTGCCACCTTGAGGCTGCCGCGCAGCTTGTTGACGACGAGCGCTGCTCTGACTTCGGCCTCGACATCTTCGGCGATAATGAGAAGAGGTTTGCCGGTCTGCACGACCTTTTCCAGGAGCGGCACCACTTTGTCGAGGCTCGCCAGCTTCTTCTCGCCGAGAAGGATATAGGCATCCTCGAACTCCACCCGCGTCCGCTCGCGGTTGGTAGTGAAATGCGGGGAGATGTAACTGCGGTCGAACTGGATGCCGGTGACGATCTCGATCTCGGTTTCGAGCGACCTGCCTTCCTCGACTGTGATCACGCCATTGTTGCCGACCTTTGCCATGGCTTCGGCGATGATGCGGCCGATTTCGGTGTCGCCGTTTGCCGCGATCGTGGCGATCTGGGCTATCTCCACATTCGAGGAAACGGCTCTTGCATTCTGCTTCAGCTCCGCCGCGACAGCCTCGACAGCACGATCGATGCCGCGCTTCAAGTCCATGGGATTCATGCCGGCCGCCACTGCCCGCACGCCGCCTCTGATAATAGCCTCGGCGAGCACGACCGCAGTCGTGGTGCCGTCGCCGGTCAGATAGGAGGTTTTGACGGCAACTTGCCGGAGCAACCGGACGGCCATGTCCTCAAACCTGTCTTGAAGCTCGATCTCCTTTGCAACGGTCACGCCGTCCTTGGTGATTTTCGCACCGAAGGGCCGGGCCATGGCGACATTCCGCCCCCGCGGTCCAAGTGTGACGCTGACAGCCCTTCCGAGCGTACCCACGCCATCTAACATGCTGTCTCGCGCCTCGAAGGCGTATTTGATGTCTTTGGCCGTCATGGCCTTCCTCCCAAGAGTTGCCGCCTCACTCCGCGGCCTGAGCAGTATTGGCGTATGGTAATCCGAGCCGGTTCCAGACATCGGACAGCGCCGCCACAAGGTGGCTGATCATGATGTCATCGTGGCATGGCGACGGCGTGATGCGCAGCCGCTCGGTTCCCTTGGCGACGGTCGGATAGTTGATCGGCTGGATGTAGATGCCGTACTCGGCCAGTAGAATATTGCTCGCCGCCTTGCACTTTGCCGGATCGCCGACCCACACGGGAACGATGTGGCTGTCGCTTGGCATGACCGGCAGCCTTGCCGAATTCAGTTCGGCCTTGACGCGCCGGACGCGGTCTTGGTGGCTTTGACGCTCCGACTGCGAGGTCTTCAGGTGGCGGATCGCGGCGGTGGCCGCTGCGCAGATGGGCGGCGGCAAAGCCGTCGTGAAAATGAAACCCGGCGCGTAGGAGCGCACGGCGTCGATGAGATCGCTATTGCCGACGATATAGCCGCCGAGACATCCGAAAGCCTTGGCCAGGGTACCTTCGATGACGTCGATCCGCTCCATGGCGCCATCGCGTTCGGCAACGCCGCCGCCTCTCGGCCCATACATTCCCACCGCATGCACCTCGTCGAGATAGGTCATGGCACCGTAGCGTTCGGCGAGCTCGCAGATGCAATGGATCGGCGCGATGTCGCCGTCCATGGAATAGAGGCTTTCGAGGACGATGAGCTTCGGCCGCTCGAAGGCGACGGCCTTCAGCAGTTCCTCAAGGTGTCGCACGTCGTTGTGGCGGAAGATCTGCCTTTCCATTCCGGATTGGCGAATCCCCTCGATCATGGAATTGTGGTTGAGCGCATCGGACAGGATCAGACAGTCGGGTATGAGCTTGGCGATGGTGGAGATGCCCGTCTGGTTGGATACATACCCCGACGTGAAGACCAGAGCCGCATCCTTGCCATGCAGATCCGCGAGTTCGGCTTCCAGTTCGACGAGCGGATGGTTTGTGCCGGAAATGTTGCGGGTACCGCCCGCACCTGTCCCGTGGCGTCGCGCAGTGTCAATCATGGCTTCGATCACCTTGGGATGCTGTCCCATACCGAGATAATCGTTGGAGCACCAGATGACGACCTCCCGCAGTCCCGATGGGGAGCGCCAGGTGGCGAAGGGAAAACGTCCCGCGATCCGCTCCAGATCGGCAAAGACGCGGTATCGCTGCTCTGCATGGAGTCGTGATATGGCGGCGGCGAAGTACTGGCCGTACCGTCCAGTCCCCTTGTTCCCACCCTTCCCCCAGGTCATGTCCGGCCTCCTCGCCGGCGTCCGCTCAACCTCCATTGCGAGCCTCCGTCATCAGATGGCGCAAGGTGGCCGCGATGTCGTCCGCCGGCGTGTCAGCCGACATGCCCCGTGCAAACTTTCCCTCCGGCGACATTATGTAGATGTACGTGCCGTGATCGATGAGATAGTCGTCCCGGCCTGTTCCGGTGCGGTGCCGCTCGCTGTAGACGCCGTATGCCTGCGATACCGCTGCGATCTGCTCCGGCGTTCCCGAGAGCCCGACGATCCGCTTGTCGATTGCTTCGGTATATTCGCCCATTGCCTTTGGAGTGTCGCGCTCCGGATCGACCGTAATGAAGATCGGCTGCACCTCTTGCGCATCCGCCCCGAGCTGCTCGAGCGCGACCGCGATTTGGCTCAGCGTCGTCGGGCAGGCATCGGGGCAGAAGGTGTAACCGAAGAAAACCAGCAGCCACTTGCCGCGGAAAGTCGCATCCGTCACAGCTTGCCCGTCGGACGCAGTGAGGGTGAAGGGGCCTCCCACCGTCGTTTCAGAGATCGCGCGAGCGGGCCAGGCGGTCACCACCGCCGTCGCCGCCAGCATGGTTGCAGCGAGGGCTAGCCACTGCCGCGCCGAAGCGCGATGGTCCTTCCATGGGCGATCCATCTTTTGCCTCCGGGGCCCGCAACTGTACATTACCGCACAGTTGAGGTCGGTAGCGATGGGACAGAACGTTCGCAGAACAGGTAAATCGGCTCGCGGTTACCATCCACACGCCACGCGCCGAGGGAATCTGCTTTTTCTGCCGCGTAAATCTGGCCGGTATTCCACTACCAGTTCAGATCGATTTCCCTTGATATTAGAATCATTCTGATCAAGAATGCAACATCTCCGTTAAGGAAGAGGAGGGTGCTGTGAGGAGGCATCATTTCTTCTCTGGATTTCTTACGGTGGCAACGGCGGCGATTGGCGTTCCTGGTCAATCCTATGAAATTACCGCCGTTGCGGGAGGAGGCTCCATCGAGGGTGTTGTTGTCTACAACGGCACCGTCCCGACGAAGAAGATCATCCCCACCAAAGACGTCCAGGTCTGTGGAACTCCACGCGACGAACCGTTGGTCCGGCTTGGCGCCGGCAAGGCCGTTGAAAGTGCGGTCGTATATCTGGTCGACGTGGCATCTGGCAAAGAATGGCCAACGGCAGGGAAGACGCCCGAACTCGACAATGAAAAATGCCGTTTCGAACCGGAAGTGCAGGTTATCCCGGCGGGCCCGCTGAATGTCGTGAATTCCGATCCCGTGCTGCATAATACGCATGGCTACTATGGCAAGCGCACGGCGTTCAACCTTGCCTTGCCCAACAAAGGCCAGACCATTCCCACCGAATTGCCCCGGCCCGGAACGGTACGTATTGACTGCGACGCGCATGGCTGGATGGAAGGCTGGATTTATGTTGCCAACAATCCCTACTACTCAGTCACGGGGAGCGATGGCAAGTTCTCGATCACCGACGTCCCGCCGGGTGACTACAAGCTCGTGGCCGTGCAGCCCTTCACCGGGCCCATGGAAATGTCTGTCAGCGTTGAGGGTGGCAAAGCCACGAAGCTCGATATCGAACTTAAGAAACAGTAGTACGAAGTAAAGAGCAAAAAGAAAAGTCCTGATGTGGCCTAGCGCGTCACGTCTGCCTCTGTGACGGCCGAGCCTTTTTTGGCCAGGTAGGAGAAACCCCATGTCTGACGAGCTTGATCGTTTGCGCCGGGAAATGCATGCGGTGCTGCAGCCCGCTGGGGTGCGTCCAGATGACACGCTCCAGATAACGCGCCGCACTTTCGTTCACAAATCGCTGTTGTTCGGTGCCGCCACGGTCGCGCAGACCTTCGCGTGGTGGCCGTTGCTCAACACGATCGACATCGCGCACGCAGCCGAAGAGCCGTTTATGTTCGCCTGGATTTCGGACACACACCTGTATCCGCGATCCCTGAACACGCGCTTCGTCGACAAAACCATACGCGCGGCCCAAGAGGTCAAGGCGATGAATCCGCCCGCCGACTTCCTGGTCTTCGGCGGCGATCTGGCGCAGCTCGGCAAGATCGAGGAGCTCGAGCTTGGCGTCGAGTTGCTGAAGGACGTCACAATACCCAAGCACTATATACCTGGCGAGCACGACTGGTATCTGGACATGGGCAAGAAGTGGGGCGAACTGTTCGGCCAGTCCAATTGGACCTTCGACCATAAGGGCGTCCGCTTCATCGGTCTCGATACAGTGAGCCGGGGACCGGACTACTGGAGCGCCAAGAACATGACGCCCGAGGAGCGCATGGGCCACATGGCGACCCTCGACGGCACAGTCGCCGGTCCCTGGGCCGGCGTCGGCCGCGACCAGCTCGACTGGATGGAGAAGACACTCTCCGACTGGGACAAGGCAAGACCCGTGGTGATCTTCAGTCACAATCCGCTCTACGAATACTATCCACCCTGGAATTTCTGGGTCCGCGACTGGCGCGAAGTCCATCAGGTATTGATGCCCTTCAGCAAGGTCACGAACATCCACGGCCATACGCATCAGGTGCTCTATAACGAGATCGGCACGATGCGGTCTATCGGCATGCTTGCGACCTCGTGGCCGTGGCCCTATGCGCCCGAAGGCGTACCAAAGCTGACGAAGCCGATGATCCGCGTCGATCCCGGCGATCCTTATGACGGGGTCGGCTGGGGCAAGATCGACGTCGCCGCAAACGACGATGTAAACGCGGAATACGTGATGTGGGGCCGCAAGGAGGTCTTCGTCCAGTCTCCCGAGGACCACGACAAGAACGTGTCGGAAGTCATCCGTCCGCGGATCGCCGATAACATGTGGCCATATCGATAGGAGGAATAGCTATGACAAGCAAAGCAACCCTCCCCGGCACACTGCGGATTTCCTCGATAGGAGGCGCAATCGGCATTGCCCTTCTCGTCGGACCGGCCGGCGCGCACAAGGATCCGATAACCCCGCAACAGTTGAAGGCCTTTCAGGACGTTTTCCTGGAACAGGTCAGGAAGGGAGACCTGCTTTTTCATGGCGATCAAGCGACGGCTGACGCCATGGGCGTCGGCGACAGCCTTTCGACTACGGGAATGGCTTGCGCCATGTGCCACCCCATGGCGTCGGACACCCATCCGCAGTCCTTCCCGAAATTCCAGGCGCAAATTAACCAGTTCGCGACCCTGCGGGATATGATCAACTGGTGCATCGAAAAGCCGAACCAGGGCGTGAAGATCGATCCTGAGTCCGAGGCGATGAAGTCGCTGGAAGCCTACATTACTTGGTCCAATACGGGCTCGGTGCTCCAGCCTGGCAAGTTTTAGGCTTCAGCCGCTGCCGGCGGTACCGGCACGCAAAGAGGAGATGTGTCTTGGCAGAAACCGCGACAGTGTTGCGGGGCCGCTTCGCCAATGTAGACCTCGATGAATTGGTCGACCGTCCGGTCGTGCGCGTCTGGCTCTACTGGGGCATGTTCTGGCTGATGGTGACGCCGTCCGTCGGGGTGGCGATTTCGGGACTGTTCAACTATCCGGACTATCTCGGCACCGAAAATCTGGCGCTCACTTTCGGGCGCCTCCGGCCGGTGCACATCAACGGCGTCATCTTCGGCGCCTTTTCGGCGCTCTTCATCGGGGAATGCTACTATCTCGTGCCGCGTCTCTGCGGCGTGCGGGTGCCTTGGCCGCGGCTGAGCGTCTCAATGGCCTGGCTGTGGAACATCGTTATGGCCGCTGCCCTCGTGGCACTGGCCCTCGGCGAAAATCACGGGCTCGAAGCGGGCGAGCTTCCGCTATTCGCCGAGATTCCGATCTTCGCCGTGATCGCGACGGTCACGGCGCAATTCCTGATCACCATCGCCCGGCGCCTCGAGCCGCCTCTCTACGTCGCGCTGTGGTATCTGATCGGGGCGTTCGTCTGGACGACGATGAACCTCGTGCTGGGCAGCTTCATCCTTCCCTACACCATCAGCGGAATCAACAGCGCCGCCTTCCACGGCCTCTACATCCACTACATCGTAGGCCTGTGGCTGACGCCGGCGGGCTATGTACTGATCTACTACTTTCTGCCGGTCAGCGCGCGCAATCCGCTCTTTTCCCACAAGCTTTCGCTGGTCGGCTTCTGGTCGCTCGCGCTCTTCTATCCCTTTGTCGGCATTCATCACTATCTCTTCAGCCCGATCGCCGACTGGGCCGAGACAATCGCAATCGTCACATCGATGCTGCTGATCATCCCGGTCTGGACGGTGCTGGTGAACTTCTTTGGAACCATGATGGGCAAATGGCATGAACTCGGCACGAACCTTCCGGCCAAATTCCTGATCACGGGCTCGATCATGTATCTCTTCGGATGCTTCCAGGGATCCACAGAAGCCTTGCGAGCCCTGCAGCAGCCGACGCATTTCACCGACTTCGTCATCTCGCACTCGCATCTGACCGTGTTCGGAACCTTTGTCGTCTGGGCAATGGGCGGGCTGGTGTACGCCTGGCCGCGTTTGTGGGGCCGCGAACTCTGGTCGTTTCGGATGGGCAACTGGTCTTTCTGGCTGATCACCGCCGGAATCTCGACCATGGGTATTGGTCTAACCGCCGGCGGACTTCAGCAGGGGTTTCAGTGGATGAACGGCGTTGAATGGCTGGACTCGATCGTCCACATGAAACCCTATTGGCTGCTGCGCACGCTGGCAGGCATCACCATGGATATCGGCATGTCGCTGCTCGTCCTCAACATGATGATGACCGTGATTAGAGAGCCCGTAAAGTTAAGAGAACGTGAGCCGATACCCGGCTCGAGCACCATACCGGTCGGTGGGCCCGCCCAATGAGCGCACGGTTCGTCGCACTGGTGGCTGGTATCGGCTTCTTCTTCCTTGCGGTGTTCACGCAGGGAATCCTTCCATTCTTCGAACCGTCAGCCCGCACGACGAAGGTCACAGCCGCTGTCCGTACCAGCTTCGGCCAGGTCAAATGGATGGTGGCCGATGCGACCGACTACACACCGCTGCAGAGCCGAGGCCGCGCCGTCTATTTGCGGGAAGGCTGCTGGTATTGCCATTCGCAGTTCGTGCGCCCGGTGACCGGCGAGACTCGCCGCTGGGGCCCAGTTTCGGAATCGGGCGAATTCGCCTATGACGTGCCACACCTGTTCGGAACGCGCCGCATCGGCCCGGATCTCACACGCGTCGGCCTGAAATACGGCGACGAATGGCACCTCGCCCATTTCTGGGATCCGCGCATGCTGGTTCCAGATTCGGTTATGGCACCCTATCGCGGTCTTTTCGATGAGCCGGAGGGACCCCTTAGGATTGTCGACGATGGTGCCGGCGGTCGCACACTGGAAAGGACGCCTGTTACCGAGCGTTTCTTCCGCTTTGACAGCCAGGATCTGATATCGCTAACGCCGAACGCCAACGGGCTGCTGTTCGTGCCGATCGAGGCGCGACAGAAGAAGCCAGTCATTCTTATCCCTAACGAGGAATTTACGGGCCAGACCGTAACGATCGCGGCTGAGACCGAGGATCTCCACGCGCTCGTTGCCTATATGCAGAAGCTCGGCATGAACCGCGGGAAATGGCGCGACCTTTTCGAACCGCAGCAATTGCAGGTCGTCGACGTTTCCTTGCCACGGTCGCAGGAATGGATATTGCACGGCAAGAACGTCTATGAGCGCCGCTGCATTGGCTGCCACGGTGTGACGGGCGATGGCAATGGTCCGGCGGCAACTTTCATGTACAAGCAACGGCCGCGCGATTTCACGGCTGCCGTCTTCAAGTTCAGGCTGACGCAAGGGCCGCTGCCGACGGATGGAGACCTGCTGCGCACGATCACGCGCGGCGTGCGCGGCACCGCAATGCCTGCATGGCACGAACTGCCCATCAACGATCGCCTCGCCGTTATCCAATACATCAAGTTTGAGCTGGCGGTCGATCGCTCCGATCCCTCCGCGCCTTATGAATTCTTCACGGAAGAGCCCCCCGGCGGGCCGCTGCTGATCGGCGAGCTCCCGCAGCCTTCCGAGCAGCTTCTGGCGCATGGCAGGCAGATATGGCAGTCGGCCAAATGCTGGGAATGCCATGGACAGGAGGGGAAAGGCGACGGCGAGAAGGCCGCCGGACTGAAGGATGATCTCGGCTTCACCAGCGTGCCTGCGGACCTCACCAGCGGCCAGTTCAAATCCGGCCCGGCCGTCCAGGACATATTCCGGACAATGACCACGGGACTGAGCGGCACGCCAATGCCATCCTACCGCAATGCGTTCCCGGACGAGGATCGATGGGCGCTCGCCTACTACGTTCTGTCGCTTTCCGCCTACAAGGATCCCCTGACCCTCGAACCGCTGAACATAGCCGAGGCCGACCGGGAGGCGCTCGACGACCTCAACCGTCAGGCGTCCTCTCCGGACAAGGCTTACGTACCGGGCGCCGGTGCGGCAACCAGCCGGCTCGACAAGGGCGCAGGCGATGCTCCGGCGAAAATTGCTCAGGGAGAATGACGCATGGCGGATTTCGGAATTGCTGGTCCCTATGTCGGCGCAATGTTGATGAGCCTCGGGGCTCTCTGCCTCTTCATATGGGGGGTGCTTTCGGGAGCTTTGAGCAACGCAGACAGGGTCTCGCAGGAATTCTTCGAGAGGGAGATGGAAAATGACAGAAGGACAGACCACGAAACCGACCGGAAGCCGTGATGCGGACGTTCCCGAGAGTAGAGAGCATGAGATGGAGGAATATGCGGGCGGCCACATCGAAGCGCACCATGGATACATCCCCGTGTGGCTTCTGGCTGTCTATTTCGTACTTTTCGTATGGGGGCTTTACTACAGCTACAACTACTGGGGCGGACTTGGGCCGGGCCGGTTTTAGCGCATTGAAGCACGGCCTCTCGCGGAGCCCCGGATGGATTCAACGGCTGTGAGCAAGAAGGAGACCAATGATGTTGGCGCCGAGGATCATTATAGCCGTCGTGATACTGAACCTTCTCTTCCTGGTCAGCGGATTGGCGTTCAACGTCATCGCTGCTCTCTGAACTGTAGGAGGATGGGATGCTTGCTGAGACCATGTTTTCCTTCGCTGATGCGGGCTTCAACCAGACGCTTGCCTTCATCGGCGGCGCCGTCTTTCATATCGCCTTCTTCGCCTGGGTCGCTTACCTCGCTTGGAGATAGGACCGGCCTTTGATCAGGCAGGAGGAAGTTGCGATGACCCCGTATCTGGTACTTTTTGCAGCGGGCTTTGCCGGTAGCTTTCATTGCATCGGCATGTGTGGCGGTTTTGCCTGTGCACTCGGACGTGATCGGCATGGGCTGGGAGGGACAGTGCTACGGCATCTTCTCTACAATGGCGGGCGGCTGACCACCTATTGCTTCCTCGGCGCTCTTGCGGGCGCATTGGGCGCGGTGGTCTGTTCGAGCGGCGGCGGCCCGCCGGCCGTTCCGCTCTTCGGAGGCTACGTCGATCCTGCGCAGCGTATCCTCGCAATCGTTGCCGGCATCCTCATGATCAGCATGGCGTTGCAGTTCTTCGGTTTTTTGCAGGGGCTGCGTCGCGCAACAATCGGTCTGGGCGGCAGCGCGCTGGTCGTCTCGCTGCGGCAATTGCTCGCGGCACCTTGGAAAGCCGCTCCCCTCGCGTTCGGCGTCCTCAACGGCTTTCTCCCCTGCCCGCTCGTCTATGCCTTCGTTGCCCAGGCCACCAGCACCGCCGGAGCGCTTCCCGGCTTTCTCACCATGGCGGCCTTTGGTCTAGGAACTTTTCCGGCAATGCTGATGATGGGGGGCATCGGCCCGTCGCTCGCCCCGATGTGGCGGCAGCGCAGCGTCTGGCTAGCAGGCAGCTTCATCCTTGTGCTCGGGCTCGTGACCCTCGGCCGTGGCGTCCTGCCGCTAGGCCTATTCCATGGAACTCACTTCATATGAGCACACCGGACGATGCATTCTGCAGTCACTGCTTGCTGCCGGTGGGACGGCGGGCCATGCAGCGCACTCTTGACGGCGAGGTCCACACCTTCTGCTGCTATGGCTGCTGCATTGCCTTTCAGGTGACGCGCGGCAGAAGCGAGGAATCGGAAGCGGCCTGGCTGCTCGTCCGCCTCGGAGTGGGCGCGTTCCTTTCCATGAATATCATGCTCTTCAGCCTCCTGCTCTATGATGACACGTTCGCCGGGGCGGACGCCTACATGCTTCCATGGATTCACCTGCTGCTCTGGATTTTCGCCACCCCGGCGGTCGTAATCCTCGGCGGTCCTTTCTTCCGCGAGACGGTGCATGACGCGCTGGACGGACGCCTGACATCGTCGGCCCTGATCGTCACCGGCGTCGGGGCGGCCTACCTTTATTCTGCCTTCGCAGTGCTCGCGGGCAGTACTCATGTCTATTTCGACACCGCTTCAATGGTGCTGACGCTGTTCACTCTTGGCCGCTATCTCGAGGCGACAAGCCGTGCCAAGGCGGCCCGTGATCTCGAACCGCTCCTTGCGGCAGAAAACGAGATCGCGACAGTCGTCGCCGGTGGAGCCGAGACGCGTCGGCCGGTGCGCGAGATCCTCGCCGGCATGCTGGTACGAGTGCGACCGGGTGAGCGCATCCCCGTCGATGGCGTGATCGTCGAGGGAGAATCTGTCGCCGACGAGGCGATGATCACCGGCGAAAGCCACCCAGTTCCGAAAGCGGCCGGCATGTGTGTCATCGCCGGCAGCATCAATATCGACGGCGCCTTGCTCATCCGATGCAGCGGCGCGGTCAGTGATACGCAGTGGGTACGCATCTGTCGCTCGGTTCGCGATGCCCTATCCCACCGGGGCCTGACCCAGCGCATCGCCGACCGGATCATTGCGCTTGCTGTGCCGCTCGTGCTCGTACTCGGCGCACTGACGATTGCCTATTGGGCGCAATCGCAGCCTTTCGACCGAGCGTTGCTCATCGGGCTCGCAGTTCTCGTCGTTGCCTGTCCGTGTGCGGTTGGGCTTGCCGCTCCGCTTGCGACCACCCTCGGCATCGGACGACTGGCGCGCTACGGCTGCGTTGTTCGTGACCCCGGCATCCTGGAGGTGCTCGCAGAGCTCCGATCCGTGGCTTTCGACAAGACCGGCACGCTGACGAGCGGCAGGCTGCGTGTGGTCGAAATCTTAACCGATAGCGTCAGGTCTGAAGAAGTGCTGGCGCGCGCGAGCGGGTTGGAGCGGCATTCTGAGCATGCCATGGCAAAGCCCATCACCGCCGCCGCCGCTGCTCTCGGCGTTCCGCCAGATCAGACGCTGGCTACTCGCGCCGTTCCTGGCCGCGGCATCCGCGGCACCGTCGGCGGCATGCCGGTAGCTGCCGGCAACGCGGCACTTATGCGCGATTTGGGATGGGCGCTCTCGCCCGAGTTGCGAGAGCGTGCCCGGATTTCCGAGGCGACGGGCCACTCGCTTGTCCATGTCGGTTGGAACGGCCGCGTGCAGGGGGTACTCTCGCTCGACGACACGCCGCGCCCGGAAGCGCGCACAACGATCGAGGAACTGAGGAGCCGCGGCTTGCAGGTTGTTCTCCTGACCGGTGATCTGGCAGAACCGGCCCGACGCATCGGTGCGACAGTCGGCATCGCCGACATCGAGGCCGGTCTGTCGCCGGAGGCCAAGCGGGACGCCCTGAACCGCCTCCGCCACAACTGCGGAAGAGTGGCCATGGTTGGCGACGGCCTCAATGACGCTCTGGTCCTGGCGGACGCCGACGTCGGTATCGCAGTCGGCTCCGCCACCGACCTCGCCCGCGAAACATCGGCGCTTGTTCTGCCCGAGGCCGGGCTGTGGATGCTGCCATGGGTCGTCGACATGGCGCGCGCGGTCCGCCGGACCATCCTTACCAATCTCCTTTGGGCCTTCGGCTACAACCTTGTCGCGCTGACGGCCGCCTCGCTCGGGCTGCTGCAGCCGATCCTCGCCGCCGCAGTCATGGCCGGTTCGAGCATTCTCGTTGTAATGAATTCGTTGAGGCTGCAACGGGTGCCGGATCCCGATCCGTCTTGCCTCTCCCTTCGGGGATTTCCCGTAGACGGTCAGGAATCTCAACCCCTTGATCAGCCGAACACGTCCGCCGTGAAGGCCGAATACCAGCCGACGGCCTGATGCGCCATCCGGCGTCGGACCTCCGCACTCTCGCCAACCTTGCTGATAAACATCTTGACGGTCTTTATGCTTCCGCCCTCGGGAGCGAAGGTAATGGCATTGGTGAAGGCATCGTCTGGCGCGAGGAACGTGTAGCACGAATTGAACAGGTGCGGAGGAAAGCGTGGCGAGCCTGTAAGCGAAGCGGCGATGGCGAAGGCGCATGCCTTGGCCTGACTATTGGCGGAGAAGGCGGATTTTGGCATGTCGCCGCCAATGATCGCGTCGCCTACCAGATGGATGGCGGGCTGCAGCGTCGACTCGAACGTCACTGGATCGACCGGACACCAGCCGGTGCTGTCGGTAAGGCCCGCCCTTTCAGCGATAAGCCCCGCCTTCTGCGGCGGAATGACGTTGGCGACGGCCGCCTTGAAGGTCTGGCTTTCCGTTATGACGGAACACGTCGCCACATGCACGCCTTTGGTTTTCCCTATGAACTGCGCCGGCAGCCATTCGATCATACCCGGATAGTGGCGTGACCAGGCGTCCTGGAACAGTTCCTGGCCCGAAAACTGGTCCTTCGCGTCGAGAATGAGTATCTTCGACTTCGGTTTGAACTGCTTGAAATAGTAGGCCACCAGCGAGGCTCGCTCATAGGGGGCCGGCGGGCAGCGGAAGGGATTTTGGGGCGCAGCGATAGCGAACACGCCGCCATCCTCCATGCTTTCGAGTTGCCGGCGCAGAACATCGCTCTGAGGTCCGGCATTCCAGGCATGCGGCATCACCTCGGCCGCTGCGTCGTCATAGCCGTCGATCTCGCCGAATTTGAAGGCGATCCCCGGGGCGAGCACGAGGCGGTCATAGGCGAGCCTTGACCCGCCCTGGAGGCTGACGACCCTCGCGGTGGCGTCGATCGCAGTCGCCGCGTTCCGGATGACAGTGATACCGTGGCGCTCGGCCAGCGCCTCGAAGCCGAAGGTCAGCGAGGCGAGCGAGCGAAGACCGGCGAGGTAAAGATTGCTGAAGAAGCAGGTGACATGGTTCGGCTTCGGCTCGATCAGGGTGACATCGAGCGTCTTCAGGTCGGCGAGGTATCGGGCGGCCGTCGCGCCGCCAATGCCGCCGCCGATCACGACGACCCTTGGCCGGCTCTGGCCGCGCGCAATATGCGGCGCAGCCGCGGCCATGAGTATCCCTCCCCCGAGGCAGCAGATCCGGCGCCGCGTCCAGTCTGTCATTGTTGCCCCCCGTCCTTTGCCTTTCCGGCAAGATAGCGCGCCACGGCCGCCAGTTCTCCATCGGTAAGCGACAGGGCGACCGCGTGCATCACAAGGCGTGGACTTGAGTTTGCGCGAAAGGCAAGCATGGCTTTTATTATGGTCTGCTCGTCAAGCGCCGTGATCGAGGGAATGGACTGCCCTCGCTTGTCCGGATGATGGCAGGATGCGCAGGTGGCGGCGATCTGAGCGCCTTCACTGACCTCAGCCGCAGCCTGGCCGGCAGGCACAAGGGGCGCGACTACAAGGAGCGACCTCAGAATATGACGGGTTTCGAAAGCGATGGCCTTCGCAAGGGGCGGTGCCGCGGTCGACGGTCCTTTCACCATCTCAGGTAACCACTATATCGTGGTTCAGAGAATAGACGGCGCCGCCGTCTTCCTTCCAGATGAACTCCATGCGTCCGCTTTCCGTCGCGAGCAGCGAGAATTCAAAAAAGGGATTGGCCGAAACCGCCTCGTGCAGGTCGACGCTGAACACTACAACGCCACCATAGCGACAGATGAATTTATTGATGATCTTGCGCGGGATCACCTCGCCCTCGCCGTCTGTCCGCAGCCCCGTTTCCATCTTGTGCTGAACGATGGTCTTGACCGGAATGACTTCGCCTTTGGCGGCGGTGCCGGGAACCATAACACGGGGTATCGGCGTCATTGCGCTTGCCCTCCTTCCATTCTGTCAACGGCAACCATTCGTGGCGACGCTGACCCAGCTCTTGGCCATGAGCAACCTACCGTCGCTCATTTCGGCGAGCGCCACGACGTGCTGCGGCCCCGCAAGGCGAATCCGGGTCGAAACGCGGGCAAGGCAGCGTCGGGGTGAGAAATGGAACTGGGCTACCTCGACGAACGGGTTCTCTGGCGCGAAGACGCGGATCGACTTTACGTGGTCGGTTTCCGTCATCGGACTCTCCACCTGGATATCCATAGGCACCGTATAGCCGGTCGAAAATACGGTGGGCATTAGTAGACGAAGCTGGGTCGATTCGGTCGCGGCTCGTCCCGTCATCCGCTCGACGAAATCGAGAGCATCATCACCTGCGCGCGCGCGCTTCGGCCACAGCGTAAGCGCCCAAGCGACGATTCCGATTGCGCCTGTTATCGACAACCGACGGCGCGTCAAGCTCATTGTCCGGTCTCCGCCACCGCTGGATTAGCGTTCGTCCAAAGCAGATGCAGTGTGTACCCAGCCTCTTGCGGGAACGCTTCGCTCCCGCCGCGAGGGGCTAATGAGGAGCCTCGGTCTCTTCGAGGTTCCGAAACCGTCACCTCCGCATGTTTCCTGGAAGAGTACACCTTGTCCTGTGGCGCGTAAATGTTTCATCGTGCTTGCTTTCGGTTGAACGAACGGGAACTCGGCATTGTCGTAAACCTGCTTAAACTCTGTCAGGATGTCCGATCGGACCCCGTTCCAAGCAATTCGTCAGCCGTGCCCGTTCTTCCACCGTCAACTGGCTTCCGGTCGGCTTGCCGGCCCGTCGCCTGGCGAAAATCAGCAGCGAGATGGCCCCGGCGACGATCAGCAAAATGGAGGCGCCCCAAAGCAGAACCGTTCGAACGCTCAACCGGGGCTTCAGAAGCACGAAATGGCCGTAGCGCGAAACGATGTAGTTCAAGACCTCTTCGTCCGGGTCGCCATCGGTCAGGCGCTCGCGCACCAGAAGCCGCTAGGCCGATCATTCTACCGGCCCCATCCCTGCGGGAACCGCTCTTGCCTTGCGGCGCGGGGCGCCGACGCGCAGCCGCCGGTCGGAGAGCGACACGAAGCCACCGACCGCCATCAGCAGCGTCCCGCCCCAGATCAACAGGATGAACGGCTTCCACCAGATGCGCACGACGATGCCGCCGTCCCTGGTCGGATCGCCGAGCGACACGTAGAGCTGGCTTGCCCCGAAGGTCAGGATGCCGGCTTCCGTCGTCGGCATCTGGCGGGCGGCATAGACGCGCTTTGCCGACCAGACATCCGCAACCTCGACGCCGCCGCGGCGGATACTGAAGTGTCCGCGATCTTCCTTGTAGTTTGGACCGGCCGCCGGCTGCATGCCGTCGAAATGGACGCTGTAGCCTCCCGCCTCCATGGTCTCGCCGGGCTTCATTTCAAGCACATGCTCGGTCGCAAATGTCGTAACGGCAACAATGCCGAGCACGGTGACGCCGAGCCCGGCATGCGCCAAGGCCGTGCCAAAAGCCGAACGCGGCAGGCCGGAAAGCCGCCGCCATGCGATCTCCGCCGCCATCTTGCCGAAGCCTGCGCGATACCAGAGGTCGGCAATGGCACCGAAGACGAGGAACAGCCCGGCCGCCAGCCCGAGAACCGCCAACACCGGTCCGCCATGCTCGATGTAGAAGACGGCGATCGCCGCGGCGAAGGCAACCCCTGCCACGACATAGAGCCGCTGCAGCACGCCCAAAAGGTCGCCGCGCTTCCAGGCAAGCAGCGGCCCGAACGGCACGGCGACGAGCAACGGTGCCATCAAGAGCCCGAAGGTCATGTTGAAGAACGGCGCGCCAACGGAGATCTTGTCGCCGGTGAGCGTCTCCAGAAGCAGCGGATAGAGCGTCCCGGTCAAGACGGTGCCGCAGGCAACCGTGAGGATCAGGTTGTTCAGCACCAAGGCGCCTTCGCGCGAGACCGGCGCAAACAGGCCGCCCGCACTCAAACGCGGTGCGCGAAACGCAAACAGCGACAGCGCCCCGCCGATGAAGAGCATGAGAATGCAGAGAATGAAGACGCCGCGGCTCGGGTCGCTGGCAAAGGCATGCACCGAGGTCAAGACGCCGGAGCGCACCAGGAAGGTGCCGAGCAGCGACAGCGAGAAGGTGAGGATTGCAAGCAGCACGGTCCAGATCTTCAGCGCCTCGCGCTTTTCCATCACCAGCGCCGAATGCAGCAGTGCGGTTCCGGCAAGCCACGGCATGAAGGAGGCGTTTTCGACCGGATCCCAGAACCACCAGCCGCCCCAGCCGAGTTCGTAGTAGGCCCAGTAGGAGCCCATGGCGATGCCGAGCGTCAGGAAGGTCCAGGCGGCAAGCGTCCAGGGCCTGACCCAGCGCGCCCAGGCGGCATCGATCCGGCCTTCCAGCAAGGCGGCGACGGCAAAGGAGAAGCACACCGAAAAGCCGACATAACCGAGATAAAGCAGCGGCGGATGGATGGCGAGCCCGATATCCTGCAGCACCGGATTGAGGTCGCGGCCCTCGGCCGGTGCCGGATTGAGGCGGACGAACGGGTTGGAGGTCAACAGGATGAAGAGGATGAAGGCGGCGGAGATCCAGGCCTGAACCGAAAGCACATTGGCCTTCAGCCTGTCCGGCAGATTGCGGCCGAAGAGCGCCACCAGGGCGCTGAACAGCGCAAGGATCAGCAGCCACAGCATCATCGAGCCTTCGTGATTGCCCCAGACGCCGGAATATTTGTAGATCAGCGGCACCAGCGAATGCGAGTTCTCCCAGACGTTCCTGACGGTAAAGTCGGAGACCACATGGGCATAGGTCAAAACGCCGAAGGAGAAGGTCACTAGCGCAAAGAGCACGACGGAGCCAAGCGGCGCGACATCCATCATCGCCTGGTCAAGCCTGCGCGCGCCGATTGCCGGCACCAGCGAAACAACGATCGCTGCCGCCAGCGCCAGGACAAGTGCGTAGTGACCGATCTCGATGATCATTGCGTACCCTCGCCTTCCTGCCACAGACCCTGCGCCTTCAGCCGGTCGGCAACGTCCTTCGGCATGTATTTCTCGTCGTGCTTGGCAAGCACCGTGTCGGCGAGGAACTCCCGGCTGCCGGCCGCAAACTTACCTCTCAGGTCCGCCTTGCTTCATCGGCTGTCAGCGCGTGCTCTCGCGTGCCAGACACGATAATCTCGAGAACTTCATGCTCGTCGGTATTCTTAATGTAGCGGTCGCCCACATACTCGCCGCGCTTCAGCACCATGACGCGGTCGCCCACGGCGAAAATGTCGACGAGGCGATGCGAAATGATGATCTGTGCAACCCCCTGCTTCTTTAGCTCCAGCATGGTTTCGAGCAGGCGCTCGGTCGCCATCACGGAAAGGTTAGCTGTCGGCTCGTCGAGGACCACGACGCGCGGGCCAAAAGAAATCGCGCGGGCAATCGCCACCGATTGCTGGCGGCCACCCGACAGGCTTTCGACCTTCTGATAGACGGAGTTGACGTCGACCTTGAGCCGTTTCAGCACTTTGTCAGCTTCCGCATACATCTTGCGGCGATTGACGAAAGGACCTTTGAGCGGCCAGCGGCCAAGGAAGATGTTCTGACCGACATCCATGTTGCCGCACAGCGCGAAGTCCTGGTAGATCATCTCGATGCCGACATCCCGGCTTTCGTGCGGGCTCTTGAAATGCACCGGTTGTCCGGCAACGAGGATCTCACCGGCATCGCGCTGATAAGCACCGGTCAGGATCTTCATGAGCGTCGACTTGCCAGCCGAGTTGTCGCCGACCAGGCCGAGTATCTCGCCGGGATATAGCACGAGATCCACCTTGCGGAGGGCCTGCACCGCACCGAAGGCTTTTTCGATACTCCGCATTTCCACGATCGGCTCGGATGGTGTTACGTCAACCATGAGCGATTTCCTTCCCCCTGCGCACTCTCGCGAGACCGGCTAGCAGGTGTCCGAAAATATTGGCTTGGCGCACCCATATGTCGATCAACACCGCGACGATCAAGATGAGGCCGATGAAGACGTTGATCCAATGCTGGGGCATGCTGAATCCCTGGACGTTGAGCTGCATGAGTGCCCGCACGAGCGTAATCACGGCCGCGCCTGCGAGGGCGCCGATCATCGTGCCGTAGCCACCGAAGATCGAGCCGCCGCCTATGATGACGGAAGCGATGGCATCAAGCTCGCGGAACTGCCCGGCAACCGGGTTGAAGCTTCGAAAATAGGCGGCGTTGATGATCCCGGCCATGGCCGCACAAAGTGCCGCCAGCATGAGGGCGATGAAACGCACCTGGTCGGTGTTGATGCCGGCATAGGCGGCGGCGCGGATGTTGCCGCCGGTGGCACGGATCTTGTGTCCGAACGGCATGTAAGCGAGTACGACGCCGGCCATCAGGGCGACGAAAAACATCCAGATCGTCTGGACGCTGACGACCTCGGCCACCGTGCGAAGGATGCCGGGCGGCAGCGAGATGCGGAAATGGAGGAGGATGTCATTCACCTTGCGGCCGAGCAGATTGTAGCCCTCCGGCCAGCCGGCCAGTTGCTGTCCGGCGACGAACCAGGCAGCCAGACCGCGGGCGATATAGTACATGCCGAGTGTGGCGATAAACGCCGGCAACTTGAACCCGACCGTCACGACGGCATTGACGAAACCTGCGGCCATTCCTGCAAGAAGGCCCATCGCAATCGCCGTGAATGGATCGGCGCCGAGGACTTTCAAAAAGTAGGCAGCCGTACTCCCGGCAAGGGCAAGGACCGATCCGACGGAGAGGTCGATATCGCCCGCGGCAATGACATAAGTGAGCCCGATCGCGATCAGCGCCAACTCGGTATAGTTGAGCAGGATCGCGAAGCTGTTCGACAGGTTCCACCAGTAATCGGGCCTAAGCGCGACACCCGTTAACCACAGCAAGACAGCCAGGATGATGGCAAGCGAATCACGCCGGCCAAGAAACCTGCCGAAGGTGGTCGTCGACATCGCCGTGTCCGTTGCCATGGCGCCTTTGGTCTGAACGCCCTCGAGCGCGACGCCGCCAATCTCATAGGCGGGCGGCGGCGGCTTGCCGCGGAGCCACGCCCAGAAGCGCGTTGCAACCTGGCGCCGAATGAGATGGGGTTCAATCAGCACCGCGATGACCAGAAGGAGACCGAGGAAGACCGGGACAGCACCGACCGGTAGCGAGAATATCGCGTTGACCGTGATTTCCTCGTCGCCGATCTTGACCGTGCGCGTGATCGGCCAGCCCTCGCGCAGCACCTTGTCGAGAAGGACAACCAGCAGTGCACCGAGGCATGACCCGGCCACGCGGCCACGGCCGCCGAGGATTGAAGCGCCGCCGATGATTACTGCGGCGATGACCGTCAGCTCGCCGCTCACACCGTAAAGCGGCGTCACGCCCTTATCCTGCGCGGCGGACATCAGGCCGGCGAGCGTCGCGCCAAGCGAGGAGATCAGGTAGGCCCGGATACGCACCCAGTTCGTCGGTATGCCGGCATAAACCGCTGCCTGCTCATTCCCGCCCGTGGCGAAAGTCTCGTAGCCCCACCGCGTCTTGCCCAACACAAGGGCGCCGATCACCGCGACAACGGCGAAGATCGCAATCTGGTTGTTGAAACCGAAAACATTTGTTTCACCGAGGTGGAAGAACAACGGATAGTCCTTCGCCTTGCCGGGATAATAGATCGCTTGGCCGTGCGTGAGTGCAAGGACGAAGCCGCGGCCTATAAACAGAACCGTCAGTGTGGCAATGAACGCGGGCACTTTCAGGACCGTGACAAGCAGGCCGTTCGCGAGCCCGATCACAACACCTAACGTCATACAGAGGATTATCGCTGTCAGGACGTTGAGGTCGAGAACGTTGGATGCGAACAGCCGGGCAAAGACGACCGCGACCAGGCCATAGGTTGAGCCGACCGAGAGATCGAGATCCTTGTTGACAATGACGAAGGTCATTCCGACTGCGATGATGGCCACCCGAGAGGTGTCGCGAAGAAGGGCATGGAACGCCTCCGCCGATCCGAAGAACGCGGGATTGACGATAGCGCCGCCGAGATAGAGGAGCACGAGCAGGCCCATAAGCCCCGCCTCCCAGCCGCCAATCAGTTGGGATGGTGCGCGCTCGTGCCGGGTCGTCGCGTGAGGCTCCATAAGCGTGTTCTATCCGGCTTTCGCATGCTGCGGGCAGAGCTCCCCTCTCCCGCAGCGATTGTGAGCGTTGCCTGCGACGTCAATTCTCGAAGCGCTTGCCAACATTTCCGACAGTCTCCTTGGTCACGAGCTGGGCGCGCGTGTCGAGATTGGCGGCCGCGATACCGCGATCGATCTGCAGATAGAGTTGCATGACCGGCCAGAAGCCTTGCAGGAATGGCTGCTGACCAAGCGCGCCGGTCAGGTCGCCGCTGTTCAACGCATCCTGCTGCGCGGGACCGAGGTCGAATCCATAAGCGCAGATCTTGCCGGTCATGCCGGTCTGGGCGACCGCCTTGGCAAGGGCCGGCGTGAATACGTTGTTCCCGGCAAAGGCGCCAACCACGTCGCCGCGCGATTCAAACAGCGTGACGATACCGTTCACCGGATCATTCGGGTTGGTGTCGATGCCGGTGTTCTCCGGTCCTGCATCGACCTTAAAGTTCTCCAGCTTGCCTGCATCCTTGAGTCCTTTGACGATCGCGTTGAAAGCCGATGTCACGCGATTGTTCACCTCGATGTTGCCCATCGCAGTCGACGAGGGCAGCACGATCGACCCCTTCTCAATGCCTTTATCCGCCAAGCACTTGACAAGTGCCTCGCCGGCAATTGCGGCAGCAGACGCGTCCTGGCCGGTATGGCTGAGCTTACTGCGGTTGAGAATGGTCCCGTCGAAGGAATTTGTGGTGGCAACCGGGATACCCTTCGTTTCGGCGGCTTTGACGATGTCGTTGTAGGCGCCAGCCTGCGGCGTTGTCATAATCAGCCCGTCGATCGTCGGGTCCTGCACGATCTGGTTCAGGATTTCAATCTCGCGGGCGGGGTCATCGGTCGGTGATTCAGAGCCGAGCAGCAGGACCTTGGCGCCGATCAGATTGCCGGCCACCGTCGCGCCGACATAGACCGGGTCGAAGAATCCATTGCCAGCCGTGTGAGTTACAATTGCAAAGGTCAGATGGCCGTCTGCCGAATGGAAATCCTTCGTGCCGGCAGCCTCCTTTGCGGCTTCATCGAAATTGTAGCCGCCAACCGCTTTCTCGACGCTGCCCGATTGTGCGAAGGCATACGAGACGCCAAGCGACACCGCCGCGGCCGATACCGCGAGCAACAAAATTCGCCTCATGATTGGTCCTCCCTTACCAGGATCGGAAGCCATTCGAGCGCACTTATCGAGTTGTTCGAATGCTCCTCTCTCCATATTTGCTAATATTCTAATATGCAGCGCAAATCCCGCGGAAGTAAATGGCGAACACATCGTATTGGCGAATTTATTCAATGGCGAAGCGATTCCGTTCACCGGAGAGAACGGGTGTGGTCGGGCCGGTTGCGAACAGTGCCAAGGGCCTGGGGTATCTTTAGCGACGTCGTCAGGATCTCCGGCTCATCGAGCAGATTCGGCGATTGGAAGAGGCAACCCGTCGGTAAGCCTAATTTGCCATCAGTGTGCTGACAAAGGCTGGACGACCCCTTATGAATTGCGCATGCAAAACGGCATTCTGATAAACGGCCCCGACGACGCCGAGTTTACGATCCTGCTTGCTCATGGCGCCGGCGGGGCGATGGATTCGCCGTCGATGACGGCTGCGGCCGAAGCTCTGGCAGCCATTGGCTTTCGCGTCGCCAGGTTCGAATTTGCCTATATGGCGGCAAGGCGAACCTCCGAAGGCCGCAAGCCGCCGCCGCGCGCTGACAAGCTCATTGCCGAATATGGTGCCGCAATCGAGCGGCTCGGCGTGCGCAGTCCTTTGCTCATCGGCGGAAAATCGATGGGCGGCCGCGTTGCCAGCATGATTGCCGACGACCTTTTCGCCAAAGGCAAGATCGCCGGTCTCATCTGCCTCGGCTATCCGTTCCACCCGCCGGGCAAGCCCGAAGAGCTCCGCACAAAGCATCTCGAAACGCTGAAGACGCCGGCGCTGATTGTCCAGGGAACGCGAGACGTGTTCGGCACTCGGCAGGAAGTCCAAAGCTACAAGATGTCCAACAAAATTGAACTCGTTTGGCTTGAAGACGGCGACCATGATCTGAGGCCGAGAAAGAAGAT
This sequence comes from Rhizobium sp. 007, assembly GCF_015353075.1. Classification (NCBI taxonomy): domain Bacteria; kingdom Pseudomonadati; phylum Pseudomonadota; class Alphaproteobacteria; order Hyphomicrobiales; family Rhizobiaceae; genus Rhizobium; species Rhizobium sp. 007. The sequence goes on along the minus strand of NZ_CP064188.1, from coordinate 1,011,415 downwards.
ATCGGGCTTCTCACTGGCAGATCATCTGGCAAGCATGGCAGCGGCCGTCAAAACCTGGGCATCTCCGTTGGCACCATAGCCGCGATGTGCTTGAGCCGCGGCAGCTCACCGTCGCGGGCCTCAGGCGATATACGTATAGCGAATCCCCTATACGGAAGCCGCAGGAAAGTGGACATTGAATTGTCGACCATGGGCACAAAGCATTGATGTTCAGCATTCGGCCGAGCAGGTTTTGGAGGTGAATGCGGCGGTCCTGACGGCCGCCCGCTTGAGCATCGGCCGCCCATCGACCACCCCTATCTCGATGGGCGGTCCCCCCGCAGAACACCCGGTCAGATTTTTTCGATGGCGGTAAAGTGACCTGAGCCGTCGTTCGCTTTAGCTTCTTGTAAACCGGCGCGTCTCCGTCGGCATTTCGCCGAAGGTTTCCCGGTATAGGATGGAGAAGCGCCCGACATGCGTAAATCCCCATTGCCGGGCGATATCCGAGATGGAGACCCCATCCTGACGTCCGAGAAGGAGGTCTTTTCGGGCACCCTCCAAACGAAGTTGGCGGAGATAGTTCAAGGGTGTCGTATTCTTGAACTGCTTGAATGCTGCCTGAAGGGCACGGACGCTGACCCCCGCATCGCGCGCGATCTCATCGACGCTTACCGCCGTTGCAATGTTGGCCATCATATAGTCGATCGCGCGTTTCATCTGCCGCGGCATTGCGGGCGAGACGGGGCGTTCCAGCAAAGCCAAATAGCGATGCGGCACGTTTTCGAGGAGCGCGACCATGATCGTGCGGAAGAAGAACTCCGTGGAACGTGCTGAGATGGTACCCGCCGGTTCGCTGATCAGACTATCCCAGAGCAACTGGGCCATCGCGGCGAGTTTGGCACCCGCACCCGAACGTGCATCGTACTCGGCAAAGAGTTCGATATCATGAATGACCGGCGAACCGAGAAGTTCGCTCAACTGGCGGGTAACGGACTGGCGGCTGAAAGCGATACCGATATGGCTGCGTTCGCTATGCAGCCTCAGAAGATGGCCTTAGAGAGGTCAGCGGCCAGAAGCGTACCAGGCGCGGACGTCAACTGCTGCCCGCCTCCGCCCATTTCCATCGCACCCGTTATCGGCACATAAAGCGCGTAGGCGTCCGGCGGCTCCGAGAAATTGACCTCCATGCCGGATTGGCAAAGCCCCGACCAGATGTCGAATTCTCCAACGGAGAAATGGGTGTCTTCCACCGATATCGTGCTACTTCGGTCGATCGGGCTGACCCGAACCGGCTTCAACGTATTGGCGTAGTGTTCGCGCAATTCGTCAACATCGGCGTCGAAGATGCAAAAACGGGAAGCGTGCAGGTTGCCCGTCATGGCCTAAACTGCTCCGGAACAACGCAAGCCGTCACGCCACTGTTTAAGATGAGGCGACGCTTTGATCGAGGCAGCAGGACGGCCGCGCCGTGCAGAGATTCACGAAGAATGCGCCACTCTCCCCGTTTGACAAGTCCTCCTTCGACCTGTGCGGCTTCGCATGCATTAGTATTACTTTATGCACACATTAGTGTCTTCGTAAATGTCTGACGAGGTCAACGCATATCCAGAGAACGAACAGGATATCCGCTGCGCGTGGGGATTGTCGTTTCAGGAGGGGTTGAAGGATGGGCCGAAAGCGTGAGACCCATTTCGCAGACACGATTTGAACATGAAAAGGCCCGCAAAAGCGCGGGCCTTGAATGTCATCTCCGGCACGTGGCGAGGGATTGTCAAAATTCCTCCCAATCCGCCGACACCGCAGCCGCGGCTTGGGGCTTTCCACCAGTGAAAGCTGATGAAATTTTACGGATCATGGCAGCAGGCGCAGAGGGTCTCGGCAGGGGGGCGAGGCCCGCTTGACGGACGGCCACCGACTTTGCACCGTCGAAGCGGAACTTTGCCAGCTGTGCTGAAAGCGCTGCTGCTTCAGCTGCCAGTTTTTGTCCGGCGGCCGACGTCTCCTCGACCATCGCGGCGTTCTGCTGGGTCGATTGATCCATCGCATTGACGGCATTGTTGATTTCCCTCAGAGCCGTCGACTGCTCCTTTGCCGATTCAACGATCGAATCGACATGGCGGTTGATCTCCTGCACTTCCAGGACGATTTCCGTCAGTGCCTTGCCTGTTTCGTCAACGAGCGCCACGCCGGAGCGCACCTGTTCGGCGGATGTGTGGATCAATTGTTTGATTTCCTTGGCGGCCCTGGCGGAGCGCTGCGCCAATTCCCGCACTTCCTGTGCCACCACGGCAAAACCCTTGCCGGCCTCGCCCGCACGGGCCGCTTCAACGCCGGCATTGAGCGCCAGGAGATTCGTCTGGAAGGCGATTTCGTCGATGACGCTGATGATGTTGTTGATCTCGCTGGACGAACTTTCGATTTGCCCCATCGCAAGGACGGCGCGCTTGACGACGTCGCCCGACCGTTCGGCATTCTGCCGGGTTTTGGCAACAACAGTGCGCGCCTCTTCAGCGCGTGCGGTCGAGCCATTAACGGTTGCTGTAATCTCGTCGAGCGCGGCTGCAGTTTCTTCGAGGGAAGCAGCCTGCTGTTCCGTGCGGCGAGCAAGGTCGTTGGAGGCCGTGCTGATTTCGGCTGCACCAGCGTCGATCGAGGACGCGTTGCCGCCAATCGCCTTCAAGGACGACTGCAACTTGTCGGCGGAATTGTTGAAGTTTATGCGCAGCGTGTCGAGCGCCGGACCGAATGGCCGGACGAGGCGGAAGGCGAGATCGCCGTCGGCCATTGCCTCAAGTGCCTGACCCAATTGCGCAACGGCATCGTTGGTTTCTGTTGCGGCAGCCTCACGCTCCCTGGCGGCGCCTTCGAGCTGCTCGCGTTCTGCAGCGGCGCGTCTCGCGTCGTTCTCGGCCCGGTGCGTAGCCTGTGCACTGAGCGCGTCGCGCACGGCGCCGACGGCGCGCGCAAGATCACCGATCTCGTCGCGGCGTATATCGAGCGTGGAATCGGTTGCGACCCCTTCTCCGCCAGCCATGTGCTGCAGTGCCGATTGCAACTTTGCGATCGGTTTCGTAATCGAGCGGCTTGCAAAAAAGGCCACGACGATCGCCAATATGATGGCGCCGGCCAGTGAGCCGAACGCCAAAGTCTGGAAACCGCTGGCGGACTGACGAACGTCGCCGCCGACCTTCTGGTTCAGGGTCTCCTGGTAATCGATGAATTTGTTGATGGCGCCGAGCCAAGCGACGAACAGCGGACGGGCCTGTTCAAGCAGGATTTTCTTTGCCTGCGCTCCATCGCCTTTTACCTGCAGATCGATGATCTGGCCAACGAGCGGATTGGTTTTCGATTGGATGTCGGCAATCTCAGCAAGGATTGTCCTTTCCTCGGCCGAAGCGCCTGCCGGCGAAGACACCATCTCCGCCATTTTTTTCTCGTTGACGGCATAGGCCTCGGCCAGTTTCGCAATCAGTTCCACCGCTGCCTGCCGGTCTGCAGTTGCGTCGACCAGGGTAACATCCCGGATTGCAATAGCCCGGTCGTGCACGCTGCCGCGGTAATTGATGGCAAAGCGCTGCTTGACGCTGTTGACGTCGTTGATCTGGCTAAGATCGTTATTGATGATGTTGACCTCGGTCACCGAATACTGGGTCAGCGCCAGCATCAGGAGAAGGAGGAAACCGAAGCCGATCCCCAAGCGTGTTCCAATTCGAAAACGGGTCATTTTCCTCATCAGTATTTCCAGTCAAGTTTGGCCAGGCGAATGGCATTTGCTATATAAGTAAAATTCACTACAAATCTTAAATAACATTGAAGTATCCAAAATAACGAAATTCTATCCTTCAACCGACCAGTCATAGTATAGTATATGGCGATCAGGTCGTCACAAAATACAACGGCAAGTTATACATTCGGACCTAGACGCTCCCGCAGCGCCCCGGCGCTCCATCGGAGCTTTCGATAGTGCCATCGTTTTTCTCCGTTTTCTGTGTCTGGCCTTCTTTGCCAATTTCTCGGCTGCGGCAATCACCTGCAGGAGAATGGAAGACATGGCTATATTTTCGAATTCAAGGATCCTCGTTGCCGGGGGCGGTTCCGGAATGGGCCTGGCGCTGACGAGGCGCTCTCTCGCCGCCGGTGCGGAAGTCGTCATTGCCGGGCGGAACGCAGAAAAACTGAAACGCGTCAGACAGGAACTACACAACCCCGCGGCACTCCACACGGCCGCAATCGATATAACACAGGAGGATCAGGTCGCCGGCCTGCTTGGAAAGATCGGTCGGCTCGATCACATCGTCAGCACAGCCGCCGATATCGAAGGCGCTTATGAGCTTTTGCCATCGCTTGACCTTAAGGCAGCGCAACGGGTCGTGGAAAGCAAGATTTACGGACCGTTGCTGCTGGCAAAGTATGGCGCACCTTTGCTCCCGGCCGGCGGCTCCATTACCTTTACATCGGGTATCGCAGCCTACAGGCCATCGGCACGCGGGGCAGTTGTGGCCGCCGTCAATGCCGCGTTGGAGGGACTGGTGCGCGCCCTTGCGATCGAGTTGGCACCGATCCGTGTCAATGCCGTCTCGCCCGGCTGGGTCGACACCCCCATTTGGACCTTTGTGGCCGGCGACAAGAAGGACGACGCGCTGGGCGCAATGGCAGATAGGCTGCCGGTCGGACGCGTGGGACGTGCGGACGATATCGCCGACGCCATCAGCTTCCTGATAGGCAATACCTTCACGACGGGAACGGTATTGCACGTCGAGGGTGGGCATCGGCTGATCTAGCTGGCCCGAAGGCATCGCTTGCCGCCGCCAGCAGCAACTTCAGGGCTGGCGGTTGCACGCGCCTGCGCCGCCAGATCATTACAAGCAAAGCCGCCTGCGTGGCGTTTGGCCAAGACATCTCGCTGATTTCGCCGCGATCAAGGGCCTCGACGACCGCAAAACGCGGAACCAGACCTAAGCCTGCACCTTCGGCCACGAGCCGCCCAATTGTGCCGATGCTGTCAACTTCGGCGGCAAGCCTCGGTGCGGCAATGCCTGCTTCAGCAAACGCCTTGTCGAACAGATGCCGGTAGACGCACCCGACCTCGGTCACCACGAAGCGTGCCGAAGCAATCGCGCTCAAATCGAGTTTCGTTGATGCGAGTTCCCGTCCAGGAGGCGCAATCAGAACTAATGGCTCCGCGGCAATCGTGCGCTTGGCGAAACGTTCGCCGACGCCCTGCTGATCGAAGCAGAAGGCGACTTCGATTTCGTTTGCTTCGAGCTTTTGCAGCAGGCCGCCGCTGCCGGCGACCTTCAACTTGAGATCGATGCCGGGATGTTGGCTTTGAAAACCGGACAGCCATCTTGGAAGCTTGACGGAAGCAATCGTCTCCAGCGCACCAATCGTAACCGACCCGGCATTTTGCGCTGTGATTGCTGCCACGGCTGCGCGGGCCTCGTCTGCCAAGATCAGGATGGCTTGGGCATGGGACCTCAACACCTCGCCTGCTTGCGTCAGCTCCAGACCTGATCTCGATCGGATAAAGAGAGCCGTGCCAAGTTCGATTTCCAGGGCTTGGATCTGGTCGCTGACGCTCGATTGTGCGAGGTGAATTTCTGCCGCTGCCCGCGTGAAACTTCGGTGCCGGACAACCGCAAGGAATGTCTTGAGTAGTCTAGGATGCATCGAGAGGGGCCGCAGCGCCAAAATCAGCGCGATAGAATAGCGAGATGAGCGCCGACGCTGTCATGTCGCGCGCATGCCGTCAATGGATTGCAGAACGATTGCAGTGAGGAAGCGCCGAGATCCCATCAAAGCCTTAGCGAGGTTTGCACGCACTGATCGCGTAGCGATGCTGGAGGCCTCTGGAAAGCGCCTTGAAATAGTTCCAGTGGCGGGCCTGCGCTTTGTGCACTTCCCGCAGGTTTTCATCGATCTGGACGTGTTCGAAACCGGCATTCTTCAAAAGTGCGGCGATCTTGTCCGCCCGCGCTCCCTTTGAGAAATAGACCCGCGACAGGATACTGCTATGGATCTCTGCCATTCCGGGCGCATGCCCCGGATCCGCTTTCAAAAGTCCGCCACCTTCGAGCAATTTCATCACACGCTTCACCAGCCGCTCGGCAAAATTGGCACTGACGAAATCGCCATCGACGATCAGCAGCGTTCCGCCAGGCTTCAGCACACGCAGCCATTCCGCGAAGGCTTTTTCGGGATCAACCAGCGTCCACACCAGATGGCGGGTCACGATGACGTCGTAAGTGTCATCCAACTCCGTGGTGTTTTCGACATCAGCCATTCGGAAACTGATCATGCGGCCACGGCTCTTTGCTTTGGCACGGGCTCGTTCCAGCATCGGCTCGGCCCAGTCGAGGCCGGTCACCTCGAAACCGAGATCGTCCATGAGATGGGAAATGACCCCCGTGCCGCTCGCCAGGTCGAGCGCACGCCTGCCCTCTCCCGCCCCAAGATGCTTTACGATCAACCGATGCCAGGCGCTGCGCTCCGTCTCGGTGAAAATCTCGTGGCCCGGCGACTGGTCGAAGGACTCGGCTCTGGCCGACCAATAGGCCTTGATCTCGTCACGAAGCCCGTAATTCTCGCCGCCCGCCACTTGCCCGTCCATTACCGTCATGCCAGCCAGTCCCAGTTTGAAATTGTTCTAATAGATATAACTTGACGATTACTATCATAAAATAATAGACGGCATTTCAGTTTTCCACGGAGTGAATTTTAATGCGCATTACAGGCAAAGCGGCCGTTCTTGCAATGGGCCTTGTCGTCACCGCCGTCTGGCCGGCCCTTGCCGAAAAGATCACCGTGAAGGACGTGACCGGGCGCGAGGTTGAGGTGAACGCCCCGGTCAAGCATATGATCCTCGGCGAGGGCCGACAGATCTATTTTCTCGCAGCACTGGATAAGGAAGCCCCCTTCGAGCACGTCGTCGGGTGGCGCGACGACCTGCCGAAGGCAGACCCTGAATCCTACGACGCCTACCTTGCGACGTATCCCGAGATTGCCAAGCTGCCGACCTTTGGTGGCATGAAGGACGGCACCTTCGATATCGAACAGGCCGTCGCGCTGAAGCCCGACGTGATCTTGATGAACATCGACGCGAAGACCGCGACCGAAGAAGCCGGATACATCGAAAAGCTCGGCAAAGTCGGCATTCCGCTCGTCTATGTCGACTTTCGCGAAAAGCCGATGGAGAACACCGAGCCCAGCATGCGCATCATGGGCAAGCTGATGGCCAAGGAAGCGCTTGCGGAAGACTTCATCAAATTCCGCGCCGACAGTATCAAGCGCGTGACCGACGCGCTTCAAAAGGCCAACCCGCCGAAGCCTGTCGTCTTCGTCGAACGCGCGGGAGGCTATTCCGAGGATTGCTGCATGTCCTTCGGCAACGAAAATTTCGGCAAGATGGTCGAAATTGCCGGCGGTACCAACATGGCCAAGGACATCATCCCCGGCACGTTCGGAACGGTCAATCCCGAGCAGATCATTGCTTCCAATCCGGACCAGATCATCGTCACCGGCGGCAACTGGGACAAATATGTGCCCGGCGGCGCCTGGGTTGGCGTTGGCTATGGCGCAGATCTGAAGGAAGCCCATCGCAAACTCGAAGCCCTGACCAAGCGTCCGGCCTTTACTGGCGTCAAGGCGGTGGCCGATCATAATGTTCATGCCATCTGGCACCAGTTCTACAACAACCCTTACCAGTTCGTCGCCATCCAGGAGATCGCGAAGTGGCTCCATCCGGATCTGTTTGCCGATCTCGATCCTGAGGCAACCTTCAAGGAATTGCATGCCCGCTTCCTGCCGCTCGACTACAAGCCGGGATATTTCGTTTCCCTCAAGGACGAATGAGCATGACTAACCGGGCCGACCGCGCGGAAGCGTACCGTCGGCCCGACCATTTCTCACCGGCGCGCGAATTCCGCGTCGATAAGGAGCCTCCCATGCGGTTTTCTGCCATTCGACACATCGCCGCCATCCTGCTTGGCCTGGTTGCGTTACCCGCGACGGCAGCCGAGATCACCGATGTTGCGGGCCGCACACTCAAGATCGACCTGCCGGCAAAACGCGTCATCGTTGGCGAGGCACGGCAGATCCACGTCATCGCCGCCCTTAAGGGTGACAAGACTTTCGATCAGATTGTTGGCTGGCGCGATGATCTGATCAAGAAGGATCCAGACAGTTACACAGCCTATGTCGAGGCATTTCCCAAGATTGCCGACCTGCCATATTTCGGTTACCTGCCCCAAGGTGAGTTCAGCCTCGAAGCGGCAATTGCGCTCTCGCCTGATGTCATCACCCTCAATCTGGAAGCGCAAAAGTCAGCCACGGATAGCGGCTTTGAGGAAAAGGCCGCCGCCGCCGGCATAAGGATCGTCTATCTCGATTTTCGCCTCGATCCGGTTCGCAACACCGAGGCGTCGATCGAACTGCTCGGTCGCCTTTTCGGCGCCGAAGACCGAGCCAAGGAATTTATTGCCTATCGGCGCGCGCAAATCGCCCGCGTGACCGACAGGCTCGCAACGATCAAGGACCTGAAACGCCCGAAGGTCTTTGTCGAGCGGGCGCCGGGTATTTCCGGGGAAAACAACTGCTGCCGCACCTTCGGACCGGTCAATTTCGGCGCCATGGTGGAAGAAGCCGGTGGCCATAATGTCGCATCAGATGTTATTGCCACGACCTTCGGCGATCTCAACCCCGAACAGCTTGTCGTGTCCGATCCCGAACATGTGATTGTCACCGGCTCGAACTGGGCAGCCGAATCCGACATCAACCAGTTTGTGCCCGTGGGCCGCGACGCGGATATGTCGCTTGCCCGCGACAGGCTCGCAAAACTGATGACGCGCGCACCCTTTCCGGCGCTAAAGGCTGTTAGGAGCGGACAAGTTCACGCCGTATGGCATCAGTTTTATGGCGCGCCATACGAGTTCTATCCGATCCAGCAATTTGCCAAATGGCTTCACCCCGAGCTGTTTGCTGATGTCGATCCCGATCAAACATTCAAGGAATTCCATGAGAGGTTTCTTCCCGTGACCTTCAAGCCTGGCTATTTCGTATCGCTGGAACGGGGATCAAACTGATGGCTGAGGCAACCCAGACACTTGTTGCGCCGGCGGGACGCGTGCGATATCGCGCTCTAGCAACGCGCAGGATCCTGATCCTTACCGGGTTGGTTGGCGCGCTGTGCCTCAGTGTCGCGGCCGATATGGCGCTTGGCCCGGCGCGCTACAGCCTGACGGAGGTTATCTCGGCGATCTTCGGCCCCGGTGAAGTTGCAAACCAGCTGAGGGTCGTTATCTGGGATATCCGCATGCCGATCGCGCTGATGGCGATCACGGTCGGCGCATCGCTTTCGGTCGCCGGTGCCCAGATGCAGACGATCCTCTCCAATCCATTGGCGAGCCCTTTCACGCTTGGCATTTCGGCGGCCGCCAGCTTCGGCGCAGCACTCGCGCTGGTTGGCGGCGTCTCCCTGTTTCCCGGAGCCATCGAATACGTGGTGCCGCTGAACGCCTTTATCATGGCTATGGTCGCCGCACTCTTCATCCACTTCGCCTCCACAATGCGCGGTGTCAGCGTCGAAACCATCGTGCTGCTTGGCATTGCCCTGGTCTTCACGTTCAACGCAGCCCTCTCCCTCCTCGAATATCTGGCTTCCGAACAGGCGCTCGCGGCGGTCGTCTTTTGGACCATGGGCAGCCTGACGAAAGCCACCTGGGCCAAGGTCTATTTCACCGGGGCGGTGCTTCTCGTCACCGTGCCGCTGTTCATGAAGGATGCCTGGGCGCTGACCGCTCTTCGCCTCGGTGACGACAAGGCTGCCAGCATGGGTGTCAATGTCCGCCGCTTGCGGCTGCAGACAATGATGATCGTCAGCCTGCTTGCGGCAATCCCCGTCTCCTTCGTCGGCACCATCGGCTTCGTCGGGCTTGTTGGACCGCATATTGCCCGCATGCTGGTCGGCGAGGACCAGCGCTTCTTCCTGCCAGGAGCCGTCATCTGCGGCGCGCTTCTGTTGTCGACGACATCGGTCGTCAGCAAGATGCTCATTCCTGGCGCCATCCTTCCGATCGGGGTGATCACCGCGCTCGTCGGCGTTCCCTTCTTCTTCGTTCTCATATTCAGTAACCGGAGGCGTGCATGGTAGCTCTTGCGCTTCAGGACGTTGGAGCCGCTTACGGCCGCAGGACGGTGCTTTCCAGCGTCAGCACGGACATGCTCCAGAGCGGCAGTGTAACGGCGGTGATCGGCCCCAACGCGGCAGGCAAGTCGACATTGTTCAAACGCATCGCCTCATTGATCTCCGGGCCGGGGCTCGTTGAACTCTCCGGCACGGAGCGCGGGCCGAGAACGATCTGCTACATGCCGCAGGATACCGGCGCCAACGCCGTCCTGACGGTCTACGAATCGATCCTGCTGTCTGCCAAACAGGGCAGCGGCTGGCGCGTTCACGACGATGAGCTCGCCGAAATCGACACCGTTCTGAAGGCACTGCGGATTGAGGATCTCGCATTTCGAGAGCTCGGGGAGCTTTCCGGCGGGCAGCGCCAGCTGGTATCGCTGGCACAGGCGCTCGTGCGCCGACCCGAGGTCCTCCTCATGGACGAGCCGACTTCCGCGCTCGACCTGCATCGCCAGGTAGATGTCCTTACCTTCATTTCCGGCCTGGCAGCGCGCAAGGGCATGATCGTTCTGGTCGCGCTCCACGATCTCAACCACGCTCTTCGCTACTGTCAGAATACGATCGTCATTGCCGACGGTTCCATGGCGATCAGCGGCGATACATCGGCCGTCATCACCCCCGAAATGCTCCGCGACATCTATAAAGTCGCAGCCCGCATCGAGACCTGCTCGCAGGGACGCGCCCTGGTCATCGTCGATAACGCCATATAGGCGGCGAAGCTGCACAGATGCGGCATTCAGAGGGGAAAGACGAGTGCCGGGGCCTCATGGCCGCCCCGGCCGATACGTCGGTCGAATTAAAGAGCATTTGGAAACGTCAATTCCCGCTCTTTCCTTTACCCTGCCATCCGTTAGTTAAACGCCTGTTGTCCAAAGGCTTTCATCCACAGGAGTAAGGATAAATGGGTGCGTCAGTGATAATCGGAATCTTGATCACATTTCTCGTAATCATTCTCGTCTTATACTTGGTTCAGCGGCTGCCGATCGATGCCCGCATGCGCCAGATCGTGCAGATTATCGTGATAATCATCGGCATTGTATCGCTCCTGAAGTATCTGGCCGTTTGGTAATATCAGGCGGACTGCGCCTGGCCGACAACATGAGCCGTCGGCCCTTTCGAAGACAATGCCCGCTGCTTTAGAGCAACGGGCACTCTTGATCCGGTCGACGCCGGCTTATCGTCCGTTGGCATTCCTGCGAACCTTGTCGCTTTTCGCCTTCACTGATGACGTCTTAGCGTCATAGGCCTGTCCGAAATTGGTACCACCCAGATGCCCGCCGGCGCTCGTGTTGGCGACCTGGCGCTTGGCCCGCTGAAGAAGGTGATCTGCATTGGTTTTCTTCATCTCGTAGCTCCAAAATTGGAAATTAAAAAAGGCCGGGCAGTCCCGACCTCAATTCGTCGTAACAGACAGTGCCAGTAAATCCGTGGTCAGTGGCCGATCTGGTTGGATGGTTCACGCAGCGAGAAGATTCTCGGCGGCATTCTTTCCGCTTTTATTGTCGCGCACGATGTCAAAGGTGACCTTCTGGCCTTCCCTTAGATCAGACATGCCGGAGCGCTCTAGAGCAGAGATGTGAACGAAAACGTCCGTTGATCCATCGCTTGGCTGAATGAAGCCGAAGCCTTTGGCCGAGTTGAAAAATTTAACAGTTCCACTGTTCATGACGATTTCCTTTCAATTGCACAGGATTAATCGCTCGGCCGCATTGCCGACGACGGATGATCGATTTTGAGAGGAAAGACCGCCTTGAGCGCGAAGGGCGCCAAAACAAAGCTTAACAGGCAAGCTCGATGCCCGGCTTTTAGGCGACAACTGTGTTTACATAAAGGCTAGAGCGCACTACCTGGGCTGGCATGCGCGGCTGAAACGAAAGAGACCCACCGCTTGCCAAGTGACGGACCATTCCTAGGAGGATGAATGCAGTCGCTACGCATTACCTTCGCGACACCGCCAGAATGCGCGTCGACCATTAAAAAATCATAACAATGCCGTCGGCTTCGCGCCGACGGCCGTCAATTATGCACTTATTGCAAGGTTCGGCGATGATGCTTGTGCACGTGCGGCGAGCGTGCCTGCCAATGCCGGCATGCCAGCCTCCAGGCAGGCTGCGATAAATGCTTCGCGGGCAACCTCTGCGGGGACGACTCGGCTCAGTGCTCCCCGGCACTGGTTGACGGCTCGATGGTAGCGCTCGCCTCGCCGCTCGGGCCACTCGTTCTCAAGAAAATCAATGGTTTCAAAGGCTGAGTTAAATGTCCGCTCAAGTCCGCACTCCAAGCGGACCGTTACCGGAACCCGCCAAGGCACCTCACTGACAAGCATGGTGTTTTCTCCTCTCTAGATGCCGCTATTCGACCCAAGAAAATATTGGTTTTGAGAGGTTTTCGTTCAAGAGGTAATGGCCTAAACCAATCGGATGAGGTCCTGCAGCGATCGTGATCAGGACGCATTCGTTTTGAGAATACCGGGCGGGCGCTTCTGACATCTTGATTGATCAAAATCGCTCAGTGTGATAATTAATATCCTCACGAACAGAGGCGGCTAGCGGCTCAAATCACCATGCGTGAAATCAGTCACATCACCGGCAAACAGCTGGCAGCGGCGCGTGTGTTGGCGGGTCTTGGTCAAGTCGAACTTGCCAAGGACGCCAATGTTTCTGCTCCCACCTTACGCCGGATGGAAGCCAGCGATGGAGAGGTCAAGGGTATGGCTAACAACGTCGTCGCCGTAGTTCGTGCCCTCGAAGCGGCCGGCATTGCCTTCCTCGACGGCGACTATTCAGGCTCCGGCGGCCCAGGCGTTCGCCTTCTGGCACCTGCGCGCGGGTCGATCGACGTCGATGAGAAACAGACGATTCAATACCGCGAAGTTTTCGAAAACGATGCACCTCCTGGTGCAGGTGGCTGATATGGAAGAGCATTTCGGCAATCACCGCGACGAGCCGCTTACGTCTGAAGATCTGACCGTCTGCAATAACGTCCTTGATGATCTGTGTGCTCAGATGGACATCACCGATAATGAAACGGTCGCACGTCTGGCGTCGATCATCATAGAATTATATCGCCAAGGCGTGCATGAACCGGAGCAATTGAAGCTCTTGGCAGGCGCGACGCGTGATGACCCCGACGCGTGACGGACGGCATGGGTCATCGGTTGCCAGCAGCAGTCGCTTGGTTACTTGACGCCCAGAGATTGCGAATGGCGATGTCTTTCGAGGGCGTCAAAAGAAAAAGCCGCGATCTCCAACGCAGTGCCACCATCGAGTGCAAGGTCAGACAGAATCTCACCGACGATGCTCGCGAATTTGAAACCATGCCCGGAACAGGGCGATGCAACGACAATGTTTGGCTGTCCGGGCAAAAGGTCGAAGAGGAAATCCTCGCTCGGCAACATCGTATAGCGGCAGGAGGCCGCGCGAACACGAAGCCCGGCAGCCCCAGGCAGACGTCTGGACGCAAAGCCGTCGAGCAGTGCGGTATCCTGGTCGTTGATCGGCGGATTGGGTTCGTTGGGGTCGATCGGCTCGCGGAAATGCGCGTGGCGGCCAAGCTTGATGCCGTCGGTGCCGATCGCAGGGAAGCCAAAATAGGAACCTTCCGCACCTTCATCGCGCAGGAAACATGGCATGCGCTGCGGCTCTGTTACAAAACCGTCTTTTGGCTGATACCACGCCACGACCTGACGGATCGGGGTCGCGTGTGATTTCAGGTGCGGAACGAGTTCCGCAATCCAGGATCCCGTCGCGATGACGACCTTTCTGGCGTGGTAGCGGCCACTCGCTGACGAGATAGTGACACCGCCGTCACCCGGATCGAGCGCCATAACCTTCTCGCCAAAATGGAGCATCGCTCCGCTTTCGGCCGCAAGTTTGATGTAGCCCATGACGGCAGCTTCCGGGCGCAGATATCCGCCTTGCGGATCGAGGATCGCAACCTCATCGTCATCGAGCTGAAAAGCAGGAAAGCGGCGCGCCATTTCCGCCGCGTCGAGCTCTTCATGGGCAAGACCGTGTAGCCTGCACGAAGTGCGCGTGCCGCTCACAATCTTGCTGTCTGGCGGACCAATCTGCAACACGCCGGTGATGGTCAGGATATCGGTCCTTAGACAGGTTTCGAGCGCTCGCCAGTTGCGATAGGCACGTTGAAGAAGCGGCACATAGGACGGGTCCTCGAAATAGCCGAGCCGAATGAGCCGGCTGTCGCCATGCGACGAGCTCATTGCATGCGCGGGAAAATAAGCGTCGATACCAATCGCTTTGACGCCGCGGGCGGCGAGAAATGCAAGTGCTGCGCTTCCCATGGCTCCAAGGCCAATCACAGCGACGTCGAATCGAGCGATCATGGCAACCCCTTTAAGTATCCGCCGGTGGCGAGCGATCCCGAAGCAAAGTGCGCAACGCCTCCATGTCCCCACCAAGCGGGCGGTCATCGGCATAGTGCAGCACATGCGCACGCACGATAATATGGATTTCTTCCGTTCCTCTCGCCCTCGGCGCCGTCGCCTCGAGAAAATCATGGGCCTGGGCCGCAGCCATCAATTCGATCGCCAGGATGTATTCAGCGTTATCGATGACGGAAAGCAGCTTGTTTGCAGCAGCTGTCGGATGCGCGAGAAAATCCTCCTGCAGTCCCGATGTCAGGCCGCCATCCGTCGAGGCCGGAGCAGCAAGACGGCGGTTCTCATTGCTGAGCGCCGCAGCCGTGTACTGGGCGATCATGAAGCCGGAATTGCTGCCGGCATCACTGGCAAGGAAAGGCGGAAGACCGCTTACCAACGGATTGACAAGCCGATCAATTCGCCGCTCGCTCATTGCGCCGATTTGAGCGATTGCGATTGCAAGGCTGTCGGCCGCCTGCGCGAGTGCCGGAGCAACGGCATGCGCTTCTGACGAGACGATCGGATTGTCCGGCGTGCCCGAGATCGCCGGGTTGTCGGTGACGGATGCGAGCTCCCGGTCGACGGTCTCGGCTGACTGCTCGAATACGTCGCGCGCGCCGCCATGCGCATGCGGTATCGCACGCAAGCTGAGCGCATCCTGCGTACGTCTTGCGAGGGCGGCCGCAACAAGCCCGCTGCCCGAAAGCCGATTGCGGATGGACGCACCGACCGCAGCGATACCCCTCGAAGGGCGAAGCGCAAGCACCGCTTCGTCGAACGCTGCCAGCTGGCAGCCGGCAGCTTCCAGGGTAAGGGCGGCGATTGCATCGGCCCAATCGAGCAGGCGGGCGGCACGTGCGAGAGCGATGCTCGAAAGACCGGTCGCGCAAGCCGTGCCATTGACAAGGCTCAGCCCTTCTTTGGCCTTGAGGACGAGTGGCGCAAGCCCGATCGCCGTCAACGCGTCTCGCCCGTGCATCGGACGACCGGCAACGCGCGCAGATCCCTCCCCAATCAAGACGAGCGCACTATGGGCATTATGGGTGAGATAGCCGGCTGAGCCTTTCGACGGCACATCGGGAATGCAATCCCTCTCGAGAAAGGCAGCCAGGTTGCTGACGATTTCCGGCCGCACGCCTGAATGGCCGTGGGCAAAATTGGCGATCTGCGCGGCAATAATCGCCCGCACCTCGCGTGGTGCCAAGAGCGGGCCGACGCCGCATGCGTGACTAAGTACGATATTGCGCGAAAGTCGGCTTTGCGAGCTACGATCAACGACCGTATCCGACAGCGCGCCGACGCCGGTATTTATACCGTAGGCTCGCACCCCGCTTTCGACGATGCGCCCGACGATACGGGCAGCGTGGGCGATACGTTCCTCTGCAGCCGGCGACAGTGCAAGTGCCTCGCCTTCGCCGACCTGAGCGATGTCGCGCCAGCCAAGCCTGTCCCCGATCGTGACGGTCATTGTCCGCTTCCGAAATGGCCGATGAACTGGCGAAAGGCTGGCGATGCGCCGCCGCCGAACATTTCGTCCGGCGCGCCACTGCTTTCCACAAGACCTTCGCGCATGAAGATGACGCGATTAGAGACGTTGCTGGCAAAACTCATTTCATGGGTAACGACGAGCATGGTCATGCCCTCTTCAGCGAGCGCACGCATGACGCGGAGTACCTCACCGACGAGTTCTGGATCAAGTGCAGAGGTCGGCTCGTCGAAGAGCATCACCTTTGGCTTCATCGCAAGCGCGCGCGCGATCGCGGCGCGCTGCTGCTGGCCGCCGGAAAGATGCGCCGGATAGGCATGACGCTTGTCGGCGATGCCGACTTTTTCGAGCAGCGCCTCGGCTTCGGAAATGCATTCTGCACGCGGCCGTTTGAGGACATGCACGGGGCCTTCGATCACATTCTGCAGGATGGTCATATGTGACCAGAGGTTGAATTGCTGAAAAACCATGCCGAGTTCGGAGCGGATATGATCGACCTGCTTCTGGCTCGCGGGCCTGCTTCTTCCGTTCTTATGCACCATCTGGATCTCTTCACCATCGACCCAGATCTCGCCACTCGTCGCCGTCTCGAGAAGGTTGATGCAACGCAGGAACGTCGATTTGCCGGAGCCCGAGGCGCCGAGCAGCGAAATCACATCGCCATCCTGTGCGTCGAGGGAAATTCCGCGTAACACCTCGTGAGTTCCGAAGCTCTTGCGGATGTTGCGGACCGAAAGTCGGGTTAGACCGGGCATGAAGGCTCCAATCGGGTTCAGTCTGATCCTACGCCTTCAGCGCCGCCGGAACGGCGCGGCGATGTCGGGAGAGCGAATATTCAAGCAGGGTCATGCCCTGAAGGATGATGAAGTTCAAAACAAGGTAGATGAGGGCAGCACAGAGGAAGACCTCCATCGTGCGATAGGTCTGCGAGATCAGACGCTGGGCGACACCTGTGACCTCCCATACTGTGACGAGGCTTGCGAGAGCCGTCGACTTCATCATCAGCACGATCTCGGTCGAATAAGCAGGCAGGGCGTGCCGGAAAGCGATGGGCGCCAGGATGCGGCGCACAAGCAGCAAGCCCGACATGCCGATCGAGCGGGCGGCCTCGATCTCCCTTGGAGAGATTGCACGAATGCCGCCGCGGAAGATTTCAGCCGTGTAGCCGGCGGTGCAGAGCGCCAGCGACAGGACGGCACAGACGAAAGGCTCGCGCAGGAACGGCCAGAGGAAGGAATAGCGGATGAAACCGAATTGCCCGAGGCCGTAAAAGACGAGAAACATCTGGATCAGAAGCGGTGAGCCGCGGAAGATAAAGACGTAGCCCTTGGCAATCGCCGAAAGCACCCGATTGCCGCCAATGCGCATCCAGACGATCAAGAGCGCCAGAAGGAGGCCGAAGAAGATCGACGCGGAAAAGAGCGCCAGCGTCATCGGCACGGCCTTCAGCAGCGTGATCATGGTCTGCGACAGAAAGGTTAAATCCATGGTCGTTCCTCAGGCCTGGCCCATCGCAGCTGCCGGCATGCTGCGGTTTGTCCGCCGCTCGGCACCGTTGAATACCCGATCGGAAAGGCTCGTCAGGATCAGATAGAGCGCGCCACCGACGATGAAGAAGAGGAAATATTGCCGGGTAGAGCCGGCCGCGACCTGGCTGGTCCGCATCAATTCGGCGAGACCCGTCACCGAAACCAGCGCCGAGTCCTTGAGGCTCAATTGCCAGACATTGCCGAGACCGGGAATGGCAAAACGCAGGACCTGTGGCATGATAATGCGGCGGAAGCGCAAGCCACGGGGCATGCCGATTGCGGATGCCGCCTCAAGTTCACCCTTGGAAATCGCAAGGTAGGCGCCACGGAAGACCTCCGCCTGATATGCGCCTGAAATGATACCGACGGCCAGCGCACCGGCCGCGAAGGAAGGCAGTCCGAGGAAACCCTCGTAACCCATGGCCGTGCCGATCGCCGTCATCGCGGATGATCCGCCGAAATAGATCAGATAGATGATCAGCAGTTCGGGAACGCCGCGAAAAACGGTGGTGTAGAGACTGCCGATGGCAAAGAGCACCCAATTGCCGGATAGCTTGGCGCCGGCGACGATCGTTCCGAGCAGCGCCCCGATTGCGAGCGCTGTCGCCGTCACGGCGAGCGTCGTCGCCGCACCGAGCAGCAGCAGTGCCCCCCACCCGGTCGAGCCGAAGCCAATCAGTTCCAGTGTCGCCATATCCGTTCCCCGCGCTGCCCTTGAAGGGGCTGTCAGAATAACATGCGGTCCCCGTCAAAAAAGCGGGGGCCGGAAGTTTCGGCCGGAACCGGCGCTTACTGTTGCGGGCTGACGTCGACCTTGAACCACTTCATCGAGAGGTTTTTGACGGTGCCATCGGCAAGGGCCGACTTGATGGCCTGGTTGAACTTGTCGCGCAGATCCGTATCTGCCTTGCGCAGTCCAAGACCTTCGCCCTCGCCCCAGATGGAGCCGGCGATTTCGGGACCGGTAAAGGCAAGCGCACCGTTTGCGGCTTGGAACGCGTTGTTGAAATAGACCGCATCGTCGAAGCCGAGATCGATACGGCCGCTCTGCAAGTCAAGGTCGCGGTCTGCGCCGGTCTTGTATTCACGAATCTCGGCGATGCTGCCGAAGTTGTCGTAGACGAATTTGGCGTAGACAGTCGCCGCCTGAATGCCGATCGTCTTGTCCTTGAAGACTTCCTTGAGGCCTTCAATTTCCTTCACCCCGGTCTGGCCGGGGGTCATCTTGATGGTCGTGCCTGTGCCTGCGGCGTTGGCAAGCGGACTATCCTTTGCTGTCGCAAAGGCGGCGGGGGTCGCGGCATAGGGAACCGTAAAGTCGATGATCTTCTTGCGCTCCTCGGTGATCGACAAGGCGTCCATGATGACGTCGAACTTTCCGGCGTTGAGCGCTGGAATCATCCCGTCCCAGTCGGAGGCGACGAGCTTGCACTCGATCTTGGCACGTTCGCAAAGGATCTTGGCGAGTTCGGGTTCGAAACCGCCAAGCGAGCCGTCGGCATTCGTCAGATTCCACGGCGCGTAGGCGCCTTCGAGCGTTATCGTCGCGGTCTTCCAATCCTTGGCGGCGAGCGGGGCGGCGAAGGCTGCAAGCGTAAACCCGGTGGAAAGAAAAAGCGTCTTGAATCTCATTATCATCATTCTCCTCTGAAGTTGTCATTGACCTTGTGGCTGCATGAAACCGGTCTGCGCCGGCTTGCCTGTCGTCATCGATTTTACTCGAAGGCTCGATCAGGAGGTTGTATAGGGTACCATATGAGAGATTTCATGATATGCAAGAGAAAAGTCTGTTTATCGGGCAGATTCCATCGATGCAAAAGGAATGGGCAATGAAGCGTCCGGGCGAGATGAAGCGCGAGTTTTCGGAAAATGACACTGCACCGCTTTATGCCGGCGTCAAACAGATGATCCTCGATCGCATTCACAGCGGCGAATGGCCGCCGAAGCATCGCGTGCCTTCCGAGAATGAACTCGTCGTCGAGCTCGGCGTCAGCAAGATGACCGCCAATCGGGCGTTGCGCGAGCTTGCCAGCGAGGGTGAGCTGGTGCGCATCCAGGGCGTCGGTTCGTTTGTTGCGGAGCGCAAAGGCTATTCTGCGCTTTTTGAAGTGCGTAATATTGCTGATGAGATTGCCGAGCGCGGAAACGCGCATGAGGCAGCGGTCATTGTTCTTGCGAAAGAAACCGCCTCCCCGGAAGTGGCTGACGCGCTGGAGCTCGAAATCGGCGGCTTTGTCTTCCACTCGCTCATCGTTCACAGTGAAAACGGCGTTCCGGTGCAAATCGAAGACCGCTTCGTCAACCCGTCGGCGGCGCCGAATTACCTGGAGCAAGACTTCTCTTCAGTGACGCCGAATGCTTATCTCACGGCCGCAGCGCCATTGAGTGGATCCGAGCACGTCGTCGAGGCGGCAATGCCGAGAAGCTGGGAATGCAAGCTGCTGATGATCTTGAAAACGGAACCCTGCCTTGCGATCCGGCGACGGACCTGGTCGGGCAAGAAGATTGTCTCGACTGCCAGACTTGTCTATCCGGGGCACCGCTATCGGCTGGAAGCGCGCAGCGGCAGGATGGTTGACGAACAGGGTATCTGAGTTCCATATGGAAGTTAACGTGGGCAACTCGGAGGTGAAGGGTTCAGAGCGTCTCCGCCTTGGGGCCAATCAGCCATCAGTGCCTTGTAATGCCTTCAACGTCAGCCTGAGATGGTGTTCTGCGAAGGCATAGGTCACGTCGGGTGATATCGTCGAATTTGCTGATGGGCGGGAGCGGCATCGAAAACCGCTCCGCCCTCCCGGAAAATACATTTCTGCGCTGCGGAACATGCCTGCGCGACCCGACGTCGATCCTGAGCCCGCGGCCCTTCGCCCTGCCGATCACTCTCTCATGATAGGCTGCGAGGCGATTGTTGCGCATTGACAAGTCGTACACTGGCCCGTCGCAATCGCCTCAGGGGGCCATCTTCTCACGGCTCTCGGCGCACTTCCGGCAGGCGTCGACGCAGCTCTGCATGTCGCCGATCCGTTCGCAGTCTTCGGCGCACGGAACGCAGATTTCGGCACATTCCCGGCGGACATGCTTGTGGTGCTGAGAGCCTATTAAACACAGGCTCCGACTGCATTGGTAATATCGTTGCTGCGCCAAGAGCCGCGATGAATGGGCGCGAGATCAATCATGGTCAGAAAGAACGGCTCCCATTGACGTTACCGCCGTTGGAAGCACTAGCCTGTGCACAACGTGGTATTCGCGCCATATAAAGGACTCGAACATCGACAACAGATAGGTCCTAATTGAAATCGGGCTGCTTTGCATGTAGCTCGTTGGGAATGGGCAAGATGTACCGAATCACAATGAGCAGGCTGCTCGTGATGATGCGGCTGGTGGTCATCGTATCACTGGCGGGGTACTCGCTGTCGAACGCCAACGCGGCGATGCACGGCTCCTCGTTCCCCGAACTGGAAGCCGTCGCCTCGGACGTGACGCCGTCTCACGAGGGCCACGACGTGGCGGACATGGCCCATCATGACCACTCGCATGGCGACATCTCCGATAGAGCCGATGGTGTATCGAAGCTGGTCAAGCAGGAATGCTGCAGCGATTTCTGCGGCGGGCTTGGCATGATTTGTGAGGGCCCCGACGTCGGCGGACCCGTCGAGATTTCCATCCGGCAGTTCATCGACGACCGGACGACGCTTGGCCAACTGCCGCCCCTCCACCGTCCCCCGAATATCTGAATAGAGACGCGCCCGCTTGATCGGGTCCAGCCGGACACCTGCCTTCGTGCGGTGGGTGCCCCGTAGGCAATCTCTTATTCGGAAATTTCATAATGAAACCCTCGCTTTTCGTGGTGGGGCTGCCGCTTGTTATCGGCGGCTGCGCATCCACACTTCCTCCCGACGTGGTGGCGTCCTCCGCCGCAGTCGAACAGCCGTCCGCGCGCCCGGTCGCATACCGGTCGCCGATCTCGGCCTACGTCGCCAGGCAGCCCGTCGACCCCAAGCCGTGGCGCAGACAGAACGATCTGCAGTCTCCAGCCAATGGAGACGCCTCATGATCGAGCCTAGAAGAACGATGGTGGCGCTGGTATTCCCGCTGGTACTGAGCGGCTGCGTCACGGGCGCAGAGTATTCCAGCAAGGAAGCCGGCTTCACCTCCGTTTCAAACAAGACCGCCGCTGTCACGGCGAAGCAGACCGTCTGGATCCAGAACCAAAACCAGGCCCGGTCGGCAGCCGCGCAGGTAAGAAGCCTGCTCGCTCGAAAGAAGGCCCTCGACGTCGAGACGGCCGTCCAGGTCGCCCTGCTCAACAACAGGGGCCTCCAGGCGACCTACGCCGATCTTGGCGACAGCGCCGCCGACGCCTGGCAGTCGACGATGTTCATCAACCCGACCGTCTCCATCGGCACGACTGGCATGGGGACGCCGGAACTGGAGGCGTTCAAGACCATCGAAGGGATGATCACGACGAACATCCTGGCACTCGCGACGAGGAACCGGGACGTGGCGATCGCCGACACCCGCTTCCGGCAGGCGCAGTTGACCGCGGCCGTGAAAACGCTCCAGGTCGCCGCCGACACGCGGCGTGCCTGGATCGGCGCGGTGGCAGCCTGGGAGAACGTCGGGCAGCTCCAGCGCGCCCAGGCGACGGCGGACGCCGCTTCCGAGCTTGCGGAGAAGCTGGGCGAGACCGGCTCGATGACCAAGGGCGCCCAGGCCCGCGAACATGTGTTCGTCGCCGAACTCGCCGGAGAGACCGCGAAAGCCCGGCTGGCGGCCCGTCTCGCCAAGGAGGAGCTGACACGGCTCATGGGCCTTTGGGGCACGGACCTGGACTACCAGGTTCCAAACAGCCTGCCTCCCCTTCCAAAGTCCGTCGTCAGGGGCGACACCATCGAGGCCGAAGCACTCCGAAATCGGATAGACCTCCAGGTGGCGAAGCTCGAACTCGAGGCAACTGCCAGATCCTACGGCCTCACCGAGGCGACGCGCTACGTCACCGACCTCGAAATCCTGACCGGTTTCGAAACCGAACGGGAAATCGAGGACGACGAGAAGAAGACCAGGACGACCGCCCAGGTCGAACTGGAGTTCGCAATCCCGATCTTCGACACCGGCAAGGCCCGGATGCGCAAGGCCGAGGCGGCGTACATGCGGGCGGCGAACCAGCTCGCGGAGAAGGCCGTCAACGTCCGCTCGGAAGCGCGCTCCGCCTACGAGGCCTACCGCTCGAATTACGACATCGCGCGGCACTACCGCAACGCCGTCGTGCCGTTGCGCACCAAGGTCGAGGAGGAATCCCTGCTGACCTACAACGGCATGATCACCAACACCTTCGAGCTGCTCACC
This sequence comes from Rhizobium sp. 007, assembly GCF_015353075.1. Classification (NCBI taxonomy): domain Bacteria; kingdom Pseudomonadati; phylum Pseudomonadota; class Alphaproteobacteria; order Hyphomicrobiales; family Rhizobiaceae; genus Rhizobium; species Rhizobium sp. 007. Next base: position 988,508 of record NZ_CP064188.1, on the reverse strand, counting down.
GACACCCGCGACAAGATCAACTCCATCCAGCTCTCCGTCAACGCGAAGCGAGACTTCTGGCTGGCCGAAGCCAACCTCGCGCCAGCCATCTACGGCGGCGGTGCGACGAACGCGTCGGCAGAGACCGAGGTCGCCGCTGCTTCCGAAAGCAGCGGTGGCGGCGGCCATTGAGAAAGGACATCACCATGTTCAACAGACGACAACTGTTCGGTGCGAGCGCGGCCCTGCTTGCGGCGGGAACCTGGACGAAGACGTCGGCGATGGGCCTTCCCGACGCCCCGACAATGGAATCGGCGGACATGCAGCCGCCGCTTCACCCGACCTCGGGTCCGGACTACCAGCCGGTCGTCACGCTCAACGGCTGGACCCTGCCCCACCGGATGAACAACGGCGTCAAGGAGTTCCACCTCGTTGCCGAACCGGTCGAACGCGAGATGGCCGACGGCATGACCGCCTACTTGTGGGGTTACAACGGCCAATCTCCGGGGCCAACCATCGAGGCCGTCGAAGGAGATCGCATCCGCATCTTCGTGACGAACAAGCTTCCGGAGCACACGACGATCCACTGGCACGGCATGATCGTGCCGTCGGGCATGGACGGCGTCGGCGGGCTGACGCAGCCGCACATTCCTGCCGGCAAGACCTTCGTCTACGAGTTCGACCTCGTGAAATCCGGCACCTTCATGTACCACCCGCATTCAGATGAGATGGTGCAGATGGCCATGGGCATGATGGGCTTCTTCGTCGTCCATCCCAAGGATCCGAAGTTCATGCGCGTCGACCGCGACTTCGTCTTTCTGCTCAACGCCTACGACATCGATCCTGGATCGTACGTGCCGCGCATCATGGAGATGACCGACTTCAACATGTGGTGCTGGAACAGCCGCGTGTTTCCGGACATCAGCCCGCTCGTCGTTTCGAAGAACGACAGGGTGCGGGTCCGCGTCGGGAACCTGACGATGACGAACCATCCAATCCACATGCATGGCTACGACTTCGAGGTGACGTGCACCGACGGCGGCTGGGTGCGGCCGGAAGCGCGGTGGCCGGAGGTGAGCATCGACATCCCTGTTGGTGCGATGCGTGCCTATGAGTTCGACGCCAAGTACCTCGGCGACTGGGCGATTCACTGCCACAAGTCGCACCACACGATGAACGCCATGGGTCACGACATCCCGACCTTCATCGGCGCGGACAAGTCGAAGGTCGCCGAGAAGATCAAGAAGCTGCAGCCGGAATACATGCCCATGGGCACCAAGGGCATGGCCGACATGGGCGAAATGGAAATGCCCATTCCCGAGAATACCATTCCCATGATGACCGGCTGGGGGCCGCACGGCCCCATCGAGATGGGCGGCATGTTCTCGGTCGTGAAGGTCCGCGAGGGCATCTCGGCGGACGATTACTCCGATCCGGGCTGGTACGAAAACCCGCCCGGGACCCAGGCTTGGGAGTGGAGCGGCGAACTGCCGGACGCGACCAAGGCCAAAGACGCGAAAACGCAAATCACACCCAAGCCGACAAACGGCTGAGGCTCATCTTCCACATAAAAAAAGGATTTACCCATGAAAAACTATGTATTGGCACTGGCGCTGGTCGCCCTCGCAACCCCAGCCCTGGCTACCGGCAATCACGCTGGCGGTCACGGTGAAAAAATGGCCATTGGCGAACCTGGCGATAAAGCCAAGGCAACACAAACGATCCGCGTCACGATGAAGGAAACCGACGACGGGAAGATGATATTCACTCCCGCCGTCTTCAACGTCCGCAAGGGGCAGACGGTCAAGATCGCGATCAAGAATGCCGGAACGCTCGACCACGAGTTCGTGCTCGATCAGGAAGACAAGATTCTTGAGCATAAGGCAGTCATGGAGAAGTTCCCGGAGATGGAACATGACGATCCGAATTCGATCCGACTTCCGGCCGGTCAATCCGGCGAGATCGTCTGGAAGTTCACCACCGACGGCCAGTTCAAGTTCGCCTGCCTGATCCCCGGCCACTATGAAGCCGGCATGCACGGCGACGTCACCGTCGCTGGCAAGTAATCTGTAAAAAGGAGTCACAAGCATGAAAACGGCAATGATCAAGATCGGCATCGCCGCCCTGCTCTCCGCCAGCGCGGCCTTCGGTGCGTTTGCCCAGGAATTCACCAAAGGCGTCGTCAACAAGATCGACGCCAAGGCGAAGAAGGTCACCATCAAGCATGAAGACCTGAAGAGCCTCGACATGCCGGCGATGACGATGGTCTTCCGCGTTGAAAACGCGGCTCTGCTCGAAAAGCTGAAGGAAGGTTCGAACATCGAGTTCGTTGCCGAACGCGTGAATGGCAAGCTGACCGTCACCGAGGTAAAATAGCGGATCCCTGCCGCCCGGATCCGCCCGGGCGGCAGGATATCGAGGAGTGGAGACGATGCACAGGAGAAGCTTCATAGCATTGGCGGCATCCGCCCTGGCGTTCGTTGTTGGAGGGGTCCGCGCCGCGGCCCCGTCGAAGATGACGGTCTACAAGGATCCGAACTGCGGCTGCTGTCATGAATGGTCGAAGGCGATGGCCGCGGCAGGATTTTCCGTCGACGCCCGCGACACCGACGACCTTGCCGCGGTCAAGGCGCGGCTTGGCGTGCCTGCCGCCGTGGAGGGATGCCACACTGCCATCGTCGAGGAATACTACCTTGAGGGGCATGTTCCGCTTGAGGCCGTTCAACGCCTGCTGCGGGAGCGGCCGCCGGTCCGAGGGCTGGCCGTGCCGGGCATGCCACCTGGCTCGTTGGGGATGGGAGACGACCCGCAGGCGTCCTATGACGTCTATGCGATCCCTTCGGGAACCGGCGCACCATACCTATTCATGGAAGTCCGCCCCCGGAAGGTCTGACGTCGCGATCGACCGGACCGCGCCGAGCGCTCAGGGCAGCGCAGAGCGCAACCGTGAGATCTTGCTTCCAGTCGATTATGCATGCATCCCGTCGGTTCGGGCACCGAAACATCGACCGCATGTCAGCGGAAATGATCCATAGCGCGCGAGCGGCGCATGCTTGCGTCCACCACCGTACCTCGCTAGAGCTTATCGAGCGGCTGCCGCCGAACGAAGCGATGTGGAAGACGCGGACGGACGACATGAGTGCGGATTGTGCAAAGGATCGGGGACAAAGGATCGGGCGTATCTCCCGCTTCCGTGGTCAATGCGCGCCGATCCTATCATGTCCGCGGAGGCCCCAATCAGCCGGTCGGCTGCTTGGTCTTCCTGAGATAAGGAAGGACGGTGTCGAAAGAGCCGAAGCGCGAGATCGCGTCATCGTTCGAAACCGCAGCCGTGATGATGACGTCTTCCCCTTGCTGCCAGTTAGCAGGTGTCGCTACCTGATGCTTGGCCGTCAACTGGATGGAGTCGATGGCACGCAGGATTTCATTGAAGTTGCGGCCCGTCGTCATCGGATAGGTGAGGATGAGCTTGATCTTCTTGTCGGGGCCGATGACGAAGACGGAGCGCACGGTGGCGTTGTCGGCCGGCGTGCGGCCTTCCGAGCTCTCGCCTGCGCCTGCCGGCAGCATGTCATAGAGCTTGGCGACCTTGAGATCCTTGTCGCCGATCAGTGGATAGCCGACATCGAAACCGGTAGCCGTCTTGATGTCGTTCTTCCACTTGCCGTGGCTTTCCACCGGATCGACGGATATGCCGATGATCTTGACACCACGTTTACTGAATTCCTGTTCGAGCCCGGCCATCGCGCCGAGTTCCGTCGTGCAGACCGGGGTGAAGTTCTTCGGATGCGAGAACAACACCGCCCAACCGTCTGCAATCCACTCATGAAAACGGATTGGTCCCTGCGTCGTCTCGGCGGAGAAATCTGGTGCAATATCGTTGATACGAAGGCTCATGGGTAGGTTCCTCTCTCCTGGATCACCGTTGAATTTCATCTTTCGCTAGCGATATACGCTCATCTTGGCCGACAGCAAGCGGCTTGCGGCAGCACGCTTCAAACATTGGTGAGCGATCGCGTGCCTTCAACCTGCCGCCGGTGGCGGGTTCGGCTCTTCAACGCTGTCAAAAGGCCATACCCGCTCGGCCAGCGCCCGAATCCGCTTGCAACATTGATATGTCCGGCCAATCCGATGTTCCTGAGGTCGGATTTCCAGAGGCGCGCAAACATCGTCAACCGGTCAAGGCTTATATGGATATCGTTGAGACTTCCGACGACGATGCTCGCAAATGGAAGCGCCTTGGTCGGCATCGTCCCAAAGTCGAGGTGGCCGGGGTGGAGTGCTTCTGTCGAAGGCAGATCGCATGGCGCAACAAGAAGGGCTCCTCTGACGCGCCGAGCCGATGGCCGACCTGCCAACTGAGCCGCCAAAAGGCAACCGAGACTGTGAGCGACAATATAGGCATCGTCCTCCTCGGCTAGTGTCTCCTCAAGTCTGAGCATCCAGTCGTGCAAGCGGGGCCGATCCCAATCGTCCTGTTCGACAAGCCGGCTGTCCGGATGCTCCCTCAACCAATGGTGCTGCCAGTGCCCCTCGCCTGAACCGAAGAGGCCGGGTAGAATGAGTATTCGGCTCATCGCGACACGCCTCTTCGTAAGTCAAACCTCGACATGCTGCGGCATATGATTGCGGCCGTGCACCGGGTTGTCTGCATCGGATCACTCTTTGTCCCGCGAGGATATCAAGCGTTAAACGTTATTCGGCGGCCGCGAGGATCGCGTCGTCTGCGGGAAAGAAAGCTGCAAGTTCGCTCACAACTTCGCCAATCCTCTTGGACAGTGGCTCCGAAGAAACCCTGTAGTCCGCGAAATCGCGGTCCGATCCATAGACGGCCGTCGGCAGAGTGTGGGACATGAAGAAACCGAAGAGCGGCCGCAGTTGATGCTCGACCATCAGAGCATGCCGGTCTCCGCCGCCAGTTGCCGTGATGATGATCGGCTTTGCGCGCAATTCATCGGGGTCGATAAGGTCGATCAAATGTTTGAACAGACCGGGATAGGATCCCTTATAAGTCGGTGAGCCGACGATCAAAACGTCAGCGCTGACGATCGCGTCGATGACGCCCCTCGCCTGATCGTCCAGGTCCTTTCGCCATAACGCACGGCCGAGCGATGGGCCAACATCGTGCAGATCATAAACGGTACGCTCGAAGCCATATCTTTGAGCCGCGCGATCCGCAACGTCTTCAACGAGTGCGTAGGTCTTCGAAGGACGATTGAAGCTGCCGGCAATTCCGACCAGTCGCAAAGCGGCCATCTGTTTTCCTTTCCGATTTGAATGGTGAAACAGACTATTGTCTATAAATTTAATAGATAAAAGGAATGAGGATTTCCCGTAATGGACGACAGGGAAATTTCTTTCTGCCCGGCGATTGATTGGCATCTATGAACCGCAGGTGCCGGAGCTCCAGATGCAGCGTCTAATCGCCGGGAATCGAGTTTATGAAACCTGATAATGGCAGGCATAATTGCAGTTGCGGTAGAGATTTCAAAAGTCGTTGGCGATCGGATACATCGGATCAGTCATCTGGCATCGGCAATGGCAGCCAGCCTAGATATCCGCTCCTTGCGTCGAACTGCGCGTCGCCAAGATCTTGTCGATGCGCATACCATCCATATCGATGACCTCGAATCGCCATCCGTCAAACTCGAAAACCTCACCGGTCTCCGGGATGTGCTGGAGCTGATGAAGGGCAAAGCCCGCAAGCGTATGGAAATCAGCATCCGGTTTATTGCGCAGGCCTAGTTTTTCGAAAGCGTCGAAGGCCGGCATCATTGCATCAACAAGCAGTGAGCCGTCTTCGCGAACGACGATAGCCGGTTCCTCGTCGGACCCCGGCAGTTCCCCGGCGATCGCCTCCAGCAAGTCCGTTTGCGTGACAATCCCCTCCAGACTGCCATATTCGTCGATGACGATAGCGAGGTGGACCGGTGACGCCTTGAAGCTGCTGAGCACGCGGACCACCGAGGTTCCTTCGTGAAGCACCAGCGGCTGCTTGATGACATCCATCGGCCGGATCTTGCCGCCGTCCAAAACTTGATCGAGCAGGTCCTTCTTAAGAACCATCCCGATCGGCTCGTCGATTGAGCCGCGAGCGACGAGAAGCTGTTCGTGCCTGCATTCCCTAATCGTCCTCAGGATTTCTGCCTCGCTGTCGTCGGCGTCGAACCACTCGACATCGAGACGCGGTGTCATGACGTCGGAGATTGGTCTCTCGCCGATATTGAGCACGCGCTCGACGAGCTGCTGCTGCACCTGGTTGAGAAGACCCGCCTCCTGGCTTTCGGCCACCAGCAACTTCAGCTCTTGCGGTGAATGGAAGGAGGATTCGCCAGTTCCGGCATGAAGGCCGAAAGCACGAAGCACGAGGTTACCCATACCATTGAGGGCAAATATCGCCGGCTTGAATATGATAAGAAAGAACCCAAGCGGCCGGACCACGGCCAATGACGTTCCCTCGCTACGCTGGAGAGCGAGGCTCTTCGGTGCCAGTTCGCCAAGCACGATGTGAAGCGCCGTTATGATCACGAACGCAATGACGACTGCGATGGCATGAGAGCCTGTCCTAGCCCAGTCACCGGGCAGCCATGTCAATAGCGGCTCGATCAGATGCGCCAGGGCCGGTTCGCCGACCCAGCCCAGAGCGAGCGAAGAGATCGTTATGCCGAGCTGTGTTGCCGCAAGGTTTGCATCGAGATTGTCCACGGCCCGCTGAAGCGCTGAAGCGTTCATACGTCCGGCGGTCACGAGCTCGGTCACGCGGCTGCGCCTGACGGAAACCAATGCGAATTCGGCAGCCACGAAGAAACCGTTGGCGCCTACGAGAAAAAACACGGCAAGAATCCCGACATAATCAAGAATACTGCCATCTTGGCCCGTCATGAGTTGATCGTCCCTAACTGTTGAAGGAAACAATATCGTAGCATGTGCAAGCGCAAACGGGCACGCGCCAATAGAGACTGTTTTGTCTTTTCCATGAGAGGAGCGCAGACGAAAGTGTCGATCGCAAACCGTGGCAGCGACCGACCTCCGTGCAGCGTCGCTGATGCCTAAAAGGAAAGGTCGAGAACCCGGCCCTCGAAGAGGCGATCTCTCGATCCTTCAAGATGGGCCTGCATCAGATCCCGGGCGTCGTCTGCCCGGCCGTCGGCAATTGCCTTGTAGATTTCATCGTGTTCCTGAAACACTTTCTGAAGCCCTTGTCGGGGGCCGAGAAGCGAGAGCCCATGCAGATGCATACCGACCGCGATATGCGGTTTGAGGGCGTCCATGGAGGCCGTGTAATAGTGATTGTTCGCAGCCTCAGTGACAGCCCGATGAAACAGGAAATCGGCGTCCGTTCGATGAAGCTGGTGATTCGTCGCCTCGCGAAGGTCCGCAAGCGCTGTTGCGATCTTCTCAAGCGCTGCACTGTCGCGGCGTTTGGCGGCGAAGTAGGCCGCCGCGGGCTCGATCGTCAGGCGGAATTCGTAGCAACGCTGAATGTCCGCGATCGTCTTGACAGGCGAGTAAGCCAGTTGCGCGGCAGGCGAACCGTGGGCGCTGACGAAGGTTCCTGCCCCCTGTCGGGCATAAACCATGCCCTGGTCGCGCAAGCGTGCGAGCGCGTCGCGAACGATCGGGCGCGATACGCCGAGCATCGAAGCCAGTTCATGCTCTCCCGGCAAGCGTGAATCAGGAGGATAGTTTCCGGCGCGAATACGCTCCAGAAGCTGGTCGAAGACGCGATCGACCAGCTTCACGGCCTTTCCGCGTTCTGGCTTTGCAGCTGGGCCGGTGCCCGCGTTCAAAGATGCGCCATTTGCTTCATCCACGTTCATTCTCCCCGCCGGCATCCGCTACGCCGCCTGATTCCGCACAATCAGTCTTAGCAAACTATCGGCGCTGCCGAAGCCCCCGGACTTTACCGCAGAACGGAGATGCCGCCCGTCTGCGGCTGTAACGTCGAACCACGGCACACCTGCCTCGATTTCACCTTTCGGGACAAGGATGCGGATACCAAGCTCGCGAAACACCGCAAGCGCAGTATCGCCACCGCCAACCATCAATATATCCGGCCGCGTATCGTCCATGGCCGATTTTACGCCTTTCGCAAAGCGATGGGCTACGGCTGCAGAATCATCTGCTATTTCGCCGCTACAGCGAAGCAGAGCCGGCAGCGCCAAGCCTTCGCCGCATTCCACAACCCCCATCGGTGCGTCGGCGACCGTGCGCAAGGCACCGGATGCCTCAAGGTGGTCCATCTGCTGGGCCGTAATCGGATCGCGGGAACCGAAGGCAAAGAGCGTCTTGCGGGCCGGCTCAAAGGTTTGGCTTTGCCCGCCTGCTTTACCCAGGCGTCGGGCCAGGGCCGCGCCAAGGCCACGCGCGCCGACGGCAAGAACCGAACGCCAATCATTTTCGCCGGCGATAGAGTCGAGGTCAATATCGTCCTCGGCATCTGCAACAGCAACTGTTTGCGAATGGTTGGCAAAAAGCTCGGCAACCGGGATCGGATTATCGACACCGCGCCCGACGACGCAGCCGCGATAGGTAAAGCGCTCCTGATCTGGAACCGCCGGCGCGACCAGAACCGACTTGAAGGCGAATACCTCGGCAAGGGCCGAGCTTTCGGCAGCGACGTTGCCTTTTAACCTGGAATCGATCTTCTTCATGACGATCGCAGGTTCGGCGGGCAGCAAGACCTCTGCTGCGAGCCGCACCCTGTGTGCGGCGGCATCCTCGGCAAGAGCACGCGAGGCTGTGTTGATCACGACGACATCGGCGCTCATCGCAATCGCCTCTTTTGTCGCCTCGACATCAATGGCAACCGCAACCGCAAGCCCTGCCTTCACGAACGGCGTGCCCGTATCGAGCGCCCCGGTCAGATCGTCGGCAATGATGGCGACTTTCAGCGTCATGTCGTCTGTCCCGTATTGACGGCGTGGCAGGCAACGAGATGGCCGGGTTTTGCTTCCTTCCATTCCGGAACGAGCCTGCTGCAGACATCGATTGCGATCGGGCAGCGGGTGTGGAAGCGGCAGCCGGGCGGCGGGTCGAGCGGACTTGGAACGTCACCCTGCAGGATCTGGCGCTTGCGGCTTCGCTCGTGAGAAGGATCGGTTTCCGGCACGGCCGAAAGTAGCGCCTTCGTATAGGGATGCAGCGGATTACCGAACAGCTCTTCGCGGCTGGCAAGCTCGGCAAGCCGGCCGAGATACATGACGCCGACGCGCGTGCTGATATGGCGGACGACCGCCAGGTCATGCGCGATGAAGAGATAGGTGAGGCTGTATTTTTCCTGCAGGTCGAGCAGCAGATTGATGATCTGTGCCTGGATCGACACGTCGAGCGCTGAGATTGCCTCGTCGCAGACGATGAATTTCGGCTGGCAGGCAAGCGCACGCGCGATGACGACGCGCTGGCGCTGGCCACCTGAAAGCTCATGCGGATAACGCTGCGCAAAGCGCGTCGGCAGCCCTACATCACTCAGGAGGGTTGCGACCCTGCCCTTGAGCTCGGCCTTGGCGCACAACTTGTGGAAGAGGATCGGTTCGCCGATCGCCTCGCCGATCGTCATACGCGGATTGAGCGTCGAATAGGGATCTTGAAAGACGATCTGCAGGTCGCGGCGGAATGGCCGCATTTCCCTTTCGCCAAGCCTCGACAGATCCTGACCCTTGTAGACAACCTTGCCGCTCGTCGCCTTGTAGAGATTGAGGATCGTGAATCCGGTCGTCGATTTGCCGCAACCAGATTCCCCGACAAGGCTCAAGGTCTCGCCTTCCATGATATCCAGATTGACGTTGTCGAGCGCATAGACGGTTGCCGAGCGCTCGCCGAAAGCGCCGAGCTTGACGTGGAAGTGCTTGACCAGGTTTTCGATCTTAAGAAGCGGTTCCGCGCCCATCACGCAGCCTCCTGCATTTTCTGGACCACAAAACATGCGGCGCGGTGGTTGGCGGCTCCAGCCAAAGGTTCAAGCTTCGGAACGCGCTCGTGGCAGATCGCCTCGACAAGCGGACAGCGCGGGGCAAACGGACACCCCGTCGGACGGCGGCCGGGCTCAGGCGGTGTTCCCCCAATCGAACTTAGACGGCTTGCAGGCGCATCCGAAAGCTTAGGGATCGACGCAAGCAGCCCCCGCGTATAAGGATGGCTCGGCCGGGCATAGAGCTCATCGACCGGCGCATCTTCGACGACAGTGCCGGCATAAAGCACGGCCACGCGATCGACGAGACCTGCAATCAGCGCCAGATCGTGCGTGATCCACACGACCGACATGCCAAGCTTGGCCCGCAGCTCCTTCACGAGATCGACGATCTGGGCCTGGATCGTGACGTCGAGCGCCGTGGTCGGTTCGTCGGCGATCAGAAGCTTCGGATTGCAGGCAAGGCCGATTGCGATCATCACGCGCTGGCGCATGCCGCCGGAAAGCTCATGCGGGTAGGCCATCAGGCGTTCCTCAGGGCCGGGAATACCGACCAGTCGCAGGAGTTCGACCGCCCGTACGCGGGCATCTGCCTTGCTCATCTTGCGATGATAGATCAGCGGTTCGCAGATCTGGTCGCCGACACGCATCACCGGATTGAGCGAGGTCATCGGATCCTGGAAGACGAAGCCGATTTCACCACCCCGCACCTTCCGCAAATCGGCGTTCGACATCGTCTGCAGATCGCGTCCGTCGAAATATGCCGTGCCCCTGGCGACCTTGATCTTGTTTGGCAGGAGCCGCATCAGGCTCAGCATCGTCAAGCTCTTGCCGCAGCCGGACTCGCCGACGACGCCGAGCGTTTCGCCTTTGTTGACGTAAAGATCGATGCCATCGACCACGACGGCGGTACCGCGGCGTGTCTCGATCTCGACGGTGAGGTCGCGCACATCCAGAAGGCGTTCAATGGTCGTCGTGTTCATTACTTGCTGCCCCGCGGATTGAGCGCGTCATTGAGACCGTCGCCCAGGAAGCTGAAAGCAACCGAGGCAAGGCCAAGCACAGCCGCCGGCGCGGCAAGTAGGTGCGGATAATGCTGCCAGACACGCAGGCCATCAGAGATCATGTTACCCCAGCTGGGCGTGGGCGGATTGACCCCGACACCGAGGAAACTGAAGGCGCTTTCAAGCACCATCGCCGTACCGAGACCGGCGCTGACGGAAACGATCAGCGGACCGAGCGCATTCGGAATGACGTAGCGCTTGATGACGATCCAGTTCGAAAGGCCGAGCGCCTGCGCCGCCGTGATATAGGGCCGGCTGCGGATCGACAGGACCTGGGCGCGGACGAGACGGGCGTAAGGCGGCCAGGCGATCAGGGCCATTGACCCGAAAACCAGGATGAAATCCACCCAAACCGTCTGACGATAAAAAGGATTGAGCGTCTCCAGGTAGCGGGCCTCCATCCAGTTGGTTATCGGCGATTTCAGCGAAGCGTTGATGACGACGACCAGGAGCAGGTTCGGCACGGACATGGTGACATCGGTCAGCCACATCAGGACGCGATCAAACGGATCACCGAAGAAGCCAGCGACAGCGCCGAGGGTCAGTCCGATCAGAACGGCGACGAGCGTGACGATCACGGCGACGAGAAAGGCAGTGCGTGTGCCGTAGACGACGCGGCTGAAGACATCCCGGCCAAGATCATCGGTGCCGAATAGATGTGTCAGCGAGGGCGCGGCGTTGCGGGCCCCAAGGTCCTGGCCCAGGTAGTCATAGGGCGTAAGGTATGGTCCCAAGACCGCTGCGAGGGCCAGCACAAGGACAACGGCGAGGCCGAAAAGGGCAAGTCTGTTGCGCTTCAGGCGGAACCAGGCATCGCGCCACAGGCTGACCGGCGGTTCTTCGGCGGTCTCGATCGTCGAGAGGGGGACGGCGGACATTGTCAGCGGCTCCTTCTTGCATCGTTGGCGCGTGGGTCAAGCAGCGGATAGAGAATATCGACCAGAAGGTTCGAGACCATGACTAGGAAGGATCCGATGAGCGTGATCGCCAGGATGACGGGATAATCGGAATTCGTGAGCGCCTGCACGGTCAGGCGGCCGAGGCCGGGTAGGCCGAAGACCAGTTCGACGAAGATCGCACCGTTGACGATGGTGATCATGATGAGCCCGAGCTGGGTGACGACCGGGGTCAGCACCGGGCGCAGGATATGCCTGAGAGCGACGACGATTTCCGGCACGCCCTTGGCGCGTGCCGTGCGTACAAAGTCCTCCGACAGCACTTCAATGACTGCCGCACGCGTCTGGCGTACGATAAGCGCGATCGGCTGAAAGGACAAAACAATCAGGGGCAGCAGAATGCGGACATCAAAGATACCGCCCCAGCCGTAGGGAACCTTGATCATCGGCAGGAAGACGATCAACCCGACCATGAGCAGCGGGCCGGCGACATAGGCAGGAATTGCCCATAAGAACAGGGCCGAGCCGAGGATCGTATAGTCGAGCTTGGAATTCTGATTGAGCGCTGCGATCATGCCGAGGGGGATGGCGACGACCGCTGTCAATATGATGGAACAGAGCGCCAGTTTGAAGGAAACGGGGGCGGCTGCCGAAACCATCGCCCAGACCGAGCGGCCCGAGGTCAGCGAATTGCCGAACTGGCC